>ONTQ01000022.1 GCA_900320795.1 uncultured Bacteroidales bacterium
TCAAGCATCTTCATATACTTGAGGCGATCTTCGTAAGAATGCTTTTTTCGCATAACAAAACCCCGAAAGTTTTTTGTCTAACTTTCGGGGTTCATGTCACCGGTGAGGGGCCAGCCTTCATGCAGTATGCAAGTCCGATTAGAGCTTGTTGTTGGGAGCGGCGGTAGCACTCTGGGTACCGGAACCGTTGAGGCTCCAGGAGATACCCTTCTCCATGTTCTTGGCGTTGTAGTCGGAGAACTCGGAAGGAATGTTGCCGGCGTTGGTGTTGTACTCGTTCTGCGGATAAGGGATACGCTGGATGATGTTACCCACGCTCACGCCGGAACTGGCGCTCACGGCCGGGTAAGTCAGAACCTTGGAAGCGTAGTCCGGATAACCGGTACGGCGCTGCTCGGCCCAGGCCTCAACGGAGTTGGGGTACAGGGCAATCCACTTCTGGATCATGATGGAACGCAGTTGCTGTTCCTTGGAAGCGCCGAAGGCAGGCAGGGCGGCGATGTAAGCGTTGGCATCGGCCTCGCTGATGGTGGTCTTGCCGCCGGAACGGGTTACGAACTGGGCGATTTCATTCATGGAAGCCTTGATGGCCTGCTTGAAGAAGTCTTCGGCGTTACCGGAAATCCAACCGCGGAGGGCAGCCTCTGCCTTGAGGAAGAGGGCTTCGGAGTAGGAACTGTAGCACCAGGAGAGGTTCTCGTTGCCGGCGCCGCTGTAGTGGAAGAAGCCGTCGGTATTGTACATGTTCAGACGGGCATAGGACTTGTTGCCGCCATGAGCCTTTACGATACCGCTCTCCGTGTCGGCGGTGTAGTCGAACGGATAACCGTCCCAGTTGCTGCCGGATTCGGCCTGTTCGCTGCCGGGGAGGAAGAAGAAGGCGCGACGAGGGTCCACAACGCCGGTGGCGTAGCCCTTGTTGGTGCCGTTCATCATGTCCATGAAGTCGCAGTTGGTGAAGGTGTTGGACCAGTCGTTGAAGGTACGGTCGTAGTAGTCTCCCCATACACCGGTGTCGCAACTGATGCGGGCGTAGTCGCTGGGGCTGTTGAAGCAGTCGTTGGCGGCGGCGGTGAAGGCGCTCTTGAAGGTACCGGCCTGGGCAAAACGCATGGACAGGCGCATAATCAGGGTGTTGGCGAATTTCTTCCACTGGTTCCAGTCGTTATTGAACAGGAAGTCATAGGCGCCGAAATCCCACTGGCCGCTGGTGTTGCCAAAGGCGGTGACATCGGCCTGCAGACGCTTGATAAGGTCGGCATAGATGTCGGCTACCTTGCTGTACGGGAGGGTGGTACCCTTACCGGCGCCGAAGTTGCCTTCTTCGTCAAAGTAAGGGGCATCGCCGTGACGGTCAATCACGCGGAGCCACAGGACGACGTTCCACACATCGTTGGCGGCCTTGATGCACTTGTAGTGGTCTTCATCACCGCAGATGTCGTTGATGAGCCAGTATTCCTGGAGACGGTCGGTGTAGAAGTCACGCCAGAAAATATCACCCCAGCCGGCGTTGTAACGCCAGAAGTCGGTCCAACCGAGACCCTGGGCGAAGTAGTGGGCGTACATATCGTCGTTCAGGTTGAAGTTACGCTGATGGTCATTGGAGGAACCATTGTACAGCGTACGGCCAAAGACGTACATAGGCTGGGCGGAGTCCATGGTAAGACCCGTGGTAGGTTTGTTCATCTCATCGAACTTGGCAGTACAGGAAGCCAGGGCGAGGAGAGCCGGAACAGGTATGATAAACTTTTTCATATTCACTTTCTCCCTTTAGATTAGAAACCGATATTGAGGGCTACGCCGAAGTTGCGAGTGGCCGGATACGGGCACAGGTCGAGGGCGGTTGCCATGAGGGAACTTTCAGTGAGTGCACCGTCAGGAGTGGTACCCGGGGTGTGCTTGAGGAAGTAGAAGAGGTTGGAACCTACAGCGGAGATACGGACATTGTCCACATAGCCGTTGAAGGTGCGCTCCAGCCATTTCTTGGGAAGGGTATAACTGAGGGAGAGTTCGCTGAGTTTCAGGTAGGAAGCGTCATAAACGCACTCTTCCATCGGGATGTTGTTCCAGTAACTCTGGGCGGTCACGGAAACGGTGTTCTTGGCACCGGACTCGGTGACACCCTCGATGACACGGTCGGAACGGTCGGCGGTGCGCAGACCGGTACCGTTGTGGAGGGTCATGTACTCAGTGGCGGAATAGAGGCTGCCACCGCTCTGGAAGGAGAACAAGGCGTTGAGGGCCAGGCCCTTCCAAGCGAAGTTGAGGCCGAAGGAACCGGTGAAGTTGGGGGCCACGCTGGCAATCTCCTTGTTGGATTCAATCACGGGCAGGCCGTTTTCGCCAATCACCTTGTTGCCGGAAGCGTCGCGCTTGTAACCGGTACCTACGAAGGTGCCAATCTGCTGGCCTTCGATGGCATAGACGGTACCGTCACCGGAGGCGGAGAAGTTGATGCCGCCCAGGGAGTAACGGTCCACATCGATGCCCATTTCGGCATTGTGGTAGAGTTCGAGAACCTTGTTCCAGTTCTTGGCGAAGTTGAAGGTGGCGCCGAAGGTGACGTCGCGGGTGCGGACAAACTCACCGCTGAGCTGGAGTTCGATACCCTGGTTCTGGATGTTACCGGCGTTAATCCACTGGTTCTGCACACCGGAGGAATAAGGAAGGGCAATCTTCATCACCTGGTTCACCGTGTTGGAGTGATAGTAGGTGAGGTCGATACCCAGACGGTTCTTGAAGAAGTGCCATTCGGTACCCAGTTCCCAGGAAGTCACCATTTCGGGTTTCAGGTTGGAGTTGGAACGGGTGGTCGGATAGGTGATATAGTTGAGGTCGTTGATACCGCTGGTGGTACCCAGCAGGGTTTCCAACTGGTAAGGATCGGTGTCCTTACCTACCTTTGCCCAGGAGAAGCGGAACTTGCCATAGTCGAGGATGTCCTTGTTGTAATCGGCCTCGATGGCGTCCAGCATACCGTTCAGGAGGTAGGAAACGCTCACGGAAGGATAGAAGTAACTGCGGTTGGCCTTCGGGAGGGTGGAGGACCAGTCGTTACGGGCGGTCACGTCCACGAAGAGGAAGTTCTTCCAACCCAGGTTGGCGAAAGCGTACAGGGAGTTAATCTGCTTCTCGTAGATATCATTGTAGGTGTCGCCGTCAAGTTGACCGGCACGGACATAATAGGCGCCGGCGAAAGGAATGTTCTTGGAGACGGCACGGAGCGTTTCGCTCTTGTAGTGCATGATGTTGCCACCCACGCTGGCGCCGAAGTCGAAGTCACCCCAGGTGTTGTTGTAGGAGAGGAGACCTTCCAGGTTGTTTTCCATGGTGGTGCTCTTCTTCATGGAGAACTCAGGCCAGTTGAAGCCGGAGGTGTCGTACAGACGCTTGCTCTTGTCCGTGACGCCGACCCAGGTGAGACCTTCCTTCACCTTGAAGGTGAGATTCTTCATGAGGTTGATGGTGAGGGAACCCACGCCGAAGAACTTGTTCTGAACGTCGCCGTTGTCGAAGTTGTTCTGGATGAAGTAAGGGTTCTGGCTGTTCGGGCTCACCTCGTGCCAGTTGATCTGGGCTTCAGCACCGGCACCGGCGGCAGCGGCAGCCTCGTTGAGCCAATGGGCGGCGAGGTCGGACACCTTGATGCTGCGGGGCATGGTGAGGAGGCTGTAGGAAGAGCCATAGGCACCACGGGCCTGACGGTTGGTACCGGCGGTGTTCACGTAGTTGGCCTTCACATCGAGTTTGAGCCAATCGGCCAGTTTGTTGCTGGTCACGAAGTCAACGCTGGTACGCTTGATGTTGGAAGTGCGCACCACGGAGTTGGTGTTGTCGTAACCGAGGGTGAGACGGAACGGGTTGTCCTTGTTGCCGCCGGCGAGAGTGATGTTGTTGCTCTGGCTGTTACCGGTGCGATAGAACTCGGTCCAAGGGTTCTCGGTGCCGATGTAGGAAATCTGGGTGGAGCCATCCCACCAGTTGGGATGCTGGACGGAAGCGCTCATGGCAGGACCCCAGGAACCGGTGGTCTGAGCGTCAAATTCGCCCAGGGAACCCTGACCGTAGATGTTCTGGAGGGCCGGGAAGTAGGAAACGGGAGACCAGGTGAACTTGCCGCTGTAACTGATGCCAAGTTTCTGCTGGCCCTTGCCGCCCTTCTTGGTGGTAATGAGGATGACACCGTTACCGGCGCGGGAACCGTACAGGGCGGCAGCGGTGGCGCCCTTCAGCACGGAAACGCTCTCGATGTCCTCGGGGTTGATGTCGAACGCACCGCTCTGGTGGTCCTGGGAGCCCCACAGACCGGCAGCGTCCTGTCCGGGAGTACCGCCGTTGTCGTACGGGACACCGTCCACCACATACAACGGGGAGTTGTTGTCGGAGAGGGAGGAGTTACCACGCAGAACCACACGGGTGGAACCGCCGGCACCGGTAGCGGAATTGTTGATCATCAGACCGGCCACCTTGCCCATCAGGGCGTCGGTGAGGGTGACGCCACCGCCACGGGTGAGTTCTTCCGCCTTCACATCCTGCACGGCATAACCGAGGGATTTCTTTTCACGGGTGATACCGAGGGCGGTGACCACCACCTCATCCAGCAGTTCGCTGTCTTCCTTGAGGACGATGTTCACGGGAGTGCCGTCGAAGACGAAGGAAGCGTCGGCATAGCCGATGCAAGTTACGTTCACGGTAGCGCCCACGGGCACGTTGTTAAGCGTAAAGGAACCATCCAGGTCGGTGATTGCACCGTTGTTGGTTCCGGCGACAACTACGCCAGCGCCGGCGACGGGGCCGATATTGTCCACGACAACACCGGTAACCGTACGGTTCTGGGCAGAGGCCACGAAGGTGAATGTCACCATCAGGGCCATCAGCAGAGCTGATTGAAGCTTTTTGAACATAAATTGGTTGTTTAATTAATAATTTGGTTATTTGGTTATAGGATTTATCCTATTCCATCAACCTCTCCTTTGGGGGAGCGGCTGATTTGTTCCGTTTTAATTAAGTTACAAAACCACTGTCAAAAGCAACCCTTAATAAAATCTTTTATAAAAAATTGCATTTGAGCCTGCTAATATAGTTGTTTTTTTTTGAAAATGGTTCGATTTTGTTAACTTTCGATAATCGGCCCCTTGAAAACCGTGACAAATAAATCTTTGATTTTCAATGATTAGCAGAAAATCCTCGGCGCAAAAAGAGCCGAGGATTGTACGGTAACTATATGGTAGTTAATCAGTTAAGAGCCATCTGCTATTTCAGGGCTTCAGCGAGGGCGGCCCAGTGCTCCGGCGTCATGCTGCCAGGGGTGAAAAGGCAGATGCCCGCGGCCCCGGCTTCACGGGCACCGTTCACGGCCGTGGCCATCTCGGCCGGAATGAGGCCGGACTCCTCCGGATCCTCCAGTTCCACCTTGCGCTTCCACTCGCGGCAGATGAACAGGCCGCTCATTACCGGGCGGTCACCGGCGGCGGCCACTTCTTCGGCGGTGATGTCCTTCACCCACTCGGCGGGCTGGAGATAGAAGTCATTGTAGTTCATGGGGAAAAACATATCCACATCCCACTTGTTCCACTGCTGGCGCACCATCCATTCGGCATGGGAGGCGGGGCCGGGGAACACGTCGGCACTCACTTTCTTGCCCTGGGCATGCACGGCAGCGCAGATTTCGTTCACGAGGTCCGTCACCTGGTCGCAGCGGAACTGGGCCCACTCGGCCACCTTGGAAGGATCTTCCACGGCCTTGATGTCAATGCCGGTGAGTTCCTTGAAAGCGGCCACGCAGTCGTCGCAGTAGCAATAATCGGCCGGAGCATATTCCTCGTCCATCGTGAGGCCGTATTTGTCCCAAAGGCCGCGGGAGAGGATGACATCCGGGTAGCGGATATAGTCCAACTGCACGTAGTCCACGTCCGGGATGCGGGCAATCTCGGTCATCTGGTCCACCAGGAGTTTGTGTACGTCGGGATTGCGGGGATCCAGGGCCTTATAATAAGGCACGTAGGCGGGGAACTCGTCGGCCGGCTGTCCCAGACGATTCACGGCGTACCAGTCGTGGGGCTTTTCACCGCGGAGCATGCAGGGGATCCAGGCGTGGTATTCCAGGCCTTCGGCATGGGCCAGGGCCGATACTTTGGCCACCAGCTCCGGGTTGCTGTTCTCGATACAGACGCCTACCACGCCCTGGGACTTCCAGTATTGGAAGTCCTTCTGCAGTTGGTTCAGGTCTGTTTTTTCATTGACGCCCTGCCACGCATAGACGGGGAAGGCGGCCTCTTTCTGGCGGTTGCAGGCGCCCAGCACCAGCGCCGTTACAGCCAGGAGAATAAGCGATAATTTTTTCATGGTAAGGAATTTTATTTGCACAAAAATAACTATTTCACCTTGATTTTCAGACACCAGACGGGCTGGGCCGAAAGGGTTTTCCGCAAGGATGCGGGAACGGCTACGACAGTGCCGCCCCCTTCCGCTTTCTTCCATTTAAGCGACTTTCCGGAGCCCAGCATCACCACAGCGCGGGGACCGGCCGGCACGAAGGAAGGAATCACAATCTCCGCAGGCATCGGCTCGCCTTCCTCCGGGATATAGAAAGCATAGACAGCATCGTCTTTGGCGGTATAATAGAGCTTCCCGTCCTGGTACGGGGCCACGGCCTTCGTCGCGTAGATTCCCTCTGCGTTGACCTGCATCCAGTCTCCGATTCCTTTCAGGCGGTCGTAAGCCTCCTCTTCCAGGGTTCCGTCCGGTCCGGGACCGACATTCAGGAGAAAATTCCCGCCGCGCGAGACAATCTGCACCAGCATGGTAAGCAATTCCTTGACAGACTTGTACTTCGCCCCCGGCCTGTATGACCAGCTGTGCGTCATCGTCACACAAGACTCCCAGGGATAGTCGAGCGCCTTCTCGGGAATGGTCTGCTCCGGGGTCTGGTAGTTTTCGTAAATGCTGTGCTGCCCGCGGGCCACCATGAGCATACCCGGCTGATTGTCACGGACAATCCTTGAAAACCTTTCCCAATCGTGTTTGGCTTCCCCGGTATCGTCGGAAACCGTCACATCCAGCCACATCATCAGCAGGTCGCCATATTCCCCGGAAGTCAGTTCATCCAGCTGGGCGGCGATATAGTCCTGATAAGCCGCCCATTTTTCGGGATGCTCGGAGGCCTTGTAGTTGGCCCGTATGCTTTTGGGAGGAAAACGCTTCCACCAGTAATCGTTGCTGTGCCAGTCCGGGATGGAGAAATAGGCACCCGGCTTGATGTCCCGGGCACGGAAGGCGTTGAAGACTTCCTTGGCGATGTTGGCCCGGGGGTCGGCGTGGAAAGCACAGCCCGCGTCGGTCACCTTGTAATCCGTCTGATGGGTGTCAAACATGCAGAATCCGTCGTGGTGCTTGGTGGTGAACACGACGTATTTCATCCCGGCATAGCGTGCGGCATCGGCCCATTTCCCGGGATCGAAGGCGACTGGATTGAATGTGTCTTTCAGGTGCTCGTAAGCACGGACATAATCGAAGTAATCCATCTCCTTCTCCATCCTGGCCTTGTACTGCCAGGAAATATCGTCAGGGGCCAGCGACCATGACTCGATGACGCCCCACTGGCTGTATGTGCCCCAGTGGATGAACATTCCGAACTTCAAGTCCTGCCACTGTGCAAGCCTTGCTTTGACATCTTCCTCCACCGGAGGGACATACTGTGCTCTCGCCCCGACGGCAGCGAGCAGCAGCGCTACGACAATTAAGCTTCCTTTTCTCATTTTTTATTGCTTTGGCTTCGGTTATACTACAAGTTCCCATACGTCATTCCCGGCCAGTCATCCGTTCGGAAGGGCCAGGCGGGCAGCCCTTCGGAGTTGAACAAGTTGCAGACCGGATTGGCCGACCAGGCATAGCGTACGGCTACCGGATGGGGGACCTCGGCCGATGAGACCACCACCCCGTCACCCTCGATGCGGGCATCGGCCCAGTGCCATACGCGGTCGGGGCCGGCAATCTGGAATCCGGAAAGGACGCCGGACTCGGCCTTCTCCACCCGCTCGTTCCGACTGCCGTAGCGGTCTTTGGCGAAATCGCCGGAGGGGATGACTTTCAGCCCGGCAGCCACATCGGTGAAATGGACGACCATCGATTGGCCGACAATTTTATAAGATTCAAACCGGGGGCCCGTCGCCACTATTTTCCGGCCATAGTCGCTGCTGAGGGCGAGCCTTGCCAGGCGCTCCCCTGCCTCCCGCTTGCGGACGGGATGGATGTCCTCGGCCTCCCCCAAATCGATGATACAGGCCATTCCGCAGCGGTCCAGAATCCGGGTGGTCCTATCCTGCGCCTCCCGGAGTTCGGCCCAGTCGTCGTCCCCGGGAATGTCGTTAACCGCTTTATAACCGGCCAGTTGCGTAATGTAGAAGGGGAAATCGTACCCCCAAAGCGCACGCCAGTCCAGAATCATCGAAGCCATCAGGTCGCGGTACCGGCAGGCCCTGGGCGTATTGGACTCGCCCTGGTACCAGATGGCGCCCCGGATAGCAAACGGAGCCAGCGGCCGGATCATGGCATTGTAAAGGACCGTGGGCAGGTTGGGCTCCCGCGCCGTGGATTTGGGCATTCCCTCGAAAGAAACGGAGAGGGTCACTTTCCATTCATTGTCCAGACGGATTCTCTGCCCGTCAGGTCCCTGGATGAACAGCAGGTCGGCGGCACCGTACAGGCCACCGTTCCCGTGATCGTCGGTACAACGGATGGTGATGACCGTCTTGCCGGCTTTGACCAGCCGGGCGGGAACCGTGTATTCCCGGGCTTTGTTCCAAAGGACACCGGAACCCACCTGCTCCCCGTTCCAGTATGTTTCGTCGAAGTCATCTATCGGGCCCAGGCTCAGCGTGAGTTCCTTCCCGGCCCAGCCGGCGGGAATCTCCACGGATTTGCGGAACCAGTAGATGCCGTTGGTGGCAGGCCAGCGTTCCTGCACCATGGCGGGAAGTTTCAGGGTTTTCCAGGAAGTGTCGTCAAAGTCGGGGCGGGCCCATACAGCCACTCCGCCGCTCTTGCCGAGGTCTTTCCGATTGGCTTCCCGGGTAAAGACCGCAATCTCTTCCTCGAAGGTCTTCTCGCGCTGGGATTCATTGTCGGAGAGAGCTTTGACCCCGGCCAGCGAGGCAGACAATTCCGGATAAGCGCCGATAGCCCCTTCGCTCATCCAGGCTTCGATGATGGTGCCGCCCCAACTGCTGTGGATGAGTCCCACGGGGACTTGAAGTTCCTCCATCAGTTTCCGGCCGAAGTACCAGGCGGCAGCGGAGAAGTTGCGGACAGTTTCGGGGGAAGACTCCTTCCATTTGTCAAAATCGGCACTGAAATAGTCGTGCTCCCGCATTCCTGTGGCCCGGGAAACCTGGAGAAGGCGCACATCGGCATAGCGGGCCGCACCCGCAATGTCTTCCTGGTTCGTCCGCACGGCCCGCCAGCTTTCCACGGGCATCTGCATGTTGGACTGCCCGGAGGCCAGCCAGACTTCTCCCACCAGCACATTCTGCAGGACGACGGGATCTCCGTCGGAAATGGTGACGCTGTACTTTCTGAAACCACCTTTCGGCGTGTCAATCTTCACCGACCAGTTGCCTTCGGAATCGGACGTAGCCCGGTAAGTTTTCCCGTTCCAGGAAGGAGTGACGCGTACGACGGCGCCCGGAGCCGCCTTGCCCCAGACCGGTGCCTGGCTGTTTTGCTGGAACACCATATTGTCGGAAAAAAGGGGCGTAAGCTCCACTTTGGCGCTCAAGGAAACGGACAGCAGAACCGCCATCGCAGTCAACAGGATTCTTTTCATATTTCAGGGTTTTTGATTTCCACCGTCCTAAGTTACGAAATTTTTAATGCATATTTACTATATTTGTGCATCACCATAGCAAGAAACCAGATGAAACGAATCCTTCTCACCATCCTCTCCATCGGCCTGGCGCTCTGTGCCACCGCACAGGAAAACAGTTTCGTACACAAACAGGCCGACGGCTACGAGTGGCCCACCGACCCCGCCGTCCTGGAAAAGCTGGACCAGTGGCAAGACCTTAAATTCGGCGTTCTCATGCACTGGGGCCTGTACAGCGTCCCCGGCATCGTAGAATCCTGGCAAATCTGCAACGAAGACTGGATCCGCCGCCCCGAAGGCAGCACCTACGAAGGCTACAAACAGTGGTACTGGGGCCTTTCCAAGGAGTTCAACCCGGTGGACTTCAACCCGGAGCAGTGGGCCAGCGTGTTCAAGGACGCCGGCATGAAATACATGATTTTCACCACCAAGCACCACGACGGCTTCTGCCTCTTCGACTCCGAATACACAGACTTCTCCATCGCCAAGGCCGGGCCTTTCGCCGGCCATCCCAAGGCCGATGCCGCCAAGTGGGTCTTCGAAGCCTTCCGCGAAAAGGGCTTCATGACCGGCGCCTATTTCTCCAAGCCGGACTGGCACTGCGAGTGGTTCTGGAACCCTTACTACGCCACCCCGCGCCGCGGCATCAACTACAACGTGAAGCAGCACCCGGACTGGTGGGAAAAATACGTCACCTTCACCCAGAACCAACTTCGTGAAATCACGGGCGGCCGATACGGCAAACTGGACATCCTCTGGCTGGACGGCGGCTGGATCCGCGGAGAACAGGTGGGACTTTCCGACATTCTTGTGGAAGCCCGCAAGGTGAGCCCGGGGCTCATCAGCGTTGACCGCACCATCCAGGGCCCCAACGAGAATTACCAGACCCCGGAGCGCAGCATTCCGGACCGCCAGATCGACCATCCCTGGGAATCCTGCATCACCCTGGGCAACGACTGGGGCTGGACACCGCGCCGTAACTACAAGACCGCCCGCCGTGTCGTCGGCATCCTGGCGGAAATCGTAGCCAAGGGCGGCTGTTTCGTGCTGGGCGTCGGCCCCACCCCGGAAGGCCTCATCGAGCCCCAGGCCGAGGTCATCCTCCAGGAAATCGGCGAGTGGCTGGGCCGCTGCGGGGAAGCCATCTACGGCACCCGCATCACGCCCGACTACAACTGCGGCAAAATCTGGTTCACCGCCTCCAAGGACGGACAGACCCGTTATGCCGTCTATGCCCTCCCCGACGGCGAAACGCTCCCCGCCACGCTGGAATGGACCGGCAATCTTCCCAAAGGCGGAAAAGTAACCGTCCTCAACAATGGCCGGAAAGTAAAAGCCACCGTTAAGGACGGTAAAGTAACGCTCAAGCTCCCCAAGGGGTTGAAACAGGAGCCGCTGGCCCTGAAATTCAGTCTGTAGGAGTTTTCGCTTTCATCATTTCCACCAACTTGCCGATGACCTTCTTGGCGTCGTCGGCCGTGGCAAGGGTTAGGTTTTCTGTGCGAACGTAGGCCTTGAGGTCCTTGGCGGCCGCCGGGAACTGCTTATAGAGGTCCTTCAGGCGCTTGGCTTTATACTGCTTGCCGTCAACGATAAAGAAATAGGTGTTGTCACCCTTCATTTTCCAGAGTTCCATGGCATATTCTCCCATTTCGGCATAGCGGCCTTCGCCCACCACCTCGTCACCGGTGACGGTATTGGTCCAGAGGACATCCACCTTGTTCTGCGTGGTGGCTCCCATGGCCCCCTTGGAGCCTACGTTCACCTTCCTGAACTTCCAGTTCACAAAGAGGGTGAAATCGTTCCGGGCCTGGTCCTGCAGCGCCTCGCAAAGCAGGCCGTCCTTCATGAGGAACATCCGCTGTCCCACCTTGATGGTGCGCACCATGTCCAGGTTAGTCAGTTCCATGAGTTTGTCATCCTGGTAGTAGAACACCCGCTGGCCGATGGCGTCAATATTCATTTTCACCTTGGCCGGACGCGACATCCCCTGGAACAGGATTTCGCCTTCGGCATAGTCCGGGAAGAGGTAAAATACATTCTGGGCCTGCAGGGCGAACGATGCCAGGCAGGCGGCTAAAAGAAGGGTCAAAAAACGTTTCATGCTTATCCGATAAAAAACAGGCGGCGTCTTCTAAACAACGCCGCCTGTCATTATGCAAAAATCAAGCCTACTTGCCAGAACCCCACTGAGGGGCGTTCTTGTCCTGCCACAGGCGCTCGGAGTTGAGCACGGAGGTGGAGGAGAAGCCCATACCGGACTGGTTCTTGCCAGGGGTCAGACCCTGTTCCCTCAGGCTTTCCATACGGATATCATGCATGATATCGGTAGGAGCGGGTTCGGAGAACTCGAAGCGGCGAGGAATGGCAGCCAGTTCGAACTTGTCAAACTTCACCATCGGGAGAAGATCGGAGCCCACCTTCGGGTAACCGGAACGACGGGCGGTGACATACAACTCGTTGGGAAGCATGGTGAAGTTCATCAGCTGCTGCAGATAAATCTTCTCCAGGGAACCGTCCCACTTCACAGCATCGGTAGCGAGCATGTCGGCGATTTCGCCTTCCTTGAGTTCGATGCTCTCTTCCAAATCGTCGTAGCCGTAGGTAGTGCCATAGTAAGGAATGCTGTTCTTACCGGCGATGAAGTCCCACTCACGGACAGAGAGTTCCACACCTTTCTCATAATAGGCCTTTGCACTGCCGGAGATGGCGCCGAGGGCGGCCAGTTCGGCCAGGTACAGGTTGGTTTCACCGGCACCGAGATACATGCCCCACCAAGGAATCTGGGCGTTGTCCTGGATGACGGGACCGCCGGGGATGGTAGGAACGGTGTAACCGCAGCGGCCGCGGACCATCTCTTCCGACAGGGAGGAGAAGATGCCGTAACTCTTGCTGGCTTCACCCACGGTGAGCTGGTAACGGTCGGTGTAGTCGAAGTAAATGCCCTTCATGGCCTCGTATTCAGGAGACATTTCCCAAACGATGGGACGTCCCTGATAACGGTTCCAAGGCTCACCGAGGATGTAGGATACGAAGTTGCCTTCGTCGTCCAGGATGATGTTGTCCTGTACGAACGGAGGGAGGCTGTCATACTTGCCTTCTGCGATGAACTCCTGGATGATCTTGGAGTTGAAGCCGTTCTTGGTGTAGAAGAAGCGCACGCGGGGGTCGAGGCTGGCCACCATGTAATTGATGACATTCTCGCTGGCACCCACCATGGAAATACCGTTGCCGGTCTGATAGGCGAGGTCTCCGCCAGTGGTGGCATTGGCCTTGTGGAAGATGAAGGCATCTTCCAGGGAGTCAATGTAACCGACACCGTTGGAAAGGACGGCCTGGGCAATCTGGCCGGCCTTGGTGGGATTGTTGTTGTACAGACGTACGGCAATCTTCAACTTGAGGGTGTTGGCCAACTTGGCCCACTTGGCCAGGTCTCCATTGTAGATGATATCCTGCTTGGACACCACAACCTGGGTTTCATCCTTGAACGTGGCGATATACTGGTCCAGTTCGGTGATGAACAGGTCGTACAGGTCTTCCACGCGGTCGTACTTCGGGGTCAGGGGACCGCCGTCACGATACTTGGAAGCTTCCGTATACTGGATGTCACCATTGATATCGATGGCATAGATGGCACCGTAAACGGCCAGCACGCCGCACATGTCGGCATAGGCCTGGTACTCCGGATGCTCATAAGCCTGGATATAGTTGTTGATGGCATTCTTGTAGGTGAGCATGGTGATGTAGCCCGTCTGACGGTGTACCACAGAGGCATCCATACCATAGGAGCCCTCGGAGAAAACACCGGAAGAGGCCAGTTGGGGCCAGCGGAAGTAGTAGGACTGGTTGTAGAACCAGAAGAGGTAGTCGTTGGTCTCGAACAGGGTCTGGGCACGGGTAGCCAGGAAGGACGGTTCGGCCGTGGTAACGGCATCCGGCTTCTGGTTCAGTTCGGCAAACTTGTCGCGGCAAGAAGTGAGGCCTGCAACCGCGAACAGTGCTAATGCAATGAATATTTTATTTGCTTTCATGGTACTTGCCTGTATTAGAATCTTGCGTTGATGGTGAAGGTGAAGTAAGTGGTCACGCCCTGGAGGTTACGGATACGGAACTCGGAGGCGGCGGTACCGCGGACGGCTTCCGGATTTTCCTTGTTGGGCATGGTGTTCAGGAGATAACCCAGGTTGTGGGCGTTGGCCTGCAGCGTGATGCCCTGGGCCTTGATGGCCTGAGCCCATCTGTCGGGAATGGCCCATGCGATGGAAACGTCACGAAGGGCGATGTAGCTGAGTTTGGTGAACCAGTTGTCCTTCAGGACGAAGTTGCTCCAACTGTTGGTGTAGTAGGTCCATGAAGAAGCGTGGCAAGGATCCACCTTGTCCTTGGCATAAACCTCGGCAAAGGTTTCACCGGTGCCCCACTGGCCGCCTTCCACCTCATAGGTAGAGCCGTCAGGCTGAGGGATCTTGGTACCCTTCGGGAAGATACCTTCGGGGATGATACCGTCGTCATAGGTGATGCCGTCCCAGCGGGAGGTGTAGGTGACACCGCCGTGTGCGGCATCGGCGCCTTCCAGGGCAGTGGACAGGTAACCGTAAGCGGTACCGTAGTGGGAAGGATAGGAAGCTACATAACCACCGAAACGGGCATCCAGGGAAGCACGGAGGGTGAGTCTCTTGTAACGGATGCCGGTGTTGATGGAGCCGAGGAAGTCAGGAACGGAGTTACCCACTTCTTCCACCTTACCGCTGCGGCGGTACAGGGTGGTACCCTGGTTCATCTGCCAGTTGTACAGGACCGGGAGACCGGAACCGCCGGTGATGTTGCCATCCTCATCGTAGGTGTAGTCCTTCAGGGGAGCGGAGTCGGACATGAGGATACCGTAGGTGCCGCCCACCTTGGCCACGGAACCGATACGGTAGTTACCGTAGTCGGCATTACCCTGCAGGGCGATGTAGTTGGCCACGAGGTCGCTCAGTTCCACAATCTTGGACCAGTTCTTGGTGAAGGTGAAGTTGAGGTCCCAGGAGAAGTTCTTGGTCTCTACCGGGATGGTGTTCAGGGCCAATTCGATACCCATGTTCTGGATGTTACCGGCATTGATGAGGGCGCTGGAGACGCCGGAGGCGCCGGGCAGCGTGACGCTCATGATCTGGTCGCGGGTGTTCTCCTTGTAGAAGGTGGCGTCCAGGCCGATGCGGTTGTTGAACATGCGGAAGTCAGCACCGAGTTCCCAGGAAGTCTTGCGCTCCGGACGGATGTTGGCATCGTAAACGGAGCTGGGGATGTTCATGTAGTTGACAGCGCTGGAAGCGTCTCCTTCATGGACGAAGTTGCTGATGCTGTAGGCCGTATTGATGATGTACGGATCGGTGTCATTACCCACCTGGGCGATGGAAGCACGCAGCTTGAAGAAGGAAATGCTCTTGGGAAGGTCGAAGGTCTCGTGCAGCAGCCAGGAGGCGCTGAAGGACGGATAGAAGTAGGAATAGTTACCGTGCTTGTCGGCATAAACGAGGGCCGAAGACCAGTCGTTACGGGCCGTGGCCTCGAGGAACACCTGGTCGCGGAAGGATGCCGTGGCCTGGGCTACCAGGGAGAGCATGCGCTTGGTTCCGCTCACGGAGCCGCTACCCTTGATGGGGTTGCGGGAGTTGTCCAGGAAGTAACGGTTGGGCACCACCAGACCGCCGTCGGTCCAGGCCGACGTGGCCTCACGGTAATTATTATAGTATTCACCGCGGAGGAAGCCGCCGATCTGCCAGTCTTCGTTGATCTTGCCGTCGAAGATGAAGTTGGTGTTCAGGTTGGTCTGTTCCTGGGTGCTGTTGGAGAGGCTGTAGTAGCCGCCGTTGCCGGAGTTGGCATAGCCGGAGTCAGGACGCTTGGTCTCCTGACGGGTGTAGTAGTAGTTGAAACTGCCGTCGGTGACCCACTTGAACCAAGGGGTGAACTGGACGGTGAGTTTCAGGTTGGGACGCACCACGGTTTCCTTCTGGGAAGTGTTGTTCTCCCAGATGCTCCACCATACGTCACGGCCGGGGATGTTGCCCCACTTGTCGCCATACGCGGTGTTGGCAAGACCGCCATGTTCGCCCTTGTACTTGTCGCGGAAGTACTTGGCATCGTAGGTACGGTCGAATTCACCTTCACCGATGAAGTACTGGCCGATGTTGGGCTGGGCGTTGCGGGCGTCGGAATTGGTGAACGTCACGGAACTCTCCACCTCGATGGCCTTGTTGAGTTTGTGGGTGGCCTTGAGGAGGGTGTTGAAGCGGTTGAAACTGTTGTTCGGAAGGGTACCTGTGCTGTACTTCTCGGAAACGGAAGCGTAGATGGAGCTCTTCTCATTGCCGCCGGAGAGGGTGATGTTGGTGTTGGTGTTGAAGCCGGTGTTGAAGGCGTCCACGAAGTTGTTCTCCTTGGCCTTGGACTCGATGATGGAGCCGTCAACCCACTCGATGGAAGGCTGGGCGTCGAAGCGATTACCGAAGGAAAGCCCCCAGGCACCGATGTCGCGGTACATGCGCAACAGGGAATAGACCTCGTTCTCACGGCCTTCCATCCAGATGTTACCACGGTGGATATCCCACTGGGAAGCGCAGTCGAAGTACTGGCCGTAGCCTTGGAAGTAACCTTCCATGAAGGTGTTCTGGAACTTAGGGCCGGAAGTCACCTTGTCGAAGCCGAGGGTCTGCGTGAAACTCAGGCCCAGACCGCGGGAACCGCGGCCGCTCTTGGTGGTGATGATGATGGCGCCGTTCAGACCGCGGGAACCGTACAGGGCGGTAGCGGCGGCACCTTTCAGGACGGACACAGTCTCGAAGTCGTCCGGGTTCAGGTTCTTGAGCTGGTTACCGTAGTCCAGGTTGTTGGCATCCCAGTCGGCGGAAGGGTCCACCACGTCGTTGTCCAGGATGATACCGTCCACGACGAAGATAGGCTGGTTGTTCTTGCCCAGGGTGGAAGCACCACGGATCAGGATTTTGTTACGACCGAACATACCACCATCGGAGCCGTTGATTTCCACACCGGCAACCTTACCCTGCAGGGCAGAGACGGGGTTGATGAGGTTTCCGTTCAGTTCCTCGCTCTTGAGCTCGGTCACGGCGTAACCCAGGGCTTTCTGGTCCCTGCGGATACCGAGTGCCGTGACGACCGTGCCTTCCAGCATTTCGGCATCCTCGGCCAGGATCACATTCACGGGACCGCGGTTCCATGTAATGGACTGGGTGGCATAGCCGATGCAGGAGATTTCCAGCACGTCGCCGGAGCGCACATTGGGAAGGGTAAAGGTACCGTCGACGTTCACGATGGTGCCGTTCTGGGTGTCCTTTACAAACACAGAAGCTCCGATGACAGGCTCACCGGAAGCGTCTTTCACTGTACCGGTGACCGTGTTCTGGGCAAAGGCGATAACGCCGGCTCCCAGGAATGCAAGGGTCATGGCCAGTCTCAGAAAGAGATTTTTCATGTGCATTGTTGGTTTTAAGGGTTAATAATAGGTATTTTGGGTTTAGATTTATGATTGTCAATTATAAAATGCAACCATTTGTGAATAAATGGGATTATTTATAGGTTAGCCAATATTTTTAATAAGTTTTAACGGTTTTAATAGGCAAATATAACCTTTTTTTTTAATACTTCGTGTATTTCATAAAAAAACCGTCGCAAATTCCGAAAATGTGAGTTTTTTTCTAACTTCCTCTGCCAGAGTAGGAAGCAAATATCGCGCATACACTTTTTCCGTCACCAGCACAGAGGCGTGCCCCAGCAAATGGCTGATCATGTGGACATGCAGTTTCGTGGCATTAAGGGCCTTCACCGAGTTCCCTTTCCGGGATCGCCCTTTTTTTCCCTTATTGACCGCCCCCGAACGTGAGCGGGAGCGTGCGGGGAAGGTCGCTTTGTTTAATAAAGAGAAAAATCGTAATTTTGTAAGATTAAATGAACCACAGCATGAAACGATTTTTACTCCCTGCCCTTCTTGTGATGGCCTGCGCATGCGGGCAAAAGGCTCCTGAGGCCCCCGAGGCCCGTGTTTACAATGCCCCCAAGGCCACCGGCGCCCTGATAATCGACGGTATCCTGGATGAGGCCGACTGGCAGAACGCTCCCCTGAGCGAAGCCTTTGCCGACATCCGCGGCGTGGACTTCGAGCCGAAGCCCACCAAGCAGACCCACATGAAAATGCTCTGGGACGATGAAAACCTGTACATCGCCGGCATCATCGAAGAAGACAACGTGACGGCTTCCCTCACGGAACACGACGCCATCATCTATCACGACAACGACTGGGAAGTATTCATCGACCCGGACCAGGACTGCCGTTTCTACTTTGAAATTGAACTGAACGCCCTGAACACGGTAATGGACCTCCTGATGGACCGCCCGTACCGCGACGGGGGCAAGTTCTATCTCCCCTGGGACCTGCGCGGCCTCAAAACCGCCGTACATGTGAACGGTACGCTGAACGACCCTTCGGACAAAGACACCGGATGGACCGTGGAGATGGCCATTCCCGTGGCTTCGCTCTGTGTCGATTTCCAGAAGCCGGAGGAACTCCTGCAGAAAGACTGGAAAATCGGCTTCTCCCGCGTAGAGTGGCTTAAGGCCGGCGGCCCGGAAGAGAACTGGGTCTGGAATCCCACCGGCATGGTGGACATGCACCAGCCGGAAAGATGGGGTGTACTGCATTTTGCGGAATAGATTCTTCGCTTCACTCAGAATGACATCTTCGCTTCACTCAGAATGACATCTTCGCTTCGCTCAGAATGACAATCAATATGAAAAAGATCCTTTTCGCTGCAGCCGCGGTGCTTCTGGCCGCCTGCAGCGCTCCGGTGGCCTCTGAAGACTACGCCGCCTATGTGAACCCCAAGATTGGAACCGGCGGCCACGGCCACGTTTTCGTAGGGGCCAACGTGCCCTTCGGCTTTGTGCAACTGGGCCCGACCAGCATCCCGCAGAGTTGGGACTGGTGCTCCGGCTACCACGACAGTGACAACACTGTCATCGGCTTCAGCCACACCCATCTTTCCGGCACCGGCATCGGAGACCTCTTTGACGTGACCGTCATGCCCGTCATCGGCCTCACCACCGCCGAGCGCGGCACCGAGGACCGGCCCGACCGCGGCGCCTGGAGTTATGCCGACCGCAGCCAGGAAGTCACCGAGCCCGGCTATTACAGCGTCCCGTTGGAGCGCTATGGAATCAAGGCCGAACTCACCGCCACCTCGCGCGTGGGCTTCCACCGCTACACCTTCCCGGAGGCATCGAACGCCGCCATCATCTTCGACCTGGAGAACGGCGGATGCTGGGATGACGTTACCGACGCCGGCTTCGACGTGGTCAGGAACGACGGCGGCAAAGTCATCGCCCTGGGCGGTTACCGCTACTCTTCCGGCTGGGCCAGGAACCAGAAAATCTTCTTCTGGGCCACTTTCTCCACCCCGCTGGAAAACTTCTCCGTAGAGCAGAATACCAGCCGCGACAGCGAACGCGGACGCGAACGCAAGGCCCTCTACGGCCGATGCGACCTGGGCAACACCACCGCCGGACAGCAGATTCTGGTGAAGGTAGCCCTCTCCCCCGTTTCCGTCGAGGGCGCCAAGGCCAACATGACCGCCGAACTCCCCGGCTGGGACTTCGAGGCCGCCAAGGCAACCGCCCGCACCGCCTGGAACGAGGAACTGGGCAAAGTTCGGATTGAAACCGACAATGCCGACGAACGCACGGTCTTCTACACCGCCCTCTACCACACCATGGTGGCCCCCAGTCAGTACAACGACGTGGACGGCCGGTACCGCGGCAGCGATGACGTAGTCCGCGAGGGCAACTTCCAGAACTACACAACATTCTCCCTCTGGGACACTTACCGGGCCGCCATGCCGCTGATGACCCTCATCCATCCCGAGAAGATGAATGACATCGTGGCCACCATGTATCATATTTACAAAGAGCAGGGAGACCTCCCGGTCTGGCACCTCATGGGCAATGAAACGGACTGCATGGTGGGCAATCCCGGCCTTGTCGCCTTTGCCGATGCCGTGGTGAAGGGTTTCCGCGCCGGCCTCACCGACGACGAAATCATCGAAGCCATGACGGCCACCGCCACCACACCCGACCGCGGCCAGGACCTCCGCATGCAATATGGCTTCATCCCGGCCGACCTTTACCGCGAATCCGTGGCCAATGACATGGAATATGCTGTAGCCGACGGCGCCCTCGCCAACGCCGCCCAGTTCCTGGGCCGCACCGACGTTGCCGCCACCTATCGTGAGCGCAGCCACTCCTATCGGCATTTCTGGGATCCGGAACTGCAGTTCATGCGCGGCCGCAAGACTGACGGAGCCTTCACCGAGCCCTTCGACCCCATCTACTCCCGTCACGAGACTTCCGACTACACCGAAGGTACCGGCTGGCAATACATCTGGCTGGTTCCGCAGGATGTGGACGGCCTGGTCGCCCTCTTCGGCAGCAAGGAAGCCATGGAAGCCAAGCTGGACGGCCTTTTCGAGGCGCCGGACCATATCGAAGGCGAGAACGCTTCCCCGGATATCTCCGGCCTCATCGGCCAGTATGCCCATGGCAATGAGCCGGGTCACCATACCATTTACCTGTATAGCATGCTGGGCAGTCCCGAGAAGGCGGCCGCCCGCCTGCGCCAGGTGTATGACGAAATGTACTTCAACGACGTGGAAGGCCTCGCCGGCAATGAGGACGTGGGCCAGATGAGCGCCTGGTATGTGCTCTCCTCCATGGGCTTCTATCAGGTGGAACCGGCCTGCCCGCGCTTCTGGTTCGGCCTGCCGCTGTTCAGGAAGGAGGTCGTGAAGGTGGCCGGCGGAGAGTTCACCATCAAGGCCGACGGCCCTCTGGACGGCCATATCGCCTCCGTGAAACTCAACGGTCAGCCATACGGGTTGCCCTACATCGAATACAAGGACATCGTCGCCGGCGGCACCCTGGAATATACTTTGGCTAAATAACTGTATACGATATGTATCCACTGAAATTCAAACCTATTCTTAAGACGATTGTATGGGGCGGGGAAAAGATTGCTCCGTACAAGGAGATTGAAACCGGGCAGAAACACATCGGCGAAAGCTGGGAACTATCCGGCGTGCATGGCAACGAGAGCGTCGTGGCCGAAGGGCCGCTGGCGGGCCGCACCATCGCCGACCTGGTGAAAGAATACAAAGGCGCGCTCATCGGAGAGCATGTGTACGAGAATACCGGGGACGAGTTTCCCCTGCTCATCAAGTTCATCGACGCCCTGACGGACCTTTCCATCCAGGTACACCCCAACGATGAACTGGCCGCCAAACGTCACAACGGCTCCAAGGGAAAGACCGAAATGTGGTATGTGGTGGATGCCGAGCCCGGTGCCCACCTGCTGGCCGGCCTCACGAAGCACATTACGCCCGAGGAATATGCCGCCAAGGTGGCCGACGGCACCATCACCGACGTGCTGGCCCGTCACGAGGTTCATCCCGGAGATGTCTTCTTCCTGCCGGCCGGCCGCATCCACGCCATCTGCAGCGGCTGCTTCATCGCCGAAATCCAGCAGACCTCCGACATCACCTACCGCATCTACGACTACGGCCGCCTGGGCCTGGACGGAAAACCGCGCGAGGTGCATACCGAACTGGCCAAGGACGCCATCGACTACAAGGTTTACGACAATTACCGGACGGAATATACCCCCGTGCAGAACGAGGAAGTGGAAGTGGTGAGCTGCCCGTATTTCACCACCAGCATCTACGACCTCACGCTTCCCTACGCGAAAGACCTCTCAGAACTGGACTCTTTCCTGGTGGTGATGTGCCTGAGCGGACGTGGCACCCTGGAAGTGGACGGTGAAGAAGTAATTGTCCATCAGGGAGAAACGGTATTGGTTCCCGCTTCGGCCGACGACATCTGCTTCATCCCCGAAGAGGGCATGAAGGTGCTTACTTCCCACCTGTAAGCCGACCTTTCATTTCACGGGCAGCCGAGTCCAGCGCCGGAAGGTTTTCCGGGCCGATGGGCTCGGCTGCCGGCGATTCCAGCTTGAGCGGATTGATGGGCGACCCGTTTTTCCAGACGCGGAAGTCCAGGTGCGGGCCCGTGGCGGTGCCCGTCATGCCCACGTAACCGATGACCTGCCCCTGGCTCACGCGCTGACCGGCCTTGACGGCAAAGCGGGAAAGGTGCAGAGAGGCAGTGGTATAGACGGAATTGTGGCGGATTTTGACGGTGTTGCCTCCCCCGCCGCCCCAACCGGCGCTGAGGACGGTTCCGTCACCGATGCTCATGACCGGCGTTCCTGTGGGAGCGGCATAATCCACGCCCGTATGCGCCCGGACGGTCCCGTGAACAGGATGCCGCCGGTGGTAGGAAAAGCCCGATGAGATGCGGTTGAACTTGAGCGGAGCCTTCAGGAAGGCTTTGCGCATGCTCTCCCCTTTCTCGTTCCAATAGGTGTTGCCGCCGTCTCCCTGGTCAAACCAGATGGCCGGAAGGCAGGTGGTGTCCCTCAGGAATTCGGCATACCGGATTCGGGCGATGCCTACGGATTCTCCCTCGCAGAAATCCTCATCATAGAGGAGCCGGAAGCGGTCTCCTTTCTGCAAGCCGAAAAAGTCCACCGTCCAGGCGTAGATATCGGCCAGCATGGAGATGAGTTCGGGCGAAGCCCCGGCGTCCGTCATGTCGTTCCAAAGGGAAGACTGGATGGTGACATCGGCCCGCTTTTCCAGGGTCTGGACGGGCCTGTCGTATTTCCAGACGGCCAGGGAGTCCTGGCAGCGGAAGACGGTCTGCCGGATGCGGCTGTTGTCATATACGAGGTAACGTAGGCGCGTTGAATCCTGATAATAGGCCTTCCAGGTGGCTCCGGCACGCATTTTCCGTACATCGAAAACGGTGTCGCATGCCTGGGCCAGGGAAAAGGCCTCTTCGTGGGACAGGCCCAGGCGGGATACCCAGGTCATGAAATTCTCTCCGGCCTTGATTTCTCCCGAAACTACACGGAAAGAATCTGTGCAGAAGCCCAGCGGATAAACGGTATCTTTAATAGGGACGGCCTCCTGATGAGGCTGTTTTTTTGCATTTTGTACGCAAGACGCCACCAATAGCGACGCAAGGAGGATATTCAGCAGTGTTTTCATCAAATGACAAAGTTACCGAAAAATCGCCATACAAAAAACTGTCGTTATCTTTACATCGTCTCAAAACCTTCTGTCATAACCCTGCCATGGGGACATGTATGCAAGTGCGGGCGTGGGCGCCGTGACGGATAACCGTATGATAATCAGCGAATTGCTGATATTCCTCGTCGCAAAAAGAAACGAGAAAAACACACAATCAGCTGTAAATCAAATACTTACCAATCACAATTACCCACGTTCCTTGCGCCAAGGTCCAGTCGATGGACCTTCCGGCAAGTTTTCCAGCCGATTCTTTCCGCCAAGGTCCAGTCGATGGACCTTCCGGCAAGTTTTCCAGCCAGTTTTTTGCGCCAAGGTCCAACCGCTGGACCTTCCGGCAAGTTTTCCAGCCGATTCTTTCCGTCAAGGTCCAACCAATGGACCTTCAGGCAACTTTTCCGGCCAATTCTTTCCGTCAAGGTCCAACCAATGGACCTTCAGGCAACTTTTCGGGCCGATTGGTGCCAGGTGGGGGTGGTGTTTGTGCCAGGTCTGGAGAAGAATTGTGCCAGGTCTGCGTTTTTCTCGCGACCTGGAACGGTAAAACGCATAAAATGCCGAAAAGCACTCCAGGTGACGATTGTTTTTGCAGACCTGGCACATGCAGGAGGATTTGGCCGCCTGCGGCGTCCACATCCCTTTCCCTGCCACGGGGGCTCATTCACGAGCATAGCACAGACGCCAACCGTGCGGAGCACGTTTGGCATTTGCCACAAACAGAGGACACAAGCAAACAGATGTGATTTGGCCCTTCGGGCCACATCACGGCCCCCTGCCGGGGGCCACTGAAAAGCCGAAAAAGGGGAAAAACAAGTGCAACTTGTTTTTCCCCCGTTTCGCATTTTCGTTCTGTTCGTGATTCCGTTGGGATTGCTGGGACCCTTTTTCCACCCAAAAGACGTCTCTCCGGGGCGGGGTCACATGAGGGGCTACAAGAAAAAAGAAAAACAGCCTCAGGGATTGGCCTAAAGCTGATATCTAGTGATTCCGTCGGGATCGTTTACTTTGCGAAAATAGAGAAAATACTCGTATTATGCAATGGTAGACGGGAATTATTAAAGAAAGTTTGAACCCCTGAAAGGTCATTAAAGTTCATAGAATGTCATAATCCGGGTTACAAAGGAAAGCCTATTGTAACCCCCAGAAAAAGGTTGCATCTTCGCGTCTGTGACGTGGCAGAGAAACTAAATTTTAAAGATTATGTACAATCTAAGAACTTACATCCACGACCTGAATGGTAGCGTGATGACTCGTGTGCGGTGGGAGCACAAGACCCGCACCGTCGTTTTCTCTTGCGGCGTTTTTGCTGACAAGAGCAAGTGGGACAGTGATCAGCAAAGAGCTCAACAAAACACTGTCCATGTGGTGAATGATCACCGCTGTTCTGCGCGTGAAATAAACAGCGCAGTGTCCGAGATGAAAGAGGCTATTGATGCTGCTTTCTCAAATTTTGCCATTGCCGGTCACACTCCTACGGTAATGGAACTGAAGGAGGTCGTTAAGGCTCGAATTGACGAACTTCATCCCAAAAAGCAGAAAGGCGATTCCCCGGAAAATAGCCCTCTTGGTTTATTCCACCTGCGTTCACTTAGCACCATTTTCGATGAGTTCATTGCGGACAAGAAAGACTCTATGTGCTGGAGGGGCAATTATTCTGAATATCACTATAGGCAAGTTTGCAATAATATCCAGGAGTGCATTAAAGCATCAGAACGCTATGATAGCATGGTGATTGGCGATGTGGACACCAAGTTCCTTAACGAGCTTAAACGTTGGTATGTGGAAAACAATTATTATAACAAGACGACCAACAAACAGTTCTCAAACCTGATAACCGTCCTCCGTTGGGCGAAAAAGCAAGGGTATCCTGTTCGCGATGATGCGTTGCTTTACAAGACCCAACTAGAAGATCCGCAGAAAGTGGTAGTATTCTTGAAATATGATGAACTACAACACTTCATGGATTTTCCTTTCAAGGAGGGAAGTCACCTAGACAAGATAAGGGATTTATTCTGCTTCATGGCCCTTACCAGTTTACGTTACTCCGATTTAAGAGCCTTGAGAAAGTCTGACGTTCAGGGGGACACCATTAAAATATATACGAAAAAGACCCAGAAGTTAGTCCTTATACCCATTACAGAGAGGGCAAGAGGGCTTATTAATAAGTACAAGGACATTACTTCTGGAGAAAGGCTGTTTAAAGTTCCTTCAGACCAGAAGATGAATGATGGAATTAAGGAGGCTGCTAAAGCAGCCGGACTTGACCGTATGATAACCGAAGTACATACTGAGGGTAAGGAACTAAAGCTGGTAACGAACCCTCTATATAAAACACTAAGTTGTCACGATGCCCGTAGAACATTTGTCTGCATCTCACTTAGATTAGGCATCCCGGCAGAGATCGTGATGAAAAGTACCGGCCATTCCAACTATGCCGCCATGAAACCGTATATTGAAATCATGGAGGAGTCTGTGACGGAGCAGATGCAGAAGTGGGATTCGCCTCAGAAGAAGAGAGAGACACTTAGTGAATTGCAAGCTCAGTTGGCCGAACTCCAGAAGAAGATTGCTGAAGCAGAGCAAGGGATGTAAATTGCCACCGAAAAGTGAACAGTTTTGCCAACGAAAGTTGAACAGTTAGAGATCGTCTGCAAAGGTATTCATTTTTCTGGTTTTTGCTTCATTT
>ONTQ01000083.1 GCA_900320795.1 uncultured Bacteroidales bacterium
GGCCGCCCTGGTAGAGCAGGGAATTGCCGAATCCCGCCTCACTCCCGTGGGCAAGGGCTCGCACGAACCCATCGCCTCCAACAGCACTGACGAAGGCCGCGCCAAGAACCGCAGAGTTGAATTTGTAAAGAAATAGGCTATGAAAAAACTATTCGTTGCCATTGCAGCGCTGTCGCTGCTGTGCGCCCCGGCGCAGGCTCAGGGTTTCCTGAACAAACTGAAAGAAAAGGCCGAACAGAGCATAGGCGGCAATTTGGGAAAGGTTTTGGGCACCCCTACCACGGAAAGTGCCCAGCAGATGGCCGCCCAGTCCCAAAATGACGACCCCAACGCTGTGATTACCGGTGAGCGGGCTCTGCCTGCCAAACGCGCCAGCACCTTTGGGTGGGACGGCCCCGTGACTCCGTCATCGGCCAAATTCCCGGTGCCCCTGATGAACGAATTCCCCGCCGTTCCGTCGGCCGAGGACCTGATCAACCCCGTAGAAGCCAAGCAGATAGAGTACTACAAGGCCATTAAGGCGGTTACCCTGCGCGCCGAGGAACTGAACGCCGATACCACCTGCGAGGATGAAGAGACAATCCTATGGCGCCAAAAGACCAACGACGGTCTTAAGAGCGCTTTCGGCCTCACCGACGCCGATTTGGCTATCCTGGAGGATGAAAACGCCTCGGAGGCCGACAAACAGCGTGTTTCCGACAAGATGGCCGCCGCCATGCTGGGCGGTATGGATGTGAATGCCATGGAGGCCGAAGCCGCCAAATACCAGAACATGAGCGAGGAAGAACTGATGGCCACTGTGGGCAACAAGAGTCTGGAGGCCCAGTTCTCCGTGTATGACCGTAACGCTTCCGATATCAACAAGTATATGGGTGTAACGGTGGCGGAACTCAAGGATGGCGCCCGCGAGCAGATGAACTCCAAGAACCCCGACAAGCCCAGCCCCAAGATGGTCGCCCTCCAGAAAAAGAGTGAGGCCTACCAGAAGGCCGAGGCTGCCAAAAATCCTTCCTTCAAGAAGGAGGCCGATGCATTCCAGCAGAAGTTGCAGGGAGAGCTCCGGGAAGCTTCCATGAAGAGTTCCCGCAGTATGATGGGCTCCATGGGCGCTGCCATGGATATGCAGGAGAACATGAACAAGAAGATGTCTCCGCTCATGGAAATGCAGGCCAAACTGCGTGAGTACCAGGATAATCTGGCCGCCTGCTTCCCGGCTGCCGAACCGGATGCCGACTATTCCTTCGCCGCTGCCGAGCGCAAGAAAGTGCTGGAGATCAAGAACAAGATTTACAGCAGTGCCAATCCCAGCCCTTCCGAGTACAATCCGCTGTACCTGCAGGCCCTCAAGTCCATCATGAGCTACCGCGAGCGTGCTGCCAAGGTATGGGCCGCCGACGTCCAGAAGCGTTTCAACGCCAAGAAGGAAGCCCTTCCGAAGGTGATTAAGGTGAACCGCCAGGCCATTGCCGACGGCGTTATCCCGGAATGCGCCCTCTGGCGTGAACCGCTGAACGTGGTCATCCAGGCCGGTGATATCCTGGCCGACGCCTACAGCGAATTCCCCTCCGACTATCCCAAGATGTACAAGGAAGAGATTGTAAGGGAAGTGAAGATGGGGGCCGGCGCATTTGGCGGCAAGGCCATCCACCACTGGTGGCCGGAATTCGCCGTGTTCTCCCCGGCCGAGTTCGACGCCATTGCCGGCGGTAAGCATATCTATGGTATGGACGAAGACGGCAAAGTGTACCACTTTGTCTCCGGTAATTGGGTGCCTGTTTCGGACGAAGAATTCAAGACCCTGAACGGCAAGAAAAAGGAACCTACCGCGCCCGTAAGTGCCAGCTGGACTTCCAGTGACGGCAAGCGCACCGTTTACTACAATGCCGAGGGCAGCTTCCTTCAGCTCCCCGAAGGCGACCAGGCTTTCCCCACCGTCTGGAGGAAGAATGGGAATAAGCTGGAGTGGATACACGAAGCAACGGAAGATACCGGTAACGGCAACTACAAGTACCAGGTGGTCCTTTGCACTTATTATCTCTAATACTGAGTTGGCTCATACTTGCAGCGCCCTCTTCCGGGGGCGCTGCCTGGTATGATGTCTGGCGTTCCTTCGACGTGGACCCGCTGGTTGCCGAAGCCGTGGTGTGGCCGGAGATGGAACGTTATTCCCGGCTGCAGGATGTGATGGAAACGGCTGCCAATTACGGCACCTACATTACCACGGGCGGCGGACCGGATTTTTCCATCGGCATTTTCCAGATGAAGCCCTCTTTTGTTGAGGCGATGGAAAAGGCCTGGATGCGCAGCGGCCTGGCCCGGCAGTACGAACTGTGGTTCGACACGGATGACACGGTCACCGCGCGCCGCATCCGCATATCCCGTTTGCAGAAAGAGGAGTGGCAGGTGATTTATGTGGGCGTTTTCCTACGGCTTCTCTATGCTACATACGGCTCTGTGAACAAGAAGGGAGAACATACCCAGGACGGCCTGGAAACGCTTCCTGTCTATGACCAGGTGCGCCTGGCCGCCACCGCCTACAACCGCGGCGTGGTATGGGCCGCCCCCGGCTACGGGGACCTTTCGGCCCTTCGCGAACACGCGCGCGAAAAGCATTTCCACTACGCCCTCATCCCCTCCAAACGCACCCGCCGCTACTGCTACGCCACCCTGGCCCTCAAACACTATAAAAAAACTGCCCGATGAAATTCCGTTACGTTTTATTGACTTTTTTTGTGCTTTGTGGAGTTTTCTCAGCGCAGGCGCAGACCCTGGTGATTTACGATGCCCGGGACTTGTTCCCCAAGGATGCGTGGAATCCGCCGTGCAAGGCCGTTTTCACGGAAGAATACTATTACAGTCCGGAATGGCAGGAACTGAATGATAGGATTAACACGTATCTGATGTATCAGACGGCCCAGGAGAATCCGGACTGGATACCCCTGGCCGATGAGGAGTTCCGCCAGAAGGTGGAGACCGGGAAGAATCTTACTCCGGAAGGCCTTCGCAAGGCCATCTGCCGCCATGCCGTGGGCGGGCGCATGTTCGTGGGAGCCCAATTGGAGTACCGGGACCGCCTGGTGAGTGTGCGGGAAGAGCCTTACACAGAGGCCGAAGCGTTTGACGGCGTTACGCCTCATGCCAATGCCTGGGGCGTGATGAATGCCAAGGGACAGATGATAATTCCGTTTGAGTATCAGGGCTTTGTCTCCAGCTGGAATTCCAATACAGGAGAGTTCTTCCGCTTTATCATCGGGTACAGGCAGATTTCCGGCACGGCATCGGACGGGACATTTGACGTGGTGCTGTTCCTGCCCAGCGGCAAAAGGGCTACGGACACCAAGCTGGATTATGCCCGGATTGAAATGGGGGACGGGCCGGATGAACACCGGCTCATCGTGCGCATTCCCGGCGAAGGCTTTACCGTTATGGACGAATACTGTAACATCCTCACGCCCAAACGGTACGACGAATTTATGCACGCCAAATTCTATGGCTGGCCCACCAATGACCAATTCTGGGCACGCAAGGGAAAAACCTATTACCTGATGGATATCCTCACCGGCCGCGAACTGGGTACCTTCACCTTCTCCAGCCGTGACCGTGAGAACGTTTTCTCAGATGTGAAAGTCACCTACTTTTTGAACTCCAGCAGGTGAGAGCCGGAGGAAAGGGTTCCGTCTTCACCGTATGTTTCTGATTTCACAGTTCCAACGCCGCGGGCATACCAGGTTTTGATGGTGCTCTTCACCGTCATTCCGGCCATCTCGGCCGTGTACTGCCGTTCCACCACATAGCAGTCATAGGTGCCGGCGGGAACGGTAACCTCCTCACGGGCAACCACTTTGTGGAAGGTGGTGTTTTGCGTCATGTTGATGTTCCCGGCTTTTACCTTGGCTTCCCCGGTGGGCAGTTCCAGGCCCACGGCCAGTCGTTTGGGAAGGGCGTAACCGGCTCCTTCCACGGAACCGGACAGATTGCCGCCCATATCCATGAGCACGTCTCCGTCCCTGACGGTGGCTTTGATTTCCACGGGCTTCATAAAGCGTTTTCCGTTGAGGTAGATGGTGGTTACCTGGGTGATGCTGTAGCTTTCTCCGCTTTTCTCCACTTTGGTCACCTCAATCTCTGACTGGGTGACTTCCTTGCCGTTACGGTCCGTATTCATGTAGCGCAGCTTGGCTCCCTGCGTGGTGCAGGTGAAAGGGCTCTGTGCGGCTGCCATAAGGCCGATGCAAAGGAGCGAAAGGGTAAAAATGACTTTTTTCATATCTGATGGTTTATAATGATCCTTGGGCTGCGCCAAAACTGGCCGAAAAAATGTTGAATCCTTTTACGCCCACGCCGGCATCGAAGGTTACGGTAGAACGGGCGCTGATGGGAACTACGGACGAGCCGTACCACTTGTTTTTGTACGAGGCTTGTTTGACGGTATAGGTGCCACCCACGCTGAAGTTATTGGCCAAAAAACCGCCCGCTCCGGGAGGTGCGGCACTCACACTCCCGCTGATGGAACCGCTTTTTTCCTTAACATAGGAAGAGGCTATTACATTTCCGCGCCCGTCGGTGACCACCTGTTCTCCTTTGCGCTCTCCCAGCTCCGGGGTGAAGGACAGATGCCCCTTGGAAGCCGCATCCTGCGCCAGGGTTGTCACGACATCCTTGGCGTAGGACTTCCCGGATTTGACTTCCCTGAGCTCCGTGGTGGAAGATGCGCCGTTTTCCATATTATACACTTTATTGATGGAATGGTCGGGCGAGTCGTAGAGGATATGTACCCTGTGGTGCCGGTCTATTCCCAGCTGGAAACTGAAGCAGCCGACCCTTACGCCCACGAACGGAACCGGCTCCCGCTGGCGGTTGAGGTCGGCTAGTCCGGCAGCCCGGAGCTTCTCGTTGGAGTCCCATTCCAGATAGCGCCGGTTGCGGGTACGGGTGAGGTAGTCCTGATATTCCTGCTCCTGCTCGCGCAGTTCGGCCAGTATTTCTTCCCCTAATGAGGCGCCACCGTGCTCCAAGTTCACATCGCCCTGCATCGTGGCAAGGTAGGAGAGTTCATTATATTCGTAAAGAGTGGCAATATCCTTGTCAAAGCGGCTCTGGATATAGGCAAAGCCTACGTCGTTGCCAATATAGACGAGGCCGGTCTTGATGTCTTTGGCATAGGCCTCCAGGGCCGGTCTCATCAGGTGTTCCCAGTTGGCAAGGTGGATACGGACAGAAGCATTGACATATTCCTTGCCGACAAGGTACGCCTTTTCCCCGTACTTTTTAATGAGGGTGAGATCAACTACGCCTTGTTTTAGCTTTCTTTCGTGTTCTTCTTCCATCGCTGCCCATAATGCCTCCTGCGCCTCATGGTAGCGTTTTTCATAGGGCTCTGTTTCTTTGAGTTCTTTGATCTCGGCTTTGTAAGACGCCTCCAACAACTTGATCTGGTGGTAGAAATAGGCCAGAAGGGTCATGTGGAAGGCACGGGAATCCGGCTGGTAGGTGTCTCCGCCCGTCATCCCTGTATATTCCGCAGGATATTCGCTGGTCTCAATGGGAATCTTGATGCTTTGGGCTTTTTCTGCGAAGGCATTATCTGCGTCAAGCAGGCCCTCCCACCCTTCTTCTCCTTCAAATTCCAGTGTGCCGGGATCGACGGGATAGGGGAACTTGTCGTCCGTGGGTTCGTCTGCCCAATCACGCCCGGCACGAATAATCTGCCGGAAGTACCGTTCTTTCCCGTCCAGCGGAGTGGGCAGTTTCTTGAAATTGTCCGGAATGGACGCCTTGTTTTCGAGGTAATAATAGTAGAGCTGCTGCATCTGGGCGATGAGCGAATTGAACTGCCGTACGGAGATGCCGTTCCACACGTCCAGAGCGCTGCGAAGTACGTAATCCACGGCTTGCAACTGGCTCTCTTGGTCCCCCTTCTTCAGCAGCAGGGTGGCCTTGAGCTGCAGGGCCAGGCCGTAGTCGGGGTCAATGGAGAGTGCTTTGTTCAGGAAGGCCTGGCAATTGGCATCGTCTCCCAGCTCAAAGTGGCAACGGGCCATATTGGTGGCCAGCATTACGTTCTTATTGTCCTGCTTCCAGGCTTTATTCAGGTAGTGGAGGGCACTGCCGTACTTCTGCTGCTTCATCAGGCAGGCGGCGTAGTTCATACAAACCAGCGGATGGGCGTACAGCTCGGCCGCGGCGGCCCCCTGCTCCATGATTTCCTTGTTCATACGATTGGTTAAGGAAAGCATGGCGAGTTGGTCGCTCAGCTCCATGATATAGAGAGGTACGTTGAGGCCGGCTTCATCGGCCAGCATCAGGTATTCAATCATCCGGTTCACTTCCGGGGTAAGCGGCTCCTGGGCCTTGGCGGGAAGGCCGATGACCAGAACCGTTGTCAAAAGGGCGAAGTATCTTTTCATGGTTCCGGTCATTGTTTAGGGAGAGTAATATCCAGGTCGTCGAAATACGCGGCCTTCTCAAAAAGCCGCACGCGGTCGCTGCCCATATTCCCGGCGGGGGTGAGGATATATTCCTGCTGCCACGGGCCGATTTCGGCGGCATCGGCCTTTTGGGCGGCGCCCCAGCTGCCGTTCTTGTACGGGTACTTGACCAAGCCGGCACCTTTGGGTTGGATGCACCAGCCGCTGCCGTGGCCGAAGTCCATGTCTCCCCCGTCATCGGCGAGTTGCAGGAAAACGGCGGTATCCCCTTTCCTCACACTCACAAACCAGTTCTGAGGCGTTTGAATCCAGATGGTATAGGTGTCCGGGAGGTCATCTGCCGCGGCCTGCAGGTTGTCCGAAGCAGTTCCCTGCGGCTGGGTGATGCCCGAGCCGAGGGGTTCTTCGGCCGGGGCTTCAATATAGCCGTTGGCGACCACTCCGGTTGATGCGAAGTCTTCGAAAAGCATCCACTGATGGGCCGCCGAAAGGGATGTACGGGCCTTTTCCAGCTTTTGCAGCAGTTCCTTGGGAATCTGTTTTTGTTGCGCCCGCACCATGCCCGTACAGGAGATGAGGAGCAGCAGGAGTACAATTAGTTTCTTCATAAAGCAAAAGTAGAGATTTCACCTGTGAAAAACACCACTCAAAAGGGTGGTCTTTGGCGCCAGGTTGCACTATGAGAAAATTATCGTTTTGGGCCGTTTTTGTGTTATGCGGCACAGAGTATTTCACTTACCTAACCAAGGCGGGCTCCATCCCCACCAAGGGCGGGATTGCAGAGGAAGAACTCGATAAAGAAAGGCTTGGCGGCGCCAGTCTCGGCGTCATATCCGGTGAAAGAGTGCCACCACCAGTCGTAACCTTTGCTGGCCTGTGCCCCGAAGAGCTGGCAGGCATCGCGTGAAATATCGTGTTTGTTGAACATTTTCAAACGTATCTTTTCTGTACTGACTTGTTCTCAGCAAAACTCAGTCCACGACTTTCCTACTGACATTCTGGCGTAAAAAAGGGCGCAGCCCTTCATGACTGCGCCCTTTATACCAATAACTGTGGCGTCAGAGATTATTGTATCTCAATCTGCTTGACGGCCTTCTG
>ONTQ01000096.1 GCA_900320795.1 uncultured Bacteroidales bacterium
AAGCTGTCCAGTTCCTTGAGGCCGTACTCGCCGGGGGTACGGGTGGCATAGACGATATCCACGATATAGCGTTCGATTTTCTCGTCCATATATACGTCGCGGACCACGCTGCGGGCGCGGACGATGTCTTCCGGCTTCACCACGGCCTGCGCCTTGGGAAATTCGCCGCTGTTGTTCATGCGGATGATCAGGCGCTCCTCTTCCTTTTTGGGATAGGAGACCACCACCTTGAGCATGAAACGGTCCACCTGGGCTTCCGGCAGGGGATAGGTGCCTTCCTGCTCGATGGGGTTCTGGGTGGCCATCACCAGGAAAGGTTCCGGCAGTTTGTAGGTGTTCTCGCCGATGGTGACCTGATGCTCCTGCATGGCTTCCAGCAGGGCGCTCTGGACTTTGGCCGGAGAACGGTTGATTTCATCGGCCAGTACGAAATTGGCGAAGATGGGGCCCTTGTGAACCTCGAAGCTTTCGTTCTTCTGGGAGTAGATGAGGGTTCCCACAACATCGGCCGGGAGGAGGTCCGGGGTGAACTGAATACGGCTGAACTTGGCATCTACTGCCTGTGACAAGGTGTTGATAGCCAGTGTTTTGGCGAGGCCCGGGACCCCTTCCAGAAGGATGTGGCCGCCACTCAGCAGGCCGATGAGCAAATTATCCACCAGATGTTTCTGGCCGACGATGACTTTCCCCATTTCCAGGGTGAGAAGGTCAACAAAGGAACTCTCTTTCTGGATTCTCTCGTTTAATTCACGGATGTTAACGGATTCCATATATTTTACTAATTTTGCATATGCGTTATTTCCTTTGCCTTTCCTATGACGGGAGCGCTTTTTGCGGCTGGCAGATCCAGCCCTCCTCGCCTTCGGTCCAGGCCTGCCTGGAAGGGACGCTTTCCCGTCTTCTGAACCGCCCGGTAAGCGTTACCGGGGCCGGGCGTACTGACACCGGCGTACACGCCGCAGGCTACATTGCGCATTTCGATTGGGACGGACCCCTTCCCTTTGAGGCATCCGATTTTACCTACAAATTAAATGCCATGCTGCCCCGTGAGGTAGTGGTTCATTCGGTCTCTCCCGTGGCCGAAGACCTGCACGCCCGTTTCAGTGCCCGGCGCCGTGAATATACCTATTTCATACACAGACAGAAGGACCCTTTCCTGCGGAATTATTCCTGGCAGTGCAGCTACCCGCAGCTGGATTTTGACGCCATGAACGAAGCCTGTCAGTATCTGCTGGGAACCCATGACTTCTCCTGCTTCGAGAAGACCGGGGGTGACAACAAGACCTCTCTCTGCACCGTCTTTGAAGCCGGCTGGAAACCCTACATTCCCAGCCATCTGCAGGTTATGGCCTGTCATCCTGAGCCCTCGTCTTGTCATTCTGAACCATCGTCTTGTCATTCTGAGCGCAGCGAAGAATCTTACTGGTATTTCCGCATCGCGGCCGACCGGTTCCTCCGGAACATGGTGCGGGCCACCGTAGGTACGCTCGTCGAGGTGGGCCGCGGCAGGCATGCTCCCGAATGGGTGGCAGAACTTATCAAAAACGGATCCCGCGGCGATGCCGGGGAATCCGTTCCTGGAAATGCCTTGTTCCTGAATAAAGTGGAATACTAGTATCTGTTCAGCGGGCGGCCGGCCGTCATCATGTGCACCTTGCGCTTGACCTCGTCCAGGACCAGTTTGTGTGCGATGCGCTCTGCCGTCTGGACTTCGGTGGGTTCCTTGGCGGTGAGGGCGGCGAAATGCTCGTTGGCCGATGCCAGCACGGTGTCAATCAGATCCACGATGCTCACCATATCCTTTTCTTCAAAACCGCGGGAGGTGATGGCCGGCGTACCGATGCGGAGACCGGAAGTCGCGAAAGCGCTGCGGCTGTCGAAGGGAACCATGTTCTTGTTCACGGTGATATCGGCCCTGACCAGTTCCTTTTCGGCCACGCGGCCGGTGAGGTCCGGGAATTTGGTGCGGAGGTCGATGAGCATCAGGTGGTTGTCCGTACCGCCGGAGATGACCTTGTATCCGCGGGAAAGGAATTCCTGGCACATGGCGGCGGCGTTGGCCACCACCTGTTTCTGGTACTCCTTGTATTCCGGCTGGGCCGCCTCGAAGAAAGCCACGGCCTTGGCGGCGATGACATGCTCCAGCGGACCGCCCTGGATGCCCGGGAAGACACTGGAATTGAGGATGGCGCTCATCTTCTTGATTTCTCCCTTCGGCGTGGTGAGGCCCCAGGGATTGTCGAAGTCCTTGCCCATGAGGATGATGCCGCCGCGCGGTCCGCGGAGGGTCTTGTGGGTGGTGGAAGTGACGATGTGCGCGTATTTGACCGGGTTCTTGAGCAGTCCGGCGGCGATGAGGCCGGCCGTGTGGGCCATATCAATCCAGAGGATGGAGCCCACCTTGTCGGCGATGGCACGCATGCGTTCATAATCCCACTCGCGGGAATAGGCCGATGCACCGCCGATGATGAGTTTGGGCTTGCATTCGAGGGCCTTCCGCTCCATTTCGTCGTAATCGACGCGGCCGGTTTCGGGATTCAGGCCATAGGCCACCGGATGATAGAGGATGCCGGATGCGTTCACGGGAGAGCCGTGGGTCAGGTGACCGCCCATGGAGAGGTCCAGTCCCATGAACGTGTCGCCGGGACGCAGGATGGCCATGGTCACAGCCATATTTGCCTGTGCGCCGGAGTGCGGCTGGACATTGGCATATTCTGCATCGTACAAGGCACAGAGACGGTCGATGGCCAGTTGCTCAATCTGGTCCACTACTTCGCAGCCGCCATAATAGCGTTTGCCGGGATAACCCTCTGCATATTTGTTGGTGCAGATAGACCCCATGGCGGCGAGTACCTCGTCGGAGACATAGTTCTCGGAAGCGATGAGTTCCAGACCGGAAGACTGGCGTTCCTGTTCCTGTTTGATGAGATCAAATACTTGAAGATCGCGTTTCATATTTGTGTGGTTAGTTTATTTCCTATTTTACAAATATAAGCAAAATCTCTTACCTTTGCATTGTGAAAGACAGAAAACTTCTCAATATCGAGTTGGGTCGGATGAGCCCTCAGCAGTATCGGCAGGAAAGGCCGATGAGCGGCGTCGTCCTGGTGCTGGACAACATCCGCAGCGCGCACAATGTAGGGTCGGCCTTCCGGACGGCCGATGCATTCGGGGTGGACAGGATTTATCTGGGCGGAATTTGTCCCGTTCCGCCTTCTCCGGAGTTACGAAAAGTTGCCCTCGGGGCCGAGGAAGTGGTTCCCTTCGAGCATGTGGAGGATGTCGTTGCCCTGGTCCGCCGTCTCCAGGCCGAGGGCTACCGTGTCGCCGCCGTCGAACAGACTGTCCACTCGGTGAAACTGAATACTTTCTGCAGGGAACCCGGTCGCAAGTACGCCCTCGTCTTCGGTAACGAAGTGGACGGGGTGCAGCAGGCGGTCGTCGATGCCTGCGACTTTTCCCTGGAGATTCCCCAGCAGGGCACCAAGCATTCCCTCAACGTCTCCGTTTCCGTCGGCGTCATCCTCTGGGCCCTGCAATAGCCCCCCTCCCTCCCTTCCTCCCTGCCTTCCTCCCTGCCTTCCTCCCTGCCTTCCTCCCTGCCTTCCTCTGCCTTCCTTGCCCCCTCCCTTCCCCCTCCCTTCCCGCACCAACTCTAACTTACTGATTCACAAACATTTGTAAAATCAGCCCCAGCCCGTTGCTATGTTTTTTAGGGGTGTCGGGCTTGTACTTTTTTGTAAGTGTCTAATAACGAGTTTATTACAAAAACCGTCCAGCCCGGCGCGTTATCGGAGAAAAATACGTATCTTTGAAAAAATTTAGAAAGATATGAACAAGACATCGGCCATTGCAAAAACCACCTGGATTTCACTTGCGGTCACTGCGTTAGTGATTTTGGTTGTCACTTCCTGCTGCACCACCATCGATTCCGCTTCCGTGGGCATCAAGTTCAAGAAGTGGAGTTCCAACGCTTCCCTCAAGGGCGGTGTGGAAGGCACCTGCCGGGGCTGGGTATGGTACAACCCTATCACAGAGAGCATTTTCGAATACCCTACTTTCATTCAGCGCGTTACCTATGAGCCTTTCACGGTAAATCCCAAAGATGCCGCTATCTTCTCCATGACCCCTACCCTGGCTTACCAGATAGATGAGAGCAAAGCGGTAGATATCTTTGTCAAGTACAGAAAGCCGGTGCGGGAACTGGAAATGGGATACATCAACACCTGTATTTTCGAGGCCTATCGTACCTGTGCCAACAACTACACTTCCGACGAACTCATGGCCAACCGGGCCAAGTTCGAGAACGAAGTACGCGCCCGCCTGGACGAATCCATGAACCAGGAAGGCTTCATCGTCCGTGAGTTTACCACCAAGATTGATCCGCCGGCATCCCTCACCGAGGCCATCAATGCCAAGAACGAAGCCGTCCAGAACGCCCTCAAGGCCGAAAACAAGGTGAAAGAGGCTGAGGCCGAAGCCAAGATTGCCATCGCCAAGGCAAAGGGTGAGGCCGAGGCCCAGCGCATCCAGGGTGACGGCGAAGCCTACTACAACCGCGTCGTAGCCGCTTCCCTCAATGCTCTCTTGGTGCAGCAGTACGCCATTGAGAAGTGGGACGGCAAACTCCCCACCTACAACGGCTCCAACGCCCTTCCCTTCATCAACCTCACCAAATAGTTTTTTTTCTGAGAAAAGAAAATTATTTCACACATCGGCCTTGCAACTGCCCGCGAGGCCGATTTTTTGTTTTGTTTTTTCCGCCCTTGGAGGATACTGCCTCATTTATGCTTACCTTTCTGAAAAAATGGCAGTTTTTGAAGACCCTTTTGCCGGGAAAAGAGGCACTTATCAATTTACCATGAGCCACCTGGAGCACGGTGTCCTGTTCCGGGATGAGGAAGACTATGTTTATGGGGTCAACTCTCTTGCCATCGGCACTTTGAAGTATTCTGTCAGCCTCCTCGGATACACCTTGATGAGCAACCACTTCCACCTGCTTCTATCCGGGACATACACCGAATGTGAAAACTATTTTCACTTCATGCTCCGCCGCCTGATTCGGCTGCTCAGCAAAAAGTATGGAGTGAAGGGACTGATAAAAGCAGACACTTTCAATGTGACCGCCGTACTGGACAGACAGACATTCGTTAACGAACTGGCCTACCTTCTTCGCAATGCATACCGTGCCCGCCTCGCGTCTCCGCATTCCTATCGCTGGAGTTCGGCCGATGTGTATTTCAACCCCTTCCGGGAACAAGTGCACGGCATTTCGTTCTGCACGCTGACGCAGGAACAGAAACGAGTGATTCTCCGGTCCCATGAAAATGTTCCTGGTAACTGGGAACATGCAAACGGGTGTATTCTCAACCGGTTCTTCGTGGACTACCAAAAAGCGGAGAAAATACTGGAAGACAGCGTGAGCCTGTTTGACAAACTTCGCCTGTACGACTTGGAATCGGCCGTTAAGATGGCGCACGGATTGGCCGAAAGCATGCGCTTCTCGGATTCACAACTCCAGGAAAAAATAGCCTTGATATGCCGAAAAGAGTATCATGTGGAGTCCGTCCATCAGTTGGACCGGAAGTCTCTTTTCCTGCTGGCCCGTTCCCTGTCCCGCCGCTTTGCCGCCACCAAGTCCCAACTCCGACGGCTGCTAGGCCTTACGGATGACATGCTGGACAAAATACTATAAATGTGTTGTCGCCGGGCTGGACGGTTTTTGTAATAAACTCGTTATTAAGTGCTTACAAAAAAGCGCCAGCCCGGCACCCCAAAAAAACATGGCTACGGGCTGGGGCTGATTTTGCAAACACTTGTGAATCAGTAAATTAACGCTTCGGCCAAAGCCTGGCACAAGCATTTTGCAGGTGACCTGGCACGGAAGGGGGTGGAACTTGGCACGAAAGGTGGGGAGACCTGGCACGGAGGGGGGAGACGGCAAGGGCCCAGGCCGGGAGGTGCGGACGGGGCTCTTGCTGATGAGTGGGGAGGCATTGCGGCCTAAACCAGGCTATGCATGCCGATGTTAGGCATTGCGGCCTATGCCACCAGGCTGTACATGCCTATGCCAAACTGTGGAGGCCTATGCCAGGCTGTGGATGGCGAGGCCGCTGCGGAGTTTGGGTTCGAACCACGTGGTCTTGGGCGGCATGATGTTGCCGGTGTCGGCAATGCGGATGAGTTGCTCCATGGAGACCGGATACAGGGCGAAGGCTACCTTCATCTCGCCGGAATCCACGCGGCGGGCCAGTTCTCCGAGGCCGCGGATACCGCCTACGAAGTCTATGCGCTTGTCGGTGCGGAGGTCCTTGATTCCCAGGATCTTGTCCAGAACCAGGTTGCTGAGGATGGTGACATCCAGTACGCCGATGGGGTCGTTGTCGTCAAAGCGGCCCGGCTTGGCGGTGAGGCTGTACCAGTTCTTGCCCAAATACATGGAGAAGTTATGCAGGCCGGAGGGCTGGTACGGCTTTGCCGGGCGGCCGCAGCGCGGCTTGGTGGCCAGGGAAACCTCGAAGTCTTCTTCCAGGGCCTTCAGCAACGCTTCTTCGGTGAGGCCGTTCAAATCCTTCACCACGCGGTTGTAGTCGATGATGGCGAGGTGGCTCTCGGGGAAGCACACGGCCATGAAATAGTTGTATTCCTCGTTTCCGGTGTGGTGCGGGTTCTGCTCTCGCTTCTCGGCGCCCACGCGGGCGGCAGCGGCGGTGCGGTGGTGACCATCGGCCACATAGAAGGCGTCGATGTCCTTGGTGAAGATTTCGGTGATGCGGGCGATGGTGGCATCGTCATCGATGATCCAGAAAGTGTGGGTGAACTTGTTCTCGTCCACGAACTTGTATTCGGGTTTGCCGGAGGCCGCCTTGGCTACGATGGCATTGAGTTCCTCGTTGTCCTTGTAGGCGAAGAAAACCGGCTCGATGTTGGCGTTCTGGATGCGGACGTGTACCATGCGGTCATCTTCCTTGTCCTTGCGGGTGAGTTCGTGCTTTTTGATGACGCCGGAAGCGTAATCATCGGTATGGGCGCAGAGAACCAGGCCGTACTGGGTGCGTTTGCCCATGGTCTGGGCATACACATAGTACTTCTCCTTCTCGTCCTGTACCAGCCAGCCTTTCTGCTTCCAGGCTTTAAAGTTCTCCACAGCCTTGTCGTAGGTGCGCTGCTCGTGTTCACCGGCAATGGGCGTGAAATCAATTTCCGGCTTGGTGATGTGAAGGAGGCTCTTTTCACCGGCCATGGCCAGGGCTTCCTCGGAGTTGAGGACGTCATACGGGGGAGCGGCCACTTCGGTCACTATATCTTTGGGAGGGCGAATCGCCGCAAAAGGTTTTACGCGTACCATAATTATTTGTTGACTTGGAATTTACGATTGCCGGTGGCGAAGAAATCCACAATCTGGCGGGCTGCAGCCAGGCCGGCGTTCACATTGGCTTCGGCGGTCTGGGCACCCATCTTCTTGGGCGTTGCGAACACGCGGGCGCCGAACTTTTCCTGGAGAACGGCGTAGTTGTCCGGCATTACGTCGGTAACGTATTTAAGGTCCGGACGCTCTTCGAGGGCTTTCAAGAGGCCTTCTTCGTCGATGACTTCCTTGCGGGCGGTGTTGACCAGCGTTGCGCCCTTGGGCATGCGCATGACAAGGTCATAGCCGATGGACTTGATGGTGGCGGGAAGGGCCGGAATGTGGATGGAAAGGTAGTCGGAAGCGGCGTAGAGTTCTTCCACGGAGTGGACGGGCCGGGCACCGCCGGCGATAATCTGTTCATCGGTGAGGAAAGGGTCCAGGGCGCAGATTTCCATGCCGAGGGCTTTGGCTTTCTGGCCTACCAGACGCCCCACGTTTCCGTAGGCCTGGACACCCAGGCGCTTACCCTGCAGTTCGGATCCCGTAGCGGGAGTGAACTGTGTGCGGGCCATGAAAATCATCAGGCCCAGGGCCAGTTCGGCCACGGCGTTGGAGTTCTGTCCGGGGGTGTTCATGACCACGATGCCGCGCGCGGTGGCGGCAGAGAGGTCCACATTGTCGAAACCGGCACCGGCGCGCACCACAATCTTGAGTTTGGGTGCGGCGGCCATCACTTCCTCCGTCACTTTGTCGGAGCGGATAATCATGGCCTCTGCATCGGCCACGGCGGCTACCAAGTCTGCCTGCTGGGCATATTTTTCCAGTTTCACTACCTCGTGACCGGCTTCGGTGAGGATGGAAACAATGCCTTCGACAGCCTTTGCTGCGAAAGGTTTCTGGGTGGCAAGCAAGATTTTCATTACTTCTTCAGATTTTCAAATTCCTTCATGCAGTTTACGAGAGCCTGGACATCCTCGATGGAGCAGGCGTTGTACAGGGAGGCGCGGAAGCCGCCTACGCTGCGGTGGCCCTTGATGCCCACCATGCCGCGTTCCTTGGCAAAGGCGAAGAATTCGTCCTGGAGTTCTTCCTTGCCGGGAGCCATCACGAAGCACACGTTCATCAGGGACCGGTCTTCCTTGGCGGCCGTGCCCACGAACAGGCTGTTGCGGTCGATTTCATCGTACAGAAGTTTGGCCTTCTGCTGGTTAATCTTCTGGATGGCCTCTACGCCGCCGATGCCCTTGAGCCACTTGAGGGTCTCGTTCATCACATAGATGGCGAACACGGGCGGAGTGTTGAACATGGAGAGTTTGTCGATATGGGTCTGGTAATTGAGCATGGTGGGGATGTGACGGGTCACACGGCCCAGGGAACTCTTTTTGATGATGGCGAAGATGACGCCGGCCGGGCCCACGTTCTTCTGGGCGCCGCCGTAGATGAGGTCATACTTGCTCACGTCCACCGGACGGGACATGATGTCGGAGGACATGTCGGCGATGAGCGGGCAGGGGCAGTCGATGTCCTCGTGGATTTCCGTGCCGTAGATGGTGTTGTTGGTGGTGATGTGGAGATAATCCAAATCGGCCGGGATTTCGAATCCCTTGGGGATGTAGGTGTAGTTCTTGTCCTTGGAGCAGGCGATGGCATAGGCCTCGCCGATGCCCTGGGCCTCTACGAGGGCTTTGTGGGCCCATACGCCGGTGTCCAGATAGGCGGCTTTCTTCTCCAGGTAGTTCATGGCTACATAGAGGAACTGAAGGGAAGCACCGCCGCCGAGGAAGACGACCTCGTGGGTGTCAGGAATGTGGAGGAGTTCCTTCCACAGGGCGCGGCATTCGTCCATCACGGCGTCCCACTCCTTGGTGCGGTGGCTGATGGAAAGGACGGAAATCCCGGTTCCGCTGAAGTCTTTGAGGGCTTCGATGGCATGGTCGATGGCTACTTGCGGCAACAGGCAAGGGCCGGCATTGAAAACATGAACTTTCTTGGACATGATTATGGTGGTTAGTTAAAAAATAAAATCAATTCGGTTTCGCAAGTTATGAATTTTTATTGAGAAAACCTATATTTCTTCCAGTTTTGCATGGTCTCCGATTCTTTGCAGGAAATCCTCCACGGCCGACAGGCGTACACGCACTTCCAGCGAACACTCCTCCCCGAACTGCTGTCCGCTCTGGGGAAGGTCCATATCCTTGAGCACCTTCATGACGGCGTTCATGCAGAGGTAGTCAAAATGCAGGCGGAAACGCCGGGCGGCGATTTTCTCGACGACGGCGGCCTGGGAAAGGGCATCGGCCGATGAACTCTTGTACGCGCGGATGAGGCCGGGGATGCCCAGTTTGATGCCTCCGAAATAGCGGACCACCACCACCAGGACATCGCTGAGCCCCAGGGAGTCGATTTGCCCCAGGATGGGGCGGCCTGCGCTGCCGGAGGGTTCCCCGTCGTCGCTGGCGCGGAAAACATCCCTCCTGTATCCCAGCCGATAGGCATAGCAGTGGTGCCGGGCATCGTGGTATTCCTTCCGGAGGCCGCTCACGATTTCCCGTACCTCCTCTTCGGTTTCGACGGGGTAGGCCAGGGCGATGAAGCGCGAGCCATTGTCCTTAAAAAGGCCTTCAGAGGGGCCTGCAATGGATTTATATGCGTCGAACGGTTCCATCGTTACGAAAGTAGTAATTTTTGCAATATTTTGCAATGGAACCGGAAAAAAGCGCTATCTTTGATTTTAGAAATAGTAAGGACCCATGGTTTTCAAACTTCGTGTCACCCTTTCGGGTATCAAAGGATTTTTCAGAG
>ONTQ01000038.1 GCA_900320795.1 uncultured Bacteroidales bacterium
CCAAGATCACCATCAGGGAACACGACAAACGTGTCAGTGGGCATGAACGGCTGAGTCGTGCCATCCTCATCCTTGTAACGCTTGTTGTTGACAAGCACCTGAAGACCATTGAGCTCCTGAGCAATGAAGTCACGAAGCTGGACATCGGAGACTACACCAGCACCACTAGTGAGAACGTAGATCGACTCCTTGATCTTCTTGTTGTTACGAAGCTGACGCCACACTTTGCCATCGCACATAGCACGGACAACCATCGCACCAGTCTCATCCTGAATGTGCTCGATCAGAACACGGATGTCTTCGATCGGGTCTGCATTCTGAAGATCAGACCATGCAGCAGCAGCATCAACCTTGTTGGCATCAGGAATCTGATAGTCGAAGTTGAACGCCTGGCCATTTGCCGACATCGAAATGACACCAGTCGTGAGAGCCATCATGCGCATACGCTCACGTGCAGCTGCAGCACCACGAAGCAGACGTGTCTCGTCATCGAACACACGATTCATGATCGAGTCGATGTAAGCCTGGTTGCCAGACTCGAGCACGATATTAAGCTCCTGGCGAAGCTCCTCGTCAATGTACGTAGACTCCTTAAAGTAAGGCATCTCCGCAGACAGACGATCGAAGCCAATGCGAGGACGAGGGATCGCAGCAGCATCAAATGCAGACGGAGATTCGGTCTGCAAGAATTTGCCGCAGGAAGAAACACTCAGCAAGGCAGCCACCGTTCCGAAAATATAGAAAAACTTTTTCATATTCTTTTCAAATTAAGGATTATTTGGAACGTTTGCCGAAACTCAGATTGACACCCACCACAAAGCCGATGGACTTGGGATAGGCGGAATAATCGACACCGGGGGTAAGCGGCGTGCTACGACGGGTATCGACTTCGGGATCGTAACCGGAATACTTGGTGAGGCAGAAAAGGTTGGTGCCGGTGGCATAGAAGCGCACACGGTTCAGGTTCACCTTTTCGGTCAGGGACTCAGGAAGCGTATAGCCGATGGTTACACTCTGCAGACGCAGGAAGGAAGCATCCTCCACAGCCCAATCGGAGAAGATGGCGGTGCCCACGAAAGGAGCCCACAGGGTCTTCCCTGCATTCACGCTCTGGAGAACGGAAGGATCGGTAATCATTTCACCGGTATTCCAGTCGATGTTGGTCCAACGGTTCTTGACATCCATCATGTTGACAAGGTTTCGGTTGGAGAACTTACGGGAGCTGGTGAATTCCACCTTGTTGGCGTTGTACACCTGATTGCCTATCATGAAGTTGAAGTTGGCGCTGAAGTCAAAGCCGTGGAAATAGCCGGAGAAATTGAAACCGCCGGTGAAATCGGGGCTGGCATTGCCGATGACCTTACGGTCTGCAACCGTCACCTTTCCATCGCCATTGATATCTTTATACTTGGGTGCGCCAGGCAGGAGATAAGTGGCTCCCAGAATGGCAGACGCATCCACGACACCATCGTTCAGGACCCATTTGGAACCGTTCCAGGTGAAATCGGAAGGAGCGTACATGCCATCGCTGACATAACCGTACATATTGCCCAGCGGCTGGCCCACCTGGACGATGTAATCGTCTCCGATTTCCGTGGAAGCCCAATAGGACTGGGCGGTAATGCTGCTCAGGCCGCCAAGGTTGGTCACACGATTTCTGTTATAGGCGATATTACCGCCGATATTCAAAGAGAAATCCTTCTTGGAGACGATAGGGGCATTGAGCGTGAGTTCGACACCGCGGTTGCGCGTGCTGCCCAAGTTGCGGTATTGGCTGTCATAGCCGGAACCGGTGATCGGGAAATTGATGAGAAGGTCCTTGGTCGTATTCTGATAGACCTCGATACTACCGCTCAGACGGCTCTGGAAGAAGCTGAAGTCCACACCGACATTATGGGTAAACGTGGTCTCCCAAGTCAGGTCGGGGTTGTTCATGATCTTACCGGCCATCCAGTAATTGGAGCTCTGGCTGAGCCATGCCGTTACCGTAGCTGAATACTGTTTGGCGATTTGTCCGGAAGGGATATTGTTGTTACCGGCGGTACCGAAGCTGTAACGGAGTTTCAGCTGATCCAGCCAGCTATGGGCGTTATCCATCCAGGGCTCGTTGGAGATGGTCCAGGAAACGGCGGTTGAAGGGAAGAAACCCCACTGATGTCCGGGAGCGAACTTGGAAGAGCCGTCGGCACGGAGCGTTGCGCCCACAGAATAACGGTGCTTATAGTCATAGTTCACACGGCCAAAGAAAGAGAGCAGCTTGTCATCCGGATCATAGTAATTGTTCGTAGAAGCAGGCGTACCCGAGGACAGGAAAGTCCATGCCATGGGAGCGTCGTAAGATGCATTCAGGCCATCGACCATCAAGGTAAGCAGATTGCTCTTGGTGATGGTCATTTCCTCACCCAGGAGAGCGGTAAGCTGGTGGTCTTCATTGTTGATCAACTTCGAGAAATCGTAGTTGAGGGTGTTGGTATTGCGGTATTTGGTACGGAAAGCTTCCTTGTGCTGGTTGGAGACGCCGGTCTTGTCCGTAGAATTGTTGGCCACATAGTAAGTGGTCATGCCGTAGAAACGGTCGTCGGTCTGGTTGTATTTCTCCAAACCGCCTTCAATCTTGAGGTTCAGATTCTCAATGATCTTCCAGTTAAAGGCAGCGTTGGCGTTCCAGGTGGTACGGATACGACGGGAGTCATTGTCGGACACCGACAGGAGCGGCGGAGCATTGTCGCCATAGTCCTGTTCTTCATCGACACCCTGAATGGTAGAGGCGATGGGAATGGGAGTGTAGGAAACCGCATGTTTGAGACGGCCGTTGCCGGAAGTGGTTCCGGTGTCGTTGATACCGTTGGCGCCGCCACCACGCACATTGACGCGGGAGTAACGGACATTGGCATCGATGGATGTAGTCTCGGAGGTCTTGAAATTGCCCTTGAAGCTGAGGTTGTCACGGGCGTAATTGGAACCGACCATGATGGCTTCATCTCCCATATGGGAGTAACCCAGCGTCCAGTTCACGTTGTCGCCACTGCCGGAAACGGAGAAGTCGGCGCTGAACGTGGAGCCTGTATTGCCGAAGACGGCCTTGATCCAGTCATTGGTGGCCATGCCGTTGTAAAGGTCGATATCGGCAAAGTTTCCGAAATAAGGCTCGTAATAGGAACTCAAATTGTCACGAATGACGCCCAGTTCATACTGGAACTTGACAAAATTGTCGGCATCCATCGGAACGATGGCGCCTTTGTTTGCCATGGTCTTGAGACCCCAGTAGGCGTTGAGCTTGACAGAGAGCTTGGTGCCCTTGTCCGCACTCTTGGTTGTGACAATGACAACACCGTTTGCACCACGGGAACCGTAGATGGCGGTAGAGAAGGCATCCTTCAAAACATCGATGCTCTGAATCTCAGAGGAAGGAATATCATTGATGGATTCCACCGGGAAACCGTCAACGATGTAGAGCGGGCTGCTGTCCTGGGTGATGGAGCCGCCACCACGGACACGGATTTTGATGTCGGCGTCAGGGTCACCTTCCGTCGTCACTACGGACACACCGGCCATCTTACCGGAGAGAGCCTGGGAAACAGTGGTGACCGGCTGCTCGGTGAGCTTGTCGGAGCCGACGGAGGAGACGGAGCCCAGGAGGTCGCGGCGCTTGACCGTCGCATAACCCACCACGACTACCTCGTCCAGGAAGGTCTGGTCGGCCTTCAGGACCACGTTGATCTCCGTCTGACCGGCAATGGCGACCGTCTGGTCGGCCAGGCCGATAAAGGAGAACACCAGATTCACTGCACCTTCAGGAACAGACAGCACATAATCGCCGTCAATACCGGTGATGGTGCCGATGGTGGTTCCTTCCACCATTACGCCGGCGCCAATCAGCGGCTCGCCTGTCTCATCGGTCACGATACCCTTGACGGTAGTCTGTGCCCAGGTGAGCGAGGCCGTTCCCAAGCAAAGTGCGAGCGAAAGAAGAAGTTTCTTTGTCAAACTTTTCATTGGAATTGGATTTTGGTTAATAATAATAGTTAGTATAGAAAATTATAATTTCGTATAAATGCCACTCTGATTGCCTCCGGCAACAATATCCTTCACCAGGTAATGCAGATACATTTCCAGATTGGTGTAACGCCCGTTCTTGTCCAGCGTGACGGCCTCGCCATCAGCAGCGATATTCTTGTTCAGGCCCCAGGCATCCTCAACGGAATCCGGGATGCCGTCTCCATCCGTATCCGTCACCTTGGTGCCGTTGTAGGAAGGCCAGGCGCTCCCATAGGAAGTCCTCACATCTTCGATGCTGCTGATCAACTTCCCCTTCCCTTCCTTGACATCCTGGCAGATGCGGGAATCCACCGCATCTCGGCTTAGGGACGCGCCGGCATATGCACAAACCCGCTCCATGGCTTCCTGGGCCGAGTGGGTGGTTGTAAAAGTATCCTTTCCATCCTTTCCGGATATAACGAACGGTGCCGATACGACATGAGCATCATAGGGAAGGTTATAATCACTGTAGGCCTTCTTCCAATAAACGCCATCGGGATAGGAAGAATCTCCGGAAGGGTATTCATTGTTATAATTGCCGGACAGATACAGGTATGCCCAATCGTACGGATACTGCTTTCCCCCCGTCGTGTATCCTCCGTCCGCTTCAATGAAATACTTCTTGTCATTGGAGTTGGGGCCCTTCTTATAATAATTGTTGACCAGGTTGAAGTGACCGCCTTCTCCGCCGTAACAACCGTTACTGGAACCCCAGTTATAGTTGACGCAGTTCCGGTAATCTACGTTGCCGCGGAATTCGTCCGTCGATTTATTATTGCCGTCATAAAGGTACTGGTGGTCGAAACGGGGCGTGCGGTTCTGGTGATGAGCCAGAAGGTTATGATGGAAAGAGGCATTCTTTCCACCCCAGATTCCTCCGTAGCCATGGTCTCCCTTGGAATGCAGGCGGCAACTCTTCATGGATTCCGACACGATGCACCACTGCATGGTGAAATTCTCATCGGCATAGAAGGAGGCCGTTTCATCAATGCTCCAACTCATGGAACAGTGATCCAGGATGATGTTGTGCTGATAACGCCCCCAAACAGCATCCTCGCCATCGGCCTTCCCGGCTTTGATATCGGCATCTGACCAGGGGGCTTCATCTCCCAGGCGGAAACGGAGGAAACGGATGATGACATTGTCTGCTCCGATATAAGTAGTGTAATTCTTCAGGCAGATGCCGTCTCCCGGAGCCGTCTGGCCGGCGATGGTTACATCTCCTTTTTCTATTTTCAAGTCAGTGGACAACTCAATAATGCCAGCGACATCAAATACGATGATACGGGGACCGGACTGCTTGACAGCCCAGCGGAGGGTTCCCTCGGAACCGTCGTCCGTAAGTTTGGCCACATGATATACCTTGCCCCCACGGCCGCCGGTCACATACATTCCGCCGCCTTCGGCACCCGGGAAAGCACGGGCCACGCCGTCTTCCTCCGCCGCAGGAATCTTGAAATCCTCATAGGCTATGGAAACCGGACCGGGAGCGGGGTCTTCCGTGCCGGCGGTTTTGGCCGGGATGGAAGAGCCGGAAGACTTGAAGTCCTTGGCCAGGCTGTAAACCGTAAAGGTGTATGTGGTGGCCTTGGTAAGGCCGCTCACCGTAACGTTCCGCGTCTTCACGTTTCCTTCCTGAAGGACCGCCCCGTCCAGCGCAAGCGTGTAATCATAGCCGGTAGCACCCTTCATATCGTCCCACTGGAACTGCAACGAAGTCTCTTCCGCCTTGTGGAGTTTCAGCCCGGTGGGGGCCGACGGTTTGGCCGTCTCAGGGTTATCCCCTCCTCCGGACGGCGTATCGGGATTATCCTTGGGCCCACAGGCTGCCACGCCGGCGATGAGCCCCAAACACAGAAAGAATCGGTTCAGATTCATAGTCTCTCATATTCAAGCGCTGCCCAAATGAGCGGGCCGATACCCTTGGGGTCATTTGCGCGCACGCGTTCATTGATATAATACTCGTAGTCTCCCCTTCTGTTCTCCTTTCCGCCCAGACCGGCCACTTCACAGCACTGGTTCAAGTTCACAAGGCCGTCTTCTTCTTCCGTAACGAAAGTCTTCAGGAGGGATTCATAGGCCTGGACGGCGCCTTCCCGGTTTCCGAGGAAGCCCAGTCGGCAGCCCTTGAGCCAGGCATAGGTAAACATGGCACTGCAGGTAGCCTCCAGGTAATTGCCTTCCCGGTAGGGCTGGTCCAGCACCTGGAACCACATGCCGGTGGAAGCATCGGCATAGAGCGGAATCACATTGTAAAGGGTGGAAAGAATGTCAACCAGATAATCCTTTTCGGTGCCGGCGGGAAGAATTTCCGCCACATCCACCAGTGCCATGCAGTACCAACCCAGGGCACGGCCCCAGGCATGGTCGCTCTGACCGGTTTCGGGATTGCACCAGAACATCTCATGGGAGGAATCCCAGGCATGGCGGAGAAGTCCGGTATCCGGGTCCAGCGTGTGGTCATAGACCGTGGAGAACTGCAGGACGATATCCCTGTAATTGGCCTCCTGCTCGAGACTGTCCGTCACAAATCGGACGGTATATTCCGCATAGAACGGTTCGGCCATATACAGGCCGTCCAGCCACATCTGCTCCGGATAAATCTGCTTGTGCCAGAAGCCGCCTTCCTGCGTGCGGGGCTGGCTCTTCAGTTGGCTGTAGAGCGTATCCATGGCCACGCGGTACTTTTCCTTGCCTGTCAAATCATAAAGTTGGAAAAGGGTGCGGCCGGGGCAGATATGGTCCTGGGAGTAATTGCCTTTCCTGTACTTGTAAATGGTGCCGGTGGAGTCGATGATAGCGTCGTACCAGGCATCCACATAGGACAGGACGGATTCCCGGTCAAAGCGGGAATGACGGTCCCCTATGTCATGGCCGGCTTGACCGGCCATCTCATAGACGTCCAGCATGGCTTTCAGTTCCAGGCCGGTAGTATAGTTCCATTTGAGTTTGCCTTCCAGGCCGTCGATATAGCCGGCCTCCGGGCAGCGGGCCATCTCCGAAAGGACAACCCTCTGTGACAGCGGAGCCTTGACCGCGGTGCATGCGGTCAAGGCTGCTGCCAATACTATGAATAACGATTTCCTCATCTACTTGTTGTTATAAGGGTCCCAGACAATGCCGTCTTCTTCCTGGAACATGACTTTTTCGAAGGAATACTCCCCGGCCTCCTTGTCTGTAAGTTGATGGGACCAGCCCACGCGGGGCCCCCGGGCTCCGGGGCCAAAGTTCTTATATTCCGCATAATAGGAATTCTCCTTGGTGTTGGGCTTGCCATCTTTCTCCCAATCGTGCCAGCCGTCCGGCAAAATATGACTTCCCAATTCGCAGCGGATGAAGACCGTCTTGGCATATGCCCCCCACGGACGGCCCAGATAACACTGGTCTATCCCCTCATCGGCCGTGAGGCGGCAGCCGACAAACACATATCCATATTTCTGGCCTTCCAGGGTGGAAGCAGCCGTGACATAACTGTTTTTCTTGGAATGGATGTGGCAGTTCTCAAAATAGGAGATGCTGGGGCCGAAGATGAAATCCGTAGTGCCCTCGATGTAGCAATCCTTGTAATAATTGCGCATGATGCCACCGAACTTGCCATATCGGCCATATGTATAGAGGGTATCCTGATTGCCCAGGAAGCGGCAGCGGTTGAAGAAGAGGAAGTCTCCGTCGGTGAAGACGGCCACCGCCTGGCCGATTTCCTTCCCTTCGCCGGAGGAATTCTCGAAGGTGATATCCTCGAAGGTGATATAACTGGCATGGATATAGATGGAGGCGCTGCCGGAAGTTCCCATGGGGAAATCTCGGCCGGGCCACATCTTCCTGGCATATTTGTCATAGGTAAGGACGGTATTCTCCGCATCCTCTCCCTTGAAATGCACGCGGAATTTGGAGTGAGGAATGCTGATTTCCTCCTTGTAAACGCCCTTGCGGATAAGGACGGTGGTGATTTCCTGGTGGCTGTAGTCCGGAATGGCGTTCACGCCCTCCTGCACGGTCATAAAATCTCCGTGACCGTCGGCCGATACTACGATGTGGTAACGGACCAGGTGGGCGCCGATGGCCGGAATCTGCTCCCGAATCTGGTCGCAGACAATCTCCGTCACCTTGCGGGCGCCCGAGGCCACGGTGTGCGTGTTGTCGTCCTTTCCGGTGGAAATCATGAAATACGCCTTGGAGGCTTCGTCCCCGATGCTTTCCAGCCAGTCCAGCGTGGGGGTGGTGATATCCAGCAGGGTTACATCCTTTTCCGCGGCTACGGCCTTCATGGCCGCGGGATAATCCGTATGGCAGTTACGGTCCAGTACGCCGCCCTTGAACCAGCGGCGGGCCACCGGCGTGAGAAGCACCGGGATGCCGCCTTTCTCGCGAACCTTGTCCACGAACATGCGGAGATTGTCCTGGTAGGCGTCCCAGGGGGCGGCATAACGGGCAGGGTCTTCCTTCTTGGCATCGTTGTGGCCGAATTCTATGAACACATAGTCTCCGGGCTTTACCGCCCGGTAAACCTTGTCCCAAAGCCCCAGGTCTATGAAACTCTTGGTGCTGCGGCCGTTCTGGGCGTAATTGACCACCTGGAATTCGCTGTCCAGAAAGTTCTGGAACATCATGCCCCAGCCCCTTTCGGGGTTGGTACCACCCTTCAGGTCCTTTTCGGCCATGGTGCTGTCTCCCATCAGATGGATGGTGGTGAAAGAACAAAGGCTGAACCACAGGAGGGCGGCAGCCGCAATCACGAAACTTTTTCTCATAATAACTCGCCGTTTACACGTACGTTGTCAAAAGTGATATCCTTGGCAAAATGCACTTCAGCACCCTTGGCGGCGGTGAATACGCAGTTGCGGAAATCCAGGTTGCTTACGGGAAGTTCCGGCAGGCCGTTGATATAGATGGCCTGCCTGGCGCCCGAACAAACCACGTTGGAGATATGCATGTCGCGGAATTCCGGAGTGGTTTCATCCACGGGCTGCATGTCGGCGGAAGCGTCATCGCCCTTGTCGGAAGCGGCAACGCCGGCGTAGTACAGATTGAAGATGACACCGTAGGAAACGATGTCCTTCATGTAAATGTTGTCACACCAGATGTTTTTGACGACACCGCCCCGGCCGCGGGTGCTCTTGAAACGAAGGCCCACGTCCGTTCCCAGGAAGCGGCAGTCGCTCACCCAGATATTTTCCACACCGCCGCTCATCTCGCTGCCCACCACAAAACCGCCGTGGCCGTGGTAAACGGTGCAGTCCTTGATGATGAGGTTCTTGCAGGGGACGGCGTGACGGCGGCCGTCGGCATCCTTTCCGGACTTGATGCAGATGGCATCGTCCCCGACGTCGAAGGAGGAGCCCGTCAGGAGCACGTTTTCACAGGCTTCGATGTCAATTCCGTCACCATTGGTGGAATAGTGCGGATTCCGGACGGTGATGTTCTTCACGGTCAAATGTTTGCACCAAAGCGGATGCAGGTTCCAGCAAGGGGAATTCTGGAAGGATACACCCTCCAGAAGCACTCTTTCACAACGGCGGAAACTCAGCAGCACCGGACGGAGGAAAGTCTTGATTTCCTGCTCGTCCAGAGACTGATCCTGGTAATTGAGGGAGCCGGCGGTGGCGCGGGCCTTGGCATAGCCGGCATCCGGATACCAGACGGAGCCGTCTTCGGAGAGGAGACCTCCGCGGGCTACGATGGTTTTCCACACATCGTCCCCTACCTTGCGTCGCTTGACTTCCCGCCATGCGTCTCCGTTACCGTCGATGACACCCTCGCCGGTGATGGCAATGTCGGTGGCATCCTCCGCGTGGAGAGGCGACAGGCAGCGGCGCACGTCCAGCCCTTCGAAATTGGTGTCTATGACAGGGTAAAGGTCCTGGTCCGTGGAAAAGACGATGATGGCATCCTTGTCCAGATGGAGTTCAATATGGCTTTTGAAGCCGATGGGGCCAGTGAACCAGATACCGGCCGGAACCTCCAGACGGCCTCCTCCAAGGCTTGCAAGATGGTCGATGGCACGGGCGAAAGCCTCCGTATTGGGCGTAACGCCATCCCCCACGCCGCCGAAATCAGTAAGGACCGCACTGCGGGAAGGAATGGAAGGAAGTTCTACGCGGGGCATTTCGAAGGGAAGTCCGGAATAGTCGTCTTCGGCCACGTTGCAGCGACCGCAGGCCGCGGTGAGAAGGACAAAGGCAATAGCCAGAAGGGAAAACTTGAATCCTTTCATTGGTTGTCAGTCATAGTGTTTGTTGCAAAGATAAGGTATTTTTTCGTTATTTCCGTTACCGTGCACGGTTTTTTTCTACTTTTTTTCAAATCGGCATTGGGAGTCCCTCGGAGGCCGCCGTGCCCGGTAACGAAAATTTTTATTAATTCGCTTTGAGATAGAAAAATAATTATCTATCTTTGCCACCGTGGAAAAGGTAACTATCAATGATATAGCACGCCTCACCGGCCTGTCCAAAGGCACGGTGGACCGCGTGTTGCACAACAGAGGGGAAGTATCCAGGAAGAGTTACGAGAAAGTGATGGCCGTCATCCGGGAAAAGGGTTATGAGCCCAATCTTTATGCCTCCCTCCTGGCCAACAAGAAAAAAAGGCTCATCGCCATCGTCCTCCCCCACCCGGAACCGGGCTCCTATTGGGATCTGGCCACCAGCGGCATTCAGAAAGGAGCGGAAGATGAGCACCAGTTCGGGATTGAGACCACCCTTTTCACCTACGATGAGTTCCGGGCCGATTCGTTCCGCGAAATCTGCGCCCAGGTCCTCCAGAGCAACCCTTCCGGCGTGGTCATCGCCCCCATGTTCCAGTACGAGACACAGGTCTTCGTCCAGGAACTGGGCGCCCGCCAGATTCCCTATGTTTTCGTAGATACCAAGTTGGACACGCCAGAGGGACACCTCGCCTTCTACGGCATCCCTTCCTACAAGAGCGGCTTTCTCTGTGCCGATATGCTCCTCCAGGGAGAAACAGCCAAGGAAGTGCTCATCGTTCGAGTAACGCGGGACAAAGAGCGCCAAAGCGATCCCACCGTCCTCCGCCGGGCGGGTTTTCTGGACTATATGAGGGAAAACAACCCCGGCTGCACCATCCGGAGCCTGTTCGTGAGCCCCACGGACGCAGCGGCCACAGACGAGGCCCTGTCGGCCTTTTTTGAAGAATTCCCGGGGGTCAGGCACATCGTGATGTTCAATTCCCGCATCCATCTGATTGTCCCCTACCTGGAGCGCTATCCCATCCCGGGGATGCGGGTCATCGGCTTTGACAACCTGGAAGCCAACATCAAAGCCCTGGAAAACGGAACGGTGAGCATGCTCATCGCCCAGCATCCCGAAAGACAGGTCCAGGAGGCCATCCACACCCTGTCGGAGTACCTGGTTTTCCAGCGGAAACCCGAAGTGGCCGACAATCACATGCACATGGACCTTCTCACCCGCTACAACGTGGAAGATTATTGAATCTGCAGATCCCTCACGTCCAGCCAGCCGCTGTCGTTCTTTGGTGAATACCGGTTGCAGAAAAAGCCCACCTTGGCACCAATCCACATTTCCGGCTTTGCCGTAAAGGATTCTTTTACAGCCTTATACCTTTTTCCGTCCTGCGAATAACTGAAGCGGCAAACCGCTTCCGGGACATTTCCCTTGACCGCTTTCGGACTCACTTCCAGTTTTACCCAGACTTCCCTCCGGGCCCGTGAAGGATAACTGACGGCAGGAACATTCCCGGAAGAATAAGGGAAGGACTGCTTTTCCCAGGTGTAGGGCAGCACGGTCAGTTCCTTGCTGCGCTCCTCCCCTCCTTTATCGGCCCCCAGGCAGGTCACATACTCCAGCCGGGCGCCCTTTTCGGTATCGACAAGACGGAGCAGGGCATAATCATTTCCCATCACAAGAAAACCGGCTTCCTCCCCTTTCAGAGCCGGATTCGGACAAAAAGTCAGCCGCGCCGTGAGGGTGAAACTTTCGGCAGGGAATTTCTGCAAAAGGAGGTTCCGGCAGTCCCACAGCCCGCTGCGGTCTTTCTGTTCCACGGAATAAAGCCGCACGCCGCGATCCTCCAGGGCCGAATGCCAGTAAGGCGACGGAATGGCCGGATACTGCCATTCCAGGCCGATTCCATAAGGCCCCGGAGCCGGGGCTTTGCTCGCTGCCGGAGTTTCGCGGAACGCAGGCCCCAGCCCCTCCGCCACGGGCTGCCCCACGCCGTCCCCGTCCAGATCTTCTCCGATGACAGGCCAGCCGTCCGGATTCCACGACATGGGCTGCAAGTGCACGATACGCCCATAAGCGCCCTTATCCTGGAAATGGAGGAACCAGTCAGCACCGTCCGGATCTTCCACCCAGGCACCCTGATGCGGCCCGTTCACGGTTCCCTTTGCCCAGGCCAGCACAATCTTTTCCTCGAAGGGCCCCCAGGGGCTGTCGGAGCGAAGAACCGTCTGCCAACCGGTGGAGACACCGCCGGCCGGGGCGAAGATATAATACTTGCCGTTCCGCTTGTAAAACTTGGTCCCCTCAATGGTGGGCTGGGTGAGATGCCCGTCAAAAACGATGCGGGAAGGTCCTGTGAGGCGGGTTCCGTCCGCGCTCATCGGCGCAACGAACAAAACGCTCTTGAGGCCGGCCCTGGAGCCGGCGCAGCCATGCGACAGATAGGCTTTCCCATCCTGGTCCCAGAAAGGACAGGGGTCGATGAAACCCTTCTCCCGGACCAGCCAGACCGGCTTTTCCCAGGGGCCTTCCGGGTCCTGCGTACGGACCATGAAAATACCGCGGTCAGGGTCTCCGCAGAAGATGTAGAACCAGCCGTTGTGATAGCGGATGGCCGGAGCCCAGACACCGTTTCCATGCTGTACCGTTTCGCGGAACAGCGGATCATAGGAAGTGAGGGCGGCGCCCACCAGCTCCCAGTTCACAAGGTCACGGGAATGCAGGACGGGAAGTCCGGGGAAGCAGTTGAAGGAGGAGGCCGTCATGTAATAATCCTCTCCCACCCGGCATACGTCCGGGTCGCTGTAGTCCATGTGAAGGATGGGATTCCGGTAATTCTGTGCCCCAAGGGGCAGAAAAGCCAGCAGGGCCACAAGGGTAAGGAGACGTTTCATGATCCTATCTTTTTCAGGGCCTCTTCCACGGCATCATACTCATATCCGCGAGACAGGCCGTACTTTAACATCTTGAGCCGGAACTGGGGATCCCCCTCCAGGGCACGGGCTTTGCCAGCGAGGAGCCGCACCAGTCTATCGGCCGCTTTTTCGGGCTCGACCTCTTCCAGTGCAGCCGCAATCGTTTCCTCGGAAATGCCCTTGGCGCGCAACTGAAACCGGATCTTGACGGGGCCCCAGCCCTGCAAACCCGCCTTCTCCCGGGCAAAGGCTCCAGCGTAGCGTGCATCATCCACATACTTCTCCTTCACCAGGGAAGCCACCACACGCGCTGCCGCCTCCGCATCGCCATCCAGGTCCTTCATTGCCTTCCGATACACGTCGGACGTGCAGTACTCCGCTTTTGAACAGAGTTTTTGCAAACGGGACAGGCAGCGGGAAAAGTCCGGAGTATCCATCGGCCTAGAAATTATAACCGAAGGAAAGATACAGTCCCACCCGTTTGGTCAGGGAAGACCAGTGCACCTGCGCCTTCAAGGGGCCGGCAATGGAGTCATAGGCATATCCCAGGCCGAATCCGGTAATCAAGCGTCCTTCCCCAATCATCTCGAAAGAGGAAAAATCGTAGGCCACATTCCCAATCAGGGAGACATATTGGTTCTTGAACAGCTTGTATCGGGCGTCCAGACGTCCCAACAGAAGATGATTCCGCATGACCACCATGTCGTTGAGTCCAACGAAGGGAATCTGCTGTTCCAGGTAACGGCCCCGCATGTCGCCGCCCAGGATGTTGGTGATGGGAGCAGACGGATTCTTGCCAAAAACCATGCGGGCATTAAGCTGAGGAATCAAGGCGAGACGTCCGAAGGAGAACGGGAACATGCCATCCAGTCCCACAATTCCGTAAAGTTTCGCCGATGAAGCGCCGGCGAAGAGGATATCCGACGTGAATTCACCCCGGATACCGGCCGAAATACCGCGGGTGGGGAAATAACCGTTGTCCAGTGTTTCGATCCGGCCGTCGGCGAACACGCCGGGATAATTCATTGTTGAATTGGAACGGTACGTGAAGTCCATTCCCGACTCGGATGAACTCGCAATGTTGTACATTGTGGTGAGTTGGTTCCGAATGCCCACTTTCACGTCGAACGACGACCAGTGCATGTTGGAGAAGTATAATTCCTGTGCCGACTGCAGCATGGCAAGGTTCACGTAGTCTTCCTGTCCCGTCAGGAAAGTGGTGGAACCGGAATACTGGAGGGTTGCCCGGACATTAAAAGTGGAGAACTTGGGAGCGTTGTAGGAATAACGCACATCCAGGTAAGGATTGAGGCTGATCCGGGCTGTAAGATCCAGCGAATGACCTTGCATGGCATGGGTATTGAGTCCCACATTCAGCAGCAGGGAAACGATATCCTCCGAATCGATACGTGCCCCGAAGCCGATTTGGTGCATAGGGCCCCGCTTGCAGAGAATCCTGAGCCGATAGGGTTCTTTCTTTCCCCTGAGCTCATAGGTGACATAATCGTAAGCACCTTTGCCGAAGATGGCAGCGATTTCCTGTTCAATGAGCCGCTTGTCGACAATGGACCCCGGCTTGATATACATCTTGGAACGGATATACTCCGCCTCCTTCTCGTCCACGCCCACGATATCGATATCCTCGATGATGACCGGATGCTTCGCCAGATCCTCCGCAGGAGGGGCATTGAGACGGCGACGGGCCTTGCCCAGCCGATGACGGACGGCATCCAGCTGCGGTTTCATCTCCTGGGCCGCCTTGTAGCCGCGTGCATACATGGTATCCACCGCCGTCCGGTTGAAACTGAGCATGTTGTAGCCAGTCAGGTCGGGATGAATCCGGACATCCACATTCTTGACATTCAGGTTGAAGGCATCGTCGTCGAAAAGGTTCATGGTGGACATGAGGATATCGCCCAGGTTCTGGATTTCCTCGGCGCCCGGATTGTCCCCGGAGAGATCGATGCCGATGATGATGTCCGCTCCCATCTGTCGGGCAATATTCACCGGAAAATTATTACGCATGCCGCCATCCACCAGCACCATGCCGTCGGTACGCACCGGAGCGAAGAGGCCGGGGATGGACATGGTGGAACGCAGGGCCAGGTTCAGAGAGCCTTTGTGCCAGATTTTGGCTTTGCCGGACGCCATGTCCGTCGCCACGCAGGCAAAGGGAATCGGCAATTTGAAGAAGTCCGTGGAATCGCTGTACCCGACCGTCCGAGAGGTGATAATCTGGTTCACATTCTGGCCGAAGACAAAGCCGGAAGGAAGGCTTCCCATCAGGTTGTTCCTGGCGAGGGTGGTAATGTCCTCCCCTTCACCGTCGGCTCCCAGATGGATTTCACGGGAACGGCCGGCAGCAAAAGGCATGTCTCCCTGGATAAAGTTCTTGTAGTCATCCTGCTTATAATAAAAGGGGAAAGAAAGCAGGTATTTTTCGTTGTAGCGGATGCGGGAATACGGAATATAGGATTTATCCACCTTGTCACTCAGCGCCACGCTCCAGTCCATGTTTTTGAACAGCGAATCCAGATAATCGGCATTGTAGCCCAAAGCGTACATACCGCCCACCAGGCCTCCGATGCTGGTGCCCACCACCATGTCGATGGGAAGGTCGTACTGTTCAAGGTATTTGAGTACACCTACCGTAGCGGCGCCTTTGGCACCGCCGCCGGACAGGACCAAAGCCACCGTCGGCCGCGATTTCCGGATCTGGGCCATCCTGTAACGGATTTTCCGTACAGCGGCCGCATCCTTCTCGTCCAAGCCGAAAGAGGAAGACTCAGGCTCTTTTACCGACTGGCCGGCTAAAGGGGACCCGGCCAGCAGGAGAACGCTCAATAACAAAATAATCTTTTTCATCGTTCGTTGTTGTGTTTACCGGCCAGGAGGCCGCATGCTGCAAAAATGTCTTCGCCGCGGGAAGCACGGATGGTGGCCGTGATTCCGCCCCGGGTGAGACGGTCCCGGAATGCCTCCATCCGGGCCATCGGCGCCGGACCGTAGGGGAAGTCCGGGATGCGGTGGAAACGGATGAGGTTCACCCGGCATTCCAGGCCCTGCAGAAGCCGCAGAAGGGCGTCGGCATGGCGTTTTGAATTGTTCCACCCGTCGAAGACGGTATATTCGAAACTTACCCGGCGCTGCCCGGAGAAGTCGTATTCTTTCAACAGGCCGATAATCTCTTCCAGCGGCCAGGCTTTCTGGACGGGCATCATCTCAAGGCGCTCCTCCGGAAAAGGATTGTGCAGGCTCACCGCCAGGTGGCACTTGCATCCGTCCAGGTATTTGCGAAGCACTGGAAGTACGCCGATGGTACTCAGGGTCACCCGTTTGGGACTCCAGGCCAGGCCCCAGGGGGAGGTGAGCACTTCAATGACGCGGCGGACTTCCTCCCAGTTGTCCAGCGGCTCTCCCATGCCCATGAACACGGTGTTGGTGAGCAGCCCGGCTTCCTCGACGGCAAAGAACTGCGAGAGGATATCGGCCGCGGACAGGTTGCCGTGAAAACCCTGCCGCCCCGTCATGCAGAACTTGCAGGACATCTTGCAACCGGCCTGGGAACTGACGCAGAGGGTTTTCCGGTCCTCGTCCGGTATCATCACCGCCTCCACCGCATTGGCGGCATCCCCGTTTACCGGGAAAAGGTATTTGCGGGTTCCGTCGGCCGATGTCTGCACATCCAGCGGCCGGGCCAGGCCCACCTCGTACTTTTCGGAAAGGAGTTCCCTGCCCTGCCTGGAGAGGTTGGACATTTCGGCGATATCGGCCACACGCTTCTGATACAGCCACTGGGCCATCTGCTTCCCCGCAAATGCAGGCAAGCCGGCCTCCTGGGCAATGACCTTCAGTTCATCGGGCGTTTTCCCGAGCAGTTTCTCTTTCATACAGGCGGGTTTATTCCCCGTCTTCCCTGATGGCTTTTTGGTAGCACTCGCGGCACAGCGGTTCGTACGTGTCCTTTTCTCCGAGAACGACCAGTTTCTTGCTCCGGGACAGACGGTGGGAGTGGTTGGCCAGGGCACCGCAGCTGACACAGATGGCGTGAACCTTCTGGACATCTTCGGCGATAGCCATCAGGCCCGGCATGGGGCCGAAAGGTTTGCCCAGATAGTCCGTATCCAGGCCAGCGATGATCACACGGATTCCGCGATTGGCCAATTCCTGGCAGACGTCGATGATGCTGTCATCGAAGAACTGGGCTTCGTCGATACCTACGACCTGGACGTCTTCATCAATCTGAAGCATGCGGGCAGGCGACTTGATAGGAGTGCAGGAAATGCTGTGGGAGTCGTGGGAAACCACATCCAGGTCTGAATAACGCTTGTCGATGGTGGGCTTGAAGGTGGCTATCTTCTGCTGGGCGAACT
>ONTQ01000049.1 GCA_900320795.1 uncultured Bacteroidales bacterium
TGTACGTTGGGGGTAATGGTGGCGCACTTCACGGCCACCCCCAGACGTTTGGTAGCATTGGCGGAATCAATGGTAACCTGGTCGGAGGTCTTGTCGCGGTACTCGAGGCCCAGGTCATAATACTCAGTTTTCAGGTCCACAAAGGGAAGGATGAGTTCATCTTTGATCATCTTCCACAAAATGCGGGTCATTTCATCGCCGTCCATTTCGACGAGCGGAGTGGTCATTTTGATTTTTTCCATGATGTTATTTACGGTTTTTATAATAATTCATGAGGCAGCCGTCGGAGAGAATCTGTCGCTCGACGGCGGTCAGGTTCTGGAAATAAAGGTGAATGGGCTTCACAGCACCGGCCTTGGTGATCACGCAGGCGTCAATTTCCTCCAGACCTTCCAGGATGGCTTTGCGGATGCCGGGGACAAAGACATAATCCCCCACCTCATACTCGAACGGCGTGTCCGGGCCGATGGTGAAGGGAACGATGCCCCAGTTGATGCAGTTGGAGCGATAACGCTTCGTGGCGTACTCGTAGCAGATGTTGGCGTCGCCGCCCAGCACCTTCTGGCAGGAAGCCGCCTGCTCGCGGGCGCTGCCGTCACCGGGTTTGTTGGCGAAAACACAGGACCCGAAAGAAGTATTCTTTGCCGATGCGCCAACAGCTTTCAATGCCGCCGCCATCTCGGGAGTGACCTTACCTTCACGACGGGCCAGGTCATCGGCCTGGATTCTCTTCGAGCGGCCTACGTACTCAGGCACGCGGCGGCTGAGGGCAAATTCGCTGAGCTTGAGTGGATTGGAACGGTAACTGGAGGTCTCGCCGGAGGGAATGAGTTCGTCCGTGGTGGTTACGGGGTCGTGGATCACAGCGGCCAGTTCAACGAGCATGTTCTCTTCCATGGGATACATCTTAGGCCAGTCTTTGATATTGGGACCATAACGGAGCTCAACATTCAGGTCAGCCTTGCCATAGCCATTGTAAATGCGCTTTTCATAGATGTGGCCGTCGAAGCTGTAAGGCTTGTGTGTATCTTCATACTCGATGTCCGTTGCAGCGGTGATGACTCCGCCGTTGGCCGCCGTTGCCGCGATGGAACGGGCATCCATCAGGGCCACCATGGAGATCTGTCCCTGACCGGGCTTGGAACCTTCACGGTTGGGGAAATTACGAGTAGTGTGGCGGATGGACAGACCGTTGTTGGACGGCACGTCACCGGCTCCGAAGCAAGGTCCGCAGAAAGCGGGCTTGATTACTACGCCGGCCTCCAACAGCTCTTCGGCAATATGGTTACGGGTGGTGGCCAGATAAACCGGAGTACTCTGGGGATAAGCGCTCATAGTGAAATAATCGTTGCCGATGGATTTTCCCTTGAGGATGGTGGCTGCCTCGGAGAGGTTGTCATAAGTACCGCCGGAGCAGCCGGCGATGATGCCCTGGTCGGCATAGACCTTTCCGCCGCGGATCTTGGAAAGGAGGTCGGGATGAACCTTTTCGCCGAAACGCTTTATGGTGTCTTCCTCGATGGCCTTCAGAATCTTTTCGGGGTTGGCCTGGAGTTCGTGGATGGACACGGCGTTGGACGGATGGTAAGGAAGGGCAATCATGCTCTCCTGGGTGCTCAGGTCGATGCGAATCATGGAATCATAGTATGCCACGTCACCAGGCTTCAGTTCCTTGAAGGCCTCGGGACGGCCGTGCATCTCGAAGTAGTTCTTCACCTCCTCGTCGGTAATCCAGATGGAGGACAGGCAGGTGGTCTCGGTGGTCATTACGTCGATACCGTTACGGAAGTCGATGGGCAATTCCTTCACACCGGGGCCGGCGAATTCCAGCACCTTGTTCTTCACGAAGCCGCTCTCAAACACGGCCTTCACCAGGGAAATAGCTACATCATGAGGGCCGATTCCATGGCGCGGCTTGCCTTCCAGCCAAACCAGGACCACCTCGGGGGCGTTGATGTCCCAGGTGTTCTTCAGCAGTTGCTTCACCAATTCACCGCCACCTTCTCCGACACCCATATTGCCCAGAGAGCCATAACGGGTGTGGGAGTCAGATCCCAGAATCATATTGCCGCAGGCGGTGAGGGCTTCACGGGCATACTGGTGGATAACCGCCTGGTTGGCAGGAACATAGATGCCACCATACTTCTTGGCGGCAGAAAGGCCGAACACATGGTCGTCTTCGTTGATGGTACCGCCCACTGCACACAGGGAGTTATGGCAGTTGGTCATGGCATACGGCAGCGGGAATTTTTCCAGTCCGCTGGCTCGAGCCGTCTGGATGATACCGACGTATGTAATGTCATGGGAAACCATGGCATCGAACCGGATGCGCAGTTTCTTGCCTTTGGAGCCGTCCACATCGTGGGCACGGAGAATCTGATAGGCGATGGTATTCTCGCGGGCTTCGTCCGGAGTCACATTTGCCTTTTCTGCGACGGTCCTGCCGTCCAGCAGATAAACACCATGAGGAATTAATTCAACCATAGTTATTTTTTTATTGAGTCTATAAATATTGTCAAAGCCAGCATATCGGCCGCACCGCCCGGAGAAATGCGCTCGGCAGCATATTTCTCACACAAATCCTTCAGTTCTCCGCCCTCTTCCAGCAGTGCTTTCGCCTCGGCCTTCACCTGTTGCGCACGCGCAGTGCCCACCCGGTGAATGACGCAAGTGTCATCCAGCGTGGACATGATACGGAGCAGGGTCTTCTGACAGTCCCGCGTAGATCTGTAAAACGGCAGCCAGTCATCAAAAAGCTGCCTGTAACCGCCTTCGGCCATTTCGCGGGCTCCAGTTATACCGGGGCGGACCAAGACACCATCGCGGGACATGGCTTTTGCGGTAGCGGCGATATGGTCCGGATCAAATAACGCGAGGCCGAGGGCATAGATGGCGCCCTTGTGCGTATTGACCCCGCCGGTAGCGGAGAGCATCGCCTTCTCGGCATCCAGGCCCAGCTCCCGAAGTGCAGACACGGAAGGAGCGGCAGCCATCTCGGCCCAGAAAGGATACAGGGCTGACAGGGCCTTGAGCATCAGGGCATCATCCATATCCGTATGGGCTCCGTTGGAATCCGGGCCCACAAGCCCCGGTTTCAAGGGAGTATCCAATTCTTTCAAAAGGGCACGATGAGCCAGATCGGCCAGGAGATAAGGACGGCTTGCCGGCGGAACAAGCGCAGCGGCCGAAGTGAAGTTGCCCTCCTCCAGAAAGGAACGGACCTCACTGGCGGAGATGTTGTCCAGCCGTGGAATCTCCACCACATCGAGGGGAAGAACTTCCTGCATCAGCTGATTATACCGGGCGGTAAGGGCGTCCGAGGGCTCCGATCCCACAAAACGGACCGAAGCCCCGAGCGCCGGTGCTATGTGACGGGCAAAAAGATCCAGGTCCAGCCGCATCTGATTCGGGGCGGCATCGGATAGATCTTTGAGAAAGTAGGTGGGGAAAGTTGCCTGGGAAATCTGATAATCAGAACCTTCCAGAACAATGACACCGTCCGGAGCACCCGCCTTGATCATAGCTTTCCGGGCTTTATACGGAAAACGCGAAACGTCTTCCTTGACGGGAATCACATACAGATGGTCCACCTGTTTCATCGCCTCCTCCAGCAGATAGCGGTGTCCAAGGGTGAAAGGATTTGCATTCATGACCACGACGCCGTTCCTGCCGGGCCGACGGACAGCCTTCAGGGAAGCGCAGTACTGTTCCAGTCCCCTGCCGTTTTCCATGAGGACAGCCTGCGGAGCCTGCGCCAGGACATGGAATCCCAGGCTTTCGAAGATACCGGTGTTCTCCACCTTGGTGAATACCTTCAGGCAAGTAATGCCTTGGCTGGCTGCCACTGCAATGATATGGGAAACAAGCGGGGCCGTAAGCCCTTCGGAACGGGCCTCCGGCGCAACCGCCACACACTGAATCACATCCTTACGGAGACCGGCTCCGGCGAGGATGTCACCATCGGCATTTTCGAGGGTATAATACGAATCCAATGCCTCCATCCTGAGCCCGTTGGCCCGGAGGAAGCGCTCCACTTTTCCGCGGAAGAAAGGAGATGAAAGAGGAATCTCCTGTATGTGCTGGTTAACGTATGTTTCCATCATCCGACAGGCTTTCCAATACTCCCGGTTCCACCTATAAGGAATAACTCTGCGAAGGTAACAATTTATTACAATTTAACCAATGATTTTGGAAAAATTGTAAGATGATTACCGTCTGATTCTGGAAATCAGTTCATCTCCAAGAGCTTCTTTCACCTTGATATGCTCCAAAACTGCCGTGACGAAGGAATTGGATTCAAAATCACCCCGGACTTCAGAGAAATCCCTGACCTTGGTTTCCTTGGAGCCGTCGGCCCCGAAACTGGTCATGGACGCGAGATTGAACTCTTTCTTCGCATCCTCGTACAGTTCCTTGTCCAATCCGATAACGGCCGACTTCCACTTCTTCACGATGTCAATGACCTGGTCGGAAGTAATCTGTTCGAGGGGATAACCGAAAAACTCGGCATACTTGTCATAGGCCCAGGTCCACTCTGCATCATAATATTGCGCATGAAGCTCATGGAAAGCGGCATCCAGTTCCTGCAGGGATAGCTCCCCTGCCTCCGTGCGGTCCAAAAGATCTGCCAGGGCAGAAATGGGTGCAATGAGACCACTCAGGTCGGCCCATCTTCCTGCCCCAATCCGGCTGGTAGGCTTCAGGGCTTCGCGGATGGCTTCGTCCGAAGCGCCGGAAGGCAGGCTTTCGAGACGCTTGATAATGGAATTCCCGAGAAACTTGGTGATGGCCGTCTCGTAGAAACGAATACCGTTTCGCAGCGAAGAATTGCGGATTTTGGTGCTGTGATAGGAGTAGATATCGGACAACTCGCCGGAGGAATACTGCAGATTCTTTAGAAGTTGAATTCCCTTGAACATCTTCTGGATGGTATAGGGACTCAGCAGGTTGTAATTAATACAATCCAGCCGGTCGGGATCTTTGCGGGAATCCCTTCGGGGCCACTTCTGGGCATCACGCACCGTACCGACGCTGCGCAGGTTAACGCCTGGTACCAGGTAGGTTGTGTTTTGCTGCTCAATCAGATAGGAGAACGGAAGGTTGGATGTGTCAGAATGCGTCACATGACGTCCCATCACCAGGGAAAAGGCGCCAACCCGGGAAGGCCAGAGGATATATGAATCGGAGGCGGTTTTGGCACCTCTCTCCAGAATTCCCTGATGGATGGGCCCCAACTTGTACATATGATTGCTCTGGTTGGAGCCGCTGCCTGCGTTCATGAAAGAGAACATACCCGCTATCAGGAGCGTGCTCTTATGGTGCGTCACGGTAAAGGGACCGGCAAAGATGGCACATGCCTCACCATTCTCCTCCTGGCAATTGGAGAAGAAAAGGGAATCCGAGGCACTGTAACCGTGGCCCAGATGACAGCACTGTCCCACGAACACCCGCTCAAGAGATGTATTGTCGGCTACGTTGGAGCCGCTGCAGATAATGAAATCGTCGGCAATGACGCCATGAGCGATGGTGACCGGGGCCACCGCATTGCTGTTCACACTTCCGTTTCTGAGCCGGCTGGCTCCGCTCACGACAGCATAGTCTCCAATCCGCACCCCGTTGATGTGGCGGGTATTGCGAATCGAGACATGGTCGCCGATCCATCCTCGATCAGAAGTCTGTTCCCGGGCATAGTCCTCGATAAGTTGGTTCAGACGGCCGACCAGCTTACTCCGATGCCGGTACATGGCCAGGACATAGGCTACCTGGGCGCTGAGACGGTCATAGATTTTCACCTCTCGACCGCCGGTTTCACTCAAGACCGAAACCTCCACCCCGTTTCCGAAACGACAGGGCCTTTCATTGACCATCAGGTCCACATTCTCCACATAGGTATGGGAGCCGATATCGTAGTTGGCGATGTAATTGGTCACATTCTCGATGAGCGTGTTGTCTCCTACGCTCACATTGTGCAGGGTGGCATTCCGAAGACCGGAGTGCTTTTTCAGGCCGCCCGGAAGGGTGAAAACTTCCTCAAACCGTCCCAATCGGACATTTCCTGAAAAACGAACGTTCCGGATATACTGCAAAGAAGCAGGATCGGAGATTTCAATGCCCGACCAATCATCGGCCCGGCAGTCGCGGGAAACCAGCAACGCGATTTCTTCTGCGGTAAGGGGTCTGTACTTCATTTCGTATAGTCTTTTATCATTTCTTCGATGCGGCCGAGCAGTTCTTCTGCCGAATGGGTCCTGGCCCGCATACAATACCGGACTTCATTCTCGCAGAGCAGACACTTGCGGGGCGGCAGGCCGATGGCGGCCCTGTCCACACCCACGACGTCAATGTCCATGAGGCGTCCGAGCGGATGTGTATCCTCTATCTCGCAGCAAAGAGTTTTCACCAGCCTCGGAGGCAGGTTCACGGCCAGATAGGCTTCATAACCCGTTTCCAGGTCTTTGACCTGCACGTGACGCAGGACACTTCCGAAACGGTTCAGAAGGGCTGCCATTCCGGCACCGCCGATAATGAGCGAATTCCGGTTTCGTTTCACGGAGCCGGGAAGCTGTACCGTCAAGCAGACAAGCGAGCAGGCGGGAAACGCCTCCAGAAGCTCTTTCTGGTGCGCTGCCCGCCTGTCTCTGCTTTCCAAAAGCTGTGCAAGATTAATCACGGATATTGTAAATCTTGTCCAGAACGGAACCGTCGCGATTCATCACGACACCCACCACCTTGTCTCCGAAAGGGAGTGAATCGGGCGTGCCGATGATGGAATTTGCCTTTGCAGCCAGTTCCTTTATTTCCACAACCTTAAGTCCTGCGGCCTTGAGTTTTTCTGCAATTTCAGGCCGGGCCGGATTCACAGCGATGCCATATTCGGTAACCACGACATCCACGGACTTGCCAGGGGTAATGAGGGTCGTAACCTTGGGAACCACGCAAGGAATGCGGCCACGGAGGAGCGGGCATACGATGATGCTGAGAGCACTGTCAGCCGCCGTATCTTGATGGCCGCCGATGGCTCCGCGGATAATGCCGTCAGACCCGACCAGAACGTTCACATTAAACGACGTGTCCACTTCCAGGGCGCTAAGGATGACGATATCAAGCGCATGGGTGGCGGACCCCAGGTGCTGCCCGGAAGCATACTCGACGGCAGATACCTCTTGATGAAGCGGGTCATGCGCAATGGATTCGGCAGCCACTTTATCGAAAGACTGAACGTCAATCAGTTTGCCGATGAGCCCCTCTTCGTGCAGCTTTACCATATGCGCCGTAATGCCGCCGAGGGCGAAGGACGCCTTGATACCCCGATTGAGCATTTCCTCGCGGATGTATTTCACGGCCGCAAGAGAAGCACCTCCCGTACCGGTCTGGATACTGAAGCCATCCTTAAAGTAACCGGAGTTAATAATCACTTTGGCAGCCTGTTTCGCGAGCAATATATCGCGAGGATTCTTGGAGTCTCGAATGGCTCCCGCGGCAATTTTGGAGCTGTCGCCGACAGAATCGACCACGACCACCGATTCCACGTCAGCCGCAGAGATGGACTGCGGCATGTTGGGGTAGGCGACGAGGTCGTCCGTAATCACCACAACATGCTTGGCATAGCGTGCGTCCGGGAGTGCATACCCCAGGGAACCGCAGATAGACTTGGCATTTTCGCTGCGGGGAACGCCGCAGGCATTGCCTAATTCATCGCAGGCCGATGCCCCCAGGAAAGCCACGTCGATCTTGAGTTCACCATGGGCAATGGCACTGCCGCGACCGCCATGGGAGCGGAAGACGACAGGCTCTTTCATGAGGCCGTGGGAGATGGCATCGGCCAGTTCTCCCCGGAGACCGGAAGTGGAAATACCGGTGATGACCCCATTCCGAATATGCTCAATAAGGGGCTTGTGAACATCGGAGAGGCTGGATGCAGCCAGTTTAAGATCCTTGAAGCCCATCTGGGCCAATTTGTCCACGACCATGTTTACCACCTTGTCTCCGCCACGGAAATGATGGTGGAAACTGATGGTCATTCCGTCTTTGAGGCCGGAACGGCGGATGGCTTCTTCCAGGCTAACTACTTTTGTGTTTCTCATAGCACTTCCTCCTTGTCAATAACACCGGCGGCAACGGCCAGGGCGATGGTACGCTCTGCCCGGAGAACGACCGGACGGTCAACCATTTTTCCATTCAGGGAAATGACGCCCGAGCCCTTTGCCTGGGCTTCCTTGATGGCCGCCACAACGGCGCGAGCCTTGGTGATTTCCTTTTCCGAGGGCGTGAACACGCTGTTAACCACCTCGATCTGACGCGGGTTAATGATGGATTTTCCGTCAAAGCCCAGCGTCTTGATGAGTTCCACTTCCTTCCGGAAGGTTTCCATATCGTCCAGGTTGGAATACACCGTGTCGAAACAGGCGATTCCGGCTGCGCGGGCAGCCACCACAATCTGCTCACGGGCCAGCAGAAGCTCCGCTCCGCCCGGGGTACGGTTGGTCTTGAGGTTGGCGGAATAGTCCTCGGCACCGAGGGCGATACCCATCATTCGCTTGGACGCTGTCGCAATCTCATAGGCATTCACAATGCCCAGCGCACTTTCAATCGCAGCCATGATGCGGGTCTCCCCCACCCGGCCGATTTCGGTTTCCACTTTCAGGATTTCGGCCTCCAGTTCGCGGACTTCGTCGGCCGTTTCCGTTTTGGGCATACGGATTACGTCCACGCCGGCTTTCACCACGGCTTCCACATCTTTCCTGCCGTAAGGCGTATTGAGCGGATTGATACGCACCACCATTTCCGTGGTCCCGTAATCAATGGATTTCAAAGCATTATAAACCAAAAGACGCGCAGCATCCTTCTCTGCCATGGTCACGGAATCTTCCAGATCCAGCATAATGCTGTCGGGGCCGTAGATATGGGCATCGGCCATCATTCCGGGATTGTTGCCCGGAACGAACATCATCGTTCTTCTCAGTCTTTCCATACGTCCTTTCCTGTTGCCCGGACTGCAGCGGCTGTAACGCGTGCCCGGATGGTACAATCCAATGCTCCTTTGTCAATGGCCTGCACATGGGCGTTCTCGACGCCCAGGCCTTCCAGGGTTTCGGTAATGACGGCCTTGATCTGACGGCCAAACTGGGCCGCAACAGAGCTTTGCAGATTTACCTGCAAACCCTCTCCGGGGCCGATGGTGACCATGATGTCACCGCTTTCCAATGTGCCAGCAATCGCTTCTTTCATAGTCTATTCAATTATGCCTGATGTGCGGGACGAAGAAGGTCCAGCACCACTTTTACGGGGTTGAAGGTTTCGATGGGAACTTCCACGAAGAGGGTGTTCCAGTCGCTCATGGCGCCGTTCCACAAGCCGGGGAGTTCCAAGGCCTTGAGTTCGCGGCCCTCGTAACTCTTGGAACTGATGAAACCGGCTTCCTGGTCAACGTACTGCAGCAGGTCGAAATGCTCTCCCTTGTAATCCAGGAGGCAGCAGACCAGATCGACGGGATTGAAATGCGTTGCGTGGGACATGGCCTGAACGGCACCGGCATCGGCCTTGTTGATCTGTACGCTTTCCAGAATCTGGAGGCTGGTGCATCCGTCCTTTCCGGCGATGATGTAAGGACCGCCGCCGGGCTCGCCTTCGTTACGCACCATGCCGCAGACGCGGATGGGACGGTTCAGTTTGGCACGCAGCATCTCAACCCGCTCCTGCTCGCTATGGGCCAGCGGAATCTGGATGCAGAGGAACTTGTCCAGGAAATTCTCGATTTCGTTGCAAAGTTGCACGGAAGGATTGGTGTCCAGTTCTTTGAGGAAGGCGAAAACCTTGTCTCTCAACTGCAATGCGACTCCCATCAGAACCTGCTTGTACTCTGCCGTGACCGGAAGGAGTTTTTCGTGGGCAACATTGTCGATGTTCTTGATGCTCACCAGTTCATCTTCCACCTTGTTCAGGTTGTGGATGAGGGCCCCATGACCGGCCGGACGGAAGAGAAGGGTCCCGTCGGCTTTTCTGAAAGGCTTGTTGTCGAGATCCACGGCGATGGTGTCCGTCGCCTTATCCTGATAGGTGAAAGCGATGTTATACTTGACGCCATAGCGCTTTTCGTATGCTTCCTGGATTTCTCCGATGGCGGTTTCAAAGAGTTCGCGGTGTTCCGGAGAGATGGTGACCGTAAGGTTGCAGCTGCCGTCGGCATTGCGCATGTATTCCTGAGCTTCTACCAGATGTTCGGCAATAGCGGTGCGCACCTCCTGGGGATAGCGGTGGAACTTGAGCACGCCCTTAGGCTTGCTTCCATAAGACAGGCCATCTTCCTTCAGGAGTTTGCGAAGCGTTTCCTTTCGATAGGATGCGCTGTCTTCCGGTTCTCCGAAGAGTTCCGGGGTATAAAAAGCAAAATCCTTGATGCGGGCGGCGAGTTTGGCGCCGGGGGCATCGGCCGGAAGGTCTTTCCCCTCTTCCAGGGTGGCCAGGCCGCTGAACATGTCCTTGAACATGCGGGAGGCGGCGCCGGAAGCCGGAACAAACTTGCTCTTGCCCCGGATATCGGCCTTCTTGTAATACGCGACGGCATCTTCTACAGCCTTGGCATCCAGCACCTTGATTCCTCTTTCAGGAGTGGCGGGTCCCACAATTTTCATCCAGGGGAAGCCGCTCTTGAAATGTTCGATCTGCTGTTTCACCTGACGCAGGCTGGCCCCGCGCTCTTCGATTTGTTGGGTATCTTTCTGGTTGAACATAGTGTTATGTGGTTTTTCAATATAGAATTCTCTGCGGTAATTGTATTCGCACCTGAGTTTCTCAAAACTGGACGGACTGCTGCGGAAAAGGAAGTCGTCCGTAAAAATGGGATAATTGTACTGCAGGATGGCAGCAATCTCCCCCTGCGTCTTCCCCTCCATGCTGATGGATACGGGGAGCAGGCTCTCGTCTTCGATGGCCGGGCGGAAATCCTTCAAAGGGCCGATGTCGAAGTGCCTGGCGATGGCCTGTACGGCCATAGCGGTGCCGTTCTGCTTTCCCTGATAAGAATAACCGGCTATGTGCGGAGTGGCGATGTCGCAGATTTCGATGAGTTTGGAATCGGGTGAAGGTTCATTGCACCAAGTGTCCAGGACAAGTGCCCCCAGTTTGGGCCGATAATGCAGCAGGGCGTGCTCGTCCACCACTTCCCCACGGGAAGCATTGATAAAAATGGTGCCGGGAAGCATTTTTTCAAAGAAATCTTCCCCGGCCATGGCACGGGTGGTATCATCCAGGGGGACATGGAGGGTGACGATGTTCGCCTTTTGCAGCAGTTCATCCAGACTCACGAAAGCTTTAGAGCCTTCCCTGGCGGCACGGGGAGGGTCGTTCAGGAGGACCTTGAAACCTAGGCTCCGCGCCATCTGCTCCACCTTTTTCCCCACATTGCCGACACCGATGATGCCGATGACACTGCCTTCCAGGCGGATAGCTCTTCTGGAAGCTATTCCGTAAAGAGCGGAAAAGACATAATCGGCCACGCCACCGGCATTGCAGCCTTCGGCGTTTTGCACTTCGATGCCATGGGCATTGCACCAGTCGATGTCGATATGATCCGTGCCGATGGTGGCGCTTGCAATCATTTGCACACGGGAACCGCTGAGGGTCTCTTCGTTGCACTTGGTCCGCGTGCGGATGATCAGGGCATCTGCATCTTGGATGAGGGCCCGGTCGATGGACCTGCCATCAGCATAGAGCACCTCTGCATAAGGCTCCAGAACTCCTTTCAGGAAGGGTATATTGGTGTCTGCAACTATTTTCATAATAGAAATACAAATATACTCAAATTCCTTCAAAGTACCGCTTTTTTTGTAAATTTGCGTCCGAAAACTGTAAGTAGTGTATATGAAGCGTATCCTTTTTGTCTGCCACGGCAATATCTGCCGCTCCGCCATGGCAGAATTCATAATGAAAGACCTGGTGTCCCGGGAAGGTGTCCAAGACCGGTTTTATATTGAATCGGCCGCCGTTTCCACGGAGGAGATTGGCAACCCGCTCTATCCCCCGGCCCGCCGCTGCCTTTCGCAGCACGGGGTGCCCTTCGACCTCAGGCGCGGTGCCCGCCAGGTGGCACCGTCCGATTACGGCCGCTTCGACATCATTGTCTGCATGGATGCTTCCAATCTCCGGCTCATCCGGCGCATCATTCCCTCGGACCCTGAAAGGAAAATCGTCCTGGGACTCTCCCTTGCCGGCCTGCAAAGGGACGTAGCCGATCCTTGGTACACCGGCGATTTCGAATCCACTTACAGGGATTTACAGTTGATATGTAAAGCGTTGCTATAGGTATGTGGTGGATTCTTTCGTTCATATCGGCCGGTTTTCTGGGCTGCTATGATTCTTTCAAGAAACTCTCGCTGAAAGAGAATGCCGTGATTCCGGTGCTGTTCCTGAACACACTGGTTTCCACGCTTCTTCTTTCTCCCCTGCTTTTCCGCACAGGCTTCGGCTCCTGGGAAGTCCAGCGCTGGATTCTGCTCAAAAGCGTCATCGTCCTGTCATCCTGGCTGGCCGGATATTATGCCATGAAACATCTCCCGCTCACCCTCGTCGGGCCCATGAATGCCACCCGTCCCGTTCTGGTGCTCCTGGGTGCCGTCCTGCTTTTTGGCGAGCGGCTGAACCTGCTGCAGAGCCTGGGCGTCGGGATGGCCATCCTGGCCTATTTTCTCATGCGCATCAGCGGCAAGAAGGAAGGCATCGACTTCCGGCACAACAAATGGATCTGGTGTCTCATCGTTGCCGTTCTACTGGGTGCCGCCAGCGGGCTCTACGACAAGTTCCTGATGGCCCCGGAACAGGGCCTTGGACTGGACAACCTGCAGGTACTCAGTTGGTACACCCTGTATCAACTGGTTTTCATGACCTTTATCCTGGCCTTTTTCTGGGCCCCCAACCGGCACAAAAGCACTCCTTTTGAATGGCGCTGGAGCATTCCTTTCATCAGTCTTTTCCTCTGCGCGGCCGATTATGCCTACCTCCAGGCCCTGGCACAGCCGGGAGCGCTTATCTCGGTCATTTCGATGATTCGCCGAGGCAGCGTGCTGGTGAGTTTCCTCATCGGCGCCTTCTTCCTGAAGGAACAGAACATCAAAGCCAAGGCCCTTGACCTCGCCCTTGTGTTCCTAAGCATGGTCCTCCTCTATCTTGGTTCCAAATAACCACATTTTTTTGCAAATTTTTTCTTCAAACCTTTGCAAATCCAAAAAAAGTATTTACCTTTGTAATCCCGAAAGGGAAATGGGGTATTAGCTCAGTTGGTAGAGCGTTTGAATGGCATTCAAAAGGTCAGGAGTTCGATTCTCCTATGCTCCACTCC
>ONTQ01000070.1 GCA_900320795.1 uncultured Bacteroidales bacterium
TGGCGGCATAATTGAAATAAAGATTGAAGCCGTCATTTTTCTTCTCCTGCTTGGAGATGAGTTCATACAGGGACTTGTAGTCTCCGTCGTATCCGCCGTCGCGGGTGTTGCCGCCCTGTGCGAATGCCGTTACGGCAGCGGTCAGGGCCAAAAGGGAAACAAATACTTTCCGCATGGTTTAGTATTCCAAAAAGAATTCTTGGATTTCCTTCCAGTCGTGCGTCTTGGTAAGGGCCAGCATCAGCAGGACGCGGGCTTTCTGGGGATTCAGATTCAGAGCGGCCACAAAGTGGTATTTCTCATCGTCCACTTCGCTGTTGAGGCAGGTGGGGCCGGTAGGGCAGCGGGAACTGCGCACAATCTGGATTCCCTTGTTCTGGGCTTTCACCGCCACCTCGAACACGTCTTTGTAGAAGTTGCCGTCACCTACGCCGGCCAGCACGATGCCGTCGAATTTGGCATCCACGAAAGCCTGCATGGGAAGGGCCGATGCATTGGCATAGCCATAGACGATGCCCACTTTGGGAAGTTTCTCAAGTTTGGAGACATCGAAGACAGACTCCTTGGTGTGTTTGTTGTTGGGGGTCTGGAGGATGTGGGCCTCTCCGTTATAGATATAGCCGATGATGCCGGAAGGCCCGCCTTCGAAGGTGTCGCAGTCGATGGTGTGGGTCTTGATGACTGTCTTGGCGTCCAGCAACTGGTTGTTCATGCAGCAGAGAACGCCTATGCCCCTGCATTTGGGGGAAACGGCTGCGGCAACCGCGTTGTACAGGTTGGCGGGGCCGTCGGCGCTGATGGCGTTGGACGGACGCATGGAACCGGCCAGGATTACGGGCTTGTCACTCTTGACGGTGAGGTTGAGGAAATAGGCTGTCTCTTCCATGGTATCGGTTCCATGGGTGATAACCACGCCGTCATAGCCTTCCTTGTTCAGGAGTTCGTTGACACGCTTGGCGAGTTTGAGCCAGACTTCGTCGTTCATATCCTGGGAGCCGATGTTCACCAGTTGCTCGCCGGAGATGTCGGCCAGGTTCAGAATCTGCGGAACGGCGTCCAGGAGGGTCTGGATACCTACTTGACCGGCGGTATAGGCCGATGAGGCGGAGGTGGTGGAAATGCCGGCGATGGTGCCGCCCGTAGCGATGATGCGAATCTTGGGTTTGGCGCTGAGGCCGACAGTGACAAGCAGAGCCACAGCCACCAGAAGAATGGATTTCAGATGTTTCATAGAATGTGGTTAGTTTTTATAAAAATTGAATGATCAGATATCCCAGGCCGATGCTTACGAAAGTGGTGATGAAGCCGGCCAACTGGAATGAGTGATTGACAACATATTTGCCGATTTTGGTGGTGCCGGTACGGTCAAAGCCGATGGCGGCCACCTCCGTGGGGTAGTTGGGCAGGAAGAAATAGCCGTTCACGGCCGGGAAAAGCGCCAGCAGCACCAGCGGAGGAATGCCCATGGCAAGGCCCACCGGGTACAGCGTCTTCACCGTGGCGGCCTGCGAGAACAGCATGATGCTCATCAGGAACAGCGGAATGGCGAAAAGGACGGGCCACTGGGTAAAAAGCCCGCCGACGGCCCCCAGGATTAGATTCTTGTTGCCCTCAAAGAATGTGCTGCCCATCCAGGCCACGCCGAAGATGGAAACCATGGCCACCATGCCGGCGCTGAAGACATTGCCTTTTACGGCCTTCTTGACATCGGCCTTGCCCACCAGGAGGATGAGGGCGGCGATGGACATCATAATCATTTCGATGGTGGAGTTCATACTCACGGGCGTGCCGTTGAAGGACGGGCGCAGGGAAGGGAAACTGCCAAAGAGCACCACTAGGACAACGCCCAGCAGGAACACCAGCACGGCCCATTTGGCGCGAGGGTTGATTTCCTTCTTCTCGGTGGCGACCTCCTCTTTCAGGAGACCGGCCTGGAGGCGTCGCTGGTATTCAGGGTCTTCCTGCAGCGGTTTCCCTACGAAATTCTGCACGAAGGAAGCGACCAGGATGGCCGCCAGCGAAGAAGGGATGGTGACCATCAGGATTTGGGCCATGCCTACTCCGTGCGCTCCCAGCAGGCTCTGGGAAAGGATGGCTGCAGTAGCGGCCGATACCGGAGAGCCTGTGATGCCCAGCGAAGCGGCGATGGTGGCCACGCTCAGCGGCCGTTCCGGACGAATCCTGGCCTTGAGGGAAATCTCGGAAATGATGGGGAGGAGGGCATAGCAGGTGTGTGCCGTGCCGGCCAGGATGCAGAAAAGCCACGTGGTAAGGGGGGCATAGAAGGTGATGTGGTTGGGATGCCTGCGAAGGAAGCGGGCGGCCACCTCTACCATATAATCCAGCCCGCCGGCCGCCTGAAGGGCCGCCGAGGCCGTAATGACGGCCACGATGATGAGCATCACGTCGATGGGGATGTTTCCCGGTTCCAGTCCGAAGACGAACACCAGGATAAACACGCCTACCATGCCATACATACCCAGGCCGATGGACCCCACACGGGCGCCGATGAAAATCATGGCCAGGACAATGGCCAACTCAATGAAAAGCAATGCGGTTGACATAGGTTGGTTTCAGTGTTCTTTGTGCTTCTACAAAGGTAGGCAAATAAAACGGACTTTCCTACCCCAGCAGAACATCCAAGACCATCATCAGGGCGAAGCCTGCGGCAAAGCCGATGGTGGAAATATTGGAGTGCGTGCCCTGTGATGCTTCCGGGACCAGTTCTTCCACCACCACATAGAGCATGGCACCGTTCATAATGACATGCGTAATAAAAACATGTAAATATATGAAAAAAAGTTGTATTTTTGTGGAGTAATGACCAAGAGGTTAATCACATTGCTCGCTCTTCTGATCCTGGCGGTACCGCTCCGGGCGCAGTGGTATCTGGGTGGCAGTGTTTCTTTCCATTGCAGCCAGTCCAGCCGTTCGAACAATTTCACCTTGCGTCCGGATGTGGGTTATTCCTGGGGAAATTGGTCATTCGGCGCTTCTTTTGCGTTCGAGTCCTTTAAGTCGGATGGAGATGACAAAGGAGAGATCGGCCTGGAAGTGACCCCCTATGTCGAGTATTATTTTTGGAAGTCCGGGATTCTTTCTTTCTTCGTGGAAGGAGGTTGCGGATTCCGCCGCTTCCTTTCATCGTACGATTCTTACACCCAGTGGACTCCTTACCTGAAACCTTGCCTGGAGATTTCCCTTACAGACCATTGGGCCGTCATGGGCTCTTTGGGTAAGTTGGAGTACGACTCCCATTTCCGGAGTTTATCCTTCGAGATGGATAACGGAGTCAGCGTAGGGCTCTATTACACTTTCTAGCCTTACAGGACAACAAGCAGATTGTTGGTCCTGAGGGAATTGTCGTATTGCAGGATTTTACAGCCTTTCATGACCATCCGGATTCCGACCGTAGTTTCCGGATGAAGGGGATCTTCTTCCCAGTGAGCCGCTTTCTCGCGGATATCAAAACGGCGGCAGTCGTCCCTCAGACGAAGGATAACTTCTCCGTGGTACAACGACATCCGGACTTCCAGATGGTGAGGTTTGTCGTCATTGAATCCATAAATCAGGATGATTTTGCCCATTTCTTCAATATAGATGGAAGTCATGTAGGCTTTCTCGCTGGAAATGTCATGTTCCTGACAGAAAGCCATCGCATCGCCGGCAAGTGCCCTTACTTCCTCCGGAGTACTTATCGTCCTCACCAAACGGTCTTTCGGAGGAACGCCGAACTCGTACGGGACGCCCAAAAACGCTTCCATTCCGCGGTATCTTCTGTCCCGGCGCAGAAATGCCTGGATGTTGATGAGGACAACGGCGAGCACCTGACTCAGTGCAAAAGAGGCAAAGACACCTTGAATTCCCCAGATTTTTCCCAGGATGACGGCGCACAGAAGCAGAAGAACCATTTCCTCCAGCAGAAACAGGAGGGTGGCCTGGATATTCTTCTCGATACCTTGCAGATAAGAGCCCACGCAGCGGGACCATCCCATGAAAGGGAAGGAAACGGCCAGCCAGCGCAGGGCATCCACGGCCAGCGGAAACGCTTCTTCGGCCGGATTCAGATAAAGGGAAATCAGCGGTCGGGACAGGGCCAGCACCAGCACGGACAGGACGCTCATCGGCAAGATGCAGTAATGGGCGCTCATGCGCACGATATCCATCAGCCCCTGCCGGTCCTGCTCCCCAAAGCTGATGCCTGTCAAAAGGAGGGTGGTGCCTGACAGGCCGACAACCACTGATATGAGCAGGGAACTCAGATTCTGCTGGACGGAGAGGGCGGCCATGCCGACAGGTCCGGAAACGGACATCATGAAGGTATTGATAATGACGATGGCGAGGGTCATGGCGCCCATGCGCACTCCGGTGGGAAGTCCCATGAGAAACATATGCCAGCCGCCGATACCGGGGATGTCTTTCATCCGGAAATGGAAGAGGCGGTTCTTGTTGAGATAATAGACAAGCAGCACCAGCAGTCCCAGCGAATAGCTGATGGTGGTGGCCATCCCGATTCCAAACATCCCCCAATGAAGGACTTTGACATTGAGGAAATCGAAAACGATGTCGGACATGCCCATGACAATACTGCCGATGTGGACCAGCCTGCGCTTCCCTTCAATCTGCAGCACGGGAATCAGCACCAGGAAAAGCATCAGCGAGGGTGTCCCCAGAAAGGCGGCTTGCAGGTAATCGGCCGCCATGTCGTTGATGGTGCCGGCTTCCCGGGCGCCCAGCAAGGAAGCGATCCCGTGCGGGAACAGGAGACCGGATACTGCAATGAAGATCGATAAAAACAGGGCCAGCAGCATGGTTGCGCTGTACAAGCCGTTTGCCTTCCTCATTTCCCCCCGGCCGATACAGACCGTACAGGGTTGTTGGAAAGCCACCGTAATCATGCAGATGAAGATGCTTATGACCGCGAAGATGGGCGTAGCGATTCCGTGTGCAGCGATGGCATCGGCCCCGAGATAACGCCCCACGATGACGGCATCTACGACACCGCAGATGCTGTCGGCCAGTTCGGCGTTGACCAGCACAAGCAGAGTGTCCAGAAACTGTTTTCTGGAAAGGATAGGGATATGCGAGAACTTCTCCACAACCGGCTTTTGTCTATTTGCCCATTTCGTGAATTCTGCTGCCCGGAAGCACGGTATGCATGGCTCCGGAGAGCATGCTCCGGATAATGTATTCCGGATAAGAATGCCGGACCTCCCGCTCTGATTGGTACTTCACCTTCTTGGGCTCCTTCCCGGGCTGGAGGGGATTGGCATGCGGGAGGAGCAGATTGGCCAGGAAGTTTACGATGCCCGTGTTGTCTGCTACAATCCTGAAGGGGGCCGACGAATCGTCCCAGGCGTGTACCTCCAGATTGTCGTATAGCATACAGAACTGGGTGTCCAATTTGTTCTTGTTCCCTTGAAACTGGCCGTCTATCCGGTGGATATCGGCCCTGACGGTTGCCCCGAAGAGCGGGCGGAAGAATCCGTCCATCTTGGAGGCATCCAGGTTACGGATCTGGTATTTTCCGCTGGTGCTCTCTTCGTGATTGTTGTGGATATGTAAGGAAAAGTTCATCCGGCTTTTCCCTGGAAGCCCCGTATTCAGGGCCACGTCCATTACGTTTCCGGGGGTATTGCTTATAGAATTCACCGTTACCTTCAAGTTCTGGAGGGGCAGTAAGCCGCGGTTCACGTGGGTGGTTTGCCAAATGAAGGAGCCGGCGTCGAAACGGGCATTTATCTGTCCGATTCTCATGGGAAAGTCCCAGGTGTTGAAGAATTCCTGGATGGTGGAATAAGGGCTTGCCGGCGGGAGCCGGTCATCCTGGCAGATAACGGCTTCCGGCCCGGAGAGGCGGATGCTTTCTATAGCTACATGCTTATCGGCCATCATCCTGGAAAAATGGATGGGGCTGGTGGAAAGGCTGTCCAGTTTTATGTTAAACCAGATGGCTGCCAAATTGCCCAAGCGTTTAGCGGTCTTTTCCATGGGAGCCGTGCTGAAAAGATGCAGCACCTGTGCTTTGACCGGGCCGGCATCGGCCTGTTCAAGGTGTCCGATCTGTATGCGGGAAAGGCCGTCCGGGGCAGTCATGTCAAGACTGTCAATCGAGAAGGAGTAAAGGCTGTCGTTGTACATCACCACGCTGTCCCTGAAACTATAGCCTGTCTCCCGGACCGACAGATGGGAAATCCGGGCCGTTCCTTTGGGCCCTCCCTTCGTGCCATTCAGGCCGATGGCTCCGTTTTCCACTTCCAGTTCCGAGAACACCGCCTGGTGTTGAAAGAGGCCGATCCAGCGGAGCTTTTTCAGTTTAAGGGCTTCAATTGTGCCATGGACGTCTGGAAATTTGCCGGTACTGTCCTGCATTGTGAGCTCCAGGTCCTTCATCTCCAGTGTTCCTTTCAGGAGTGAAAAATGCACTTTCCCGGCATTCACCTTTGCCCCGGAAGACCGGGCCATGGACATGCGAATCTCTTTCTCTGCTATGCGGCTCACGGTCACGCTGACAAGCGCGACAATGGCCACTGCAATGGCTATCGCAACGAAAGTCTTTCTTTTCATCGTTGCACGTCCTTATTTTGGAGCCCTTCCAGGAAAGCTTTGATTTCCCGGAGAGACTGTGCCTGTTCTTCCGGCTTGAACCCGTGTCCGGCGCCGGGGATTACGTGCAGGCGGGCATTTTTGTACGTTTTTACAGCGCGCCGGGAGTCTTCCATCCGTACGACGGGATCCTTGTCGCCCTGAACAATCAGGACCGGCCTTTTATACTTTTTGAGCGTCTTGAAGACTTCGATATCGCGCAGTTCCAGGAAGAAGCGCCGGCCCAAGGGTACATCCCAGAGGTAGGTCGTATCGGGAATCTCGGCCGATGCCAGCGCCGTCACAAAGCCACCCTGGCTTTCACCGATGAGGACGATTCCGTCGGAATCGACGTCCGGTTGCTCACGGAAGTAGTTGACGATGGCCTTGACATCGCTCTTCTCGTCCATGGCCGACATGTTCAAGGTGTTGTTGTCACTTCGGCTGTGGACGGAGCCACAGGGAAAATCGAAGACATATACTTGATACCCTATAGCGTTCAGCGTCTCAAAATAAGTGCGGCCGTAGTGATGCGTTCCGTTGAAGCCGTGGGAGATAATGGCTACGGGCTGTTTCCTGCCCGTATTACGGGGCTTGCTGATCTCTCCATAGATATTGCGCTGCCCGTTGGCAATCCACAACTCTTGCAGGCTTTGTCCTGCAGCCGGAACAGCCAGAAGAGAAATGAATAGAAGGATAAACGGAAGGCACCGTTTCATATTGTCGCATATTGGTTTCCGCAAACTTACATAAAAAACTTGAATGAGCAAAAAAACCGGTGCTACTGCCGTAGGACCTTGAGGTCCTAACCTCATCTACCGAAAGGCTAACATGCTGGGAATTCAACTGATGTCCTTCATCGACATCTTGTCCCAGTAGAAGCGTTTCAAAATGGACTTGCAGGTAGGAGGGATAGAATCCAGGCATATAAAATGGAGCTCGTTTGGCCGGCCTGACCTCACTGCCTGAGGGGCAAGTGCAAACAAGTAGGTGACGGTGCATTGTTCCCGCAGACGAGATTGTTATCCCTTTATCCCACTTCCGCATCCATGTACAGCGCCGACTCCGGAGGAAGTGGAGGAAGATTGTTGTGCGGAATATATCTATCGTATGGTTCCATTTTGATAGTTTTCTTTTCAACTGTCAAAAAAGCCGGCCCTCGAAAAGGCCGGCTTGTGCGGGCAATGGGACAATTATCTAACCAATTTTGACGACTTCTTGGCTGTGTATTTGTTTGGGTTACAGGTTAATAATTAATCTGACAAAATAGCCATCAGCTCGGTGTTGAACCAGATATACTCCTTGCCGATTCGCTCTTTTGTGAGAAGACCGAGGCCCTCCAGCTGACTGAGGTACTTCTTGGCCGTATTTACGCTCTTAATTGTATTCGAGAGCAGATTCTTGGGACGGATGTAGGGCTGTTCGAACAGCTTGGAAAGGTTGAGTCTGGCCAGGGAGAGTTTGTTCTCCAGGATGATTCTTTCCGTCTTTTCCATCAAAGTACGGATACGGTTTATCTTTTCAATGGTGTATTCCGATGTCTGGGAGACGGCCTCAAGCATGAAGAGAATCCACGCCTTCCAGTCCCTGAGTCCCGTCACGCTGTTGAGGGCGTAGTAGTATGCATCTTTGTTCTGGAGGATATAGGCGCTAAGGTATAGGATGGGCAGGTCCAGAAGCCCCTTTTGGATCAAATAGATAATGCATAGGATTCGGCCTGTCCTGCCGTTGCCGTCCCGGAATGGATGAATGGCTTCAAACTGATAGTGAGCCATTGCCATTTTAAGGAGCGGATCAACGGGGTAGGCGGAATCGTCG
>ONTQ01000030.1 GCA_900320795.1 uncultured Bacteroidales bacterium
TTCATCTGGGTGTCAGACAAAACGGGAGTTGCAATGAAAACGGTTTCGTACTGGTTAACCATAATTAATTGTTTATAAATGTTTTACATTCTTTTTGGCTCATAATGGCACAAAAAGGACTGCAAATATACGAAATCTTCCTGGAAAAACAAAATTATTTCAGCTCTTGCAAGCCCCCGAAAGCGTGATTAACTTTGACTTGCAAACCTGAAAGTGCGGTCTCGTGACCGAACGCCGTCAATTCTCCTGTTTGCACCGATGCCGGCAGGCCGGACCCACCCCGACCCACCGGCATCGCCGTATTCAGAAAAAACTATTTCTCCGGAATATTAGCCAGGATAGCCTTCAAGTATTCCCATGTGCGGGCCACAGAGGCAATGTGCACCTTCTCGTCCGGGCTGTGCGGATACTTGATGGTAGGGCCGATGGAGACCATCTCCCAGTTGGGATACTTGGCACCCATGATGGCGCATTCCAGGCCGCCGTGCGTAGCCATCACCTTCATGGGATAACCGTACACTTTCTCGAACTGCTCCATGCACACCTTATTGATGGGCGTATCCAGCTTGGGCGTCCAGCCGGAATAGCCACCCTTGAAAGTAACTTCCTCGGCACCGGCCAGCTCAAAGACACAACGGACACGCTGGGCCAGGTAATCCTTGGAGGTATCCACTGCACTGCGCATAAGGGAATGGATGGTAATCTTACCCTGCTGGGTGCGGACGATGGCCAGGTTGATGGAAGTTTCCGTGAGACCGGGCATGGTCTGGCTCATACGGATTACACCGGAGGGAGCGGCGATGATGGCCTTGACGGCCCGGAGCATGGGCTTTCCCTGGATGAACTTGGGCTGCACGGGAACATGGTCCTCCATAACCAGTTGGGCCGAAGGGTCGCTGTCCTGAAACTCAGTCTTGATGGTCTGGAAAATGGAGAGGATGAGGGCGCGAACCTCGTCGTACTTTTCGGCCGGAACCAGAATCTCAGAAGTGGCCTCGAACGGGATAGCGTTCCTGAGCGAGCCGCCGCGGAAGAAGACCACCTTTACACCGTAGTCTTCCATAAGGGGCAGGAGAATCCGGGCCACCACCTTGTTTGCATTGGCACGGTAAAGGGAGATATCCATGCCGGAGTGTCCGCCTTGCAGGCCGTTCACAGTGAAACGCAGGGCATCCATTCCTTCGGGGGTGTTGTACTTGTAATATTTGAAACTGGCCGATACATCCAGGCCGCCGGCGCAGCCCACGCAAAGTTCACCCTCTTCCTCTGAGTCCAGGTTGAGAAGGATGTCGCCCTTGAGGACACCGGGCTTCAGGCAGTTGGCACCCGTCATGCCGGTTTCCTCATCGTAGGTGACAAGCACCTCCAGCGGGCCGTGCTTCACGGAAGGGTCTTCCAGGGCAGCCAGGCCAAGGGCCACGCCGATACCGTTGTCGGCTCCCAGCGTAGTGCGGTCGGCCGTCACCCATTCCCCATCGACATAGGCATTGATGGGATCTTTCAGGAAATCGTGCGGGGAATCGGAAGTTTTCTGGGGAACCATGTCCATGTGACCCTGCAGAATCACGCCCTTGCGGTTTTCCAAGCCGGGCGTCGCGGGAACGCGGATGATAATGTTGCCGGTATCGTCCTTGATGGTTTCAAAGCCATGGGAGACACCCCAATTATACAGATATTCGATGACTTTTCCTTCGTGCTTGGAGGGACGGGGAATCTGGGTGAGTGCATAGAAGTTCTTCCAGATTACTTTGGGTTCAAGATCTTGAATACTCATAAGTTATCAGTTGTTTTAATGTAGTTTATTTTGCTTGGAGATACAGGACGCTTTCGCGGCCCAACTGGTAGAATGGGATACGGGTCTGGAGCATGGGAACGCCGTCCTTGCTGAATGTCACCTTACAGACAGAGGGGATGCGAAAGCGGACAGCGCCTTTGACTTTGCGTTTGTCCTGCGTTTCTTCCGGAAGGGAGCCCTCCGGCTGAAGTTCCAGATAGTATGGCGTCCCCTTGATACCCTCTGTAACAGCACCGTCATCCGTAAGTCGGAAAACCAGATAACGATGGTTTTTCACGGTGGCCGAAGGGGTGACCTCGAAGGTATAGGACTGTTTGCGGACTTCGGAATAGCCGCTGAACAGGGACATATATTCCTTTTCGATGCGGTCCAGCTCCTTCAGGGCAGCACTCATAGCCTCCCCGGAATAACTCGCATCGGTATTTCCGGAAGCAATGTTGTGACGGTCCCGTCGTACGGACAGAATCATATCGGCCGCATCAGAAGCCTTGTCTTCCAGTGTTTTCTCCACCAGCACCTTATGCTCGACCGGTACCTGTATCACGGCTGTATCGGTCTGGACAGCCTCATAGACAATCTGCGTGGTTTCCTTTTCGGGGTCGGTGAGGCCTTTCCCGGTGAAACCACCGGAGAGACCGGGAAGGAAACGCCAGGAGACGCCACCGCCCTTCTCAGCACCGCCGACAGACACGAGGCCCTGAGCGCTCAGGGACAAAAGCGCAGCGCTCTCACTGTCACAGGTGAACCAGGCATCCATATCGGCTTCCGTGTGGGGGATGAGTTCCACCCGGGTAATTTCCGTGGTGACCATATCTTTGTCGCGGACCGACGTATTCAGCATTTTTTTGGCAAAGGAAGCATAGGGTCCGGCAAAAAAAGCCTCCTGGCGGACATCCACCTTCACCGTTACTGAAGTGGCCGGCAGCGCATAGGACACTTCCTGCGCACGCGCAGAGAAGACCAGCAGTCCAAGCGACAGGATCATCGCAATTCTTTTCATCATTATTTCCATCTTTTATGGGTCCAGAGATAATTCCATGGCTGTTTTTGGAGGTCTTCCTCCAACAAACGATAATAGCGCTGCATGAGTTCCAGGGGATTCTCCCCTGCAGCATGATCGCAGAGCGGGACCACTGTCATCCGGTAGCCTCCTTCCCCGCGGGTTTCAAAACGAAGATAACCGACCGCCATGTCCAGTTTTACGGCCAGGGCGGCCGCTCCCGTCATGGTAGCCGTTTTCTGATGCAGGAAATCCAACTGCATGTTTTCCCGATTGTTATACGGATACTGGTCTGTGATGAATACATAGCCGAATTTCTGCTCTTTCCTCTGAAGGGCGAAACGGAGGATATCTCCCGCCTCGACATAACCCTTGAAGCCCAGATCGGCCACGGGAGCTGTCCGGCTACGTGCCATCAACCGGTCCATACGGGCATTGTGAAGACGGAGGTAAGTGACGGCAAACGCCTCCGGCGTGATCTCCAGCGGAACGCCGTACGAGTAATTGAGAATGCCGCCGATAAGCTCCCAGTTGCCGGTATGCGCCTGAAGAAGCATCAACTGGCGGGAACTCCCGTATAGCCGGTTGAGTTCCTCCGGATTGGTAAACTCGACGATGTGACTTTCCCTGAGACGCCTGCGGCCCTTCTCTCCCCGGCAACGGCCAAACCAGGCCGCCTCCAAAAAAATGGTGGCCAGATGGCGATAGAAGCGCTTATGGATGACCTCCAGCTCATCATACGTCTTCTCTGGGAAACTGCGGCTCAGGTTTACCGTCACCACATCCGAGCGGTAACGGAGTACGCTGCGCAGAAACCAGGCAAGGAAAGCCTCCATGATTCTTACTTGAGCGGGTATTCGTTGACCACTTCCAGCAGACGGTCCGGATAGTTGGAAATGATGGCTTCCACTCCCAGACCGATAAGCCGGCGCATCTCGTCCTTGTCATCGACCGTCCAGGTGACTACCTTCATGCCGTGGTCATGTGCATACTGCATCAGTTCCTCATTCACATTGTCATGTTCCGGGCTCAGCCACTCGGGAGTGAAGTTCAATTTGGACATAGCCTCTTCCACATCCTTCTCATATCCTTCCAGAAGATAGGCCAGAATATGGCCGGGATACTTCTCATTGATGTAATTGAGGGAACGCTCGTCGAAGCATTGGATGATGAGGCGGTCTCCGAGATTCAGGGAATCCAGCATCGCCACGCAAAGGTCCGTAAACTCGTGGTATTCAGGCCAGTTCACGCCTTCAACACCGCCATCATAGTCAGGGTCGCTCTTAATCTCGATATTGTATTTCATGGGGGCGAGGCCCTTTTCCCTGGTATAGGCCTCGACGGCGCTGATCACTTCGGAAGCAACAGGCTTGACGCAGGGAATGCACTTCTTCTCAGGCCAGCCCGGATTGGGCTTGGAGCCCACGTCGTACTTCACGATTTCGCTGTATGGAAGCTCGTACAGATAGGTTTTGGGATCCTCTTCCAGGACAGGCGTACCGTCGGGATACGACGCATAACGGTAATGGAAGTACTTGTCATGCGACAGGATGACTTTCTTGTCCCGGGTGATGCAAAGGTCCATTTCCAGGGTGTTGACTCCCAGATCCACGGCATTGAGCATAGCCTCCAGGGACTCTTCCGGATAAAGACCCATTCCGCCCCGGTGGGCCTGGACATCGGTAACTCTCTCTTTTCCCTGACGGGAACCACAGGAAACAAGCACGGCCGCCATGGCGGCAATCCAAAACAGGTTACGTTTCATAGTATATTGTTGTTTGTCGTATTCCAATCATACAAATGTAGTTATTTCCCCCCAAATAAACAAACAGACGCCTGTGGTGGCATATTAAATTTGGCAAAGTCAGAAATTATGGCCAAATTTGTAAGGATAAGCCAATAACTAAAAACAAATATTATGTTCAAAGGTCAACCCAAAGGTCTGTTCGCACTCGCACTCGCCAACACCGGCGAGCGCTTCGGCTACTACACCATGCTGGCCATCTTCATGCTGTTCTTGCAAGCCAAGTTCGGCTGGGATCAGGCCGTATCCAGCCAGGTTTATTCCATCTTCCTGGCCCTTGTTTATTTCATGCCTGTCGTAGGCGGTATCCTGGCCGATAAGATTGGTTACGGCAAATGCGTCGTTACCGGTATCTGCGTGATGTTCGCCGGTTACCTAGCCCTTTCCATCCCTACCGGAGCCAATACCATGGGCATCGTGCTCATGTTGGGTGCCCTGCTCCTCATCTCGGTCGGCACCGGCCTGTTCAAGGGAAACCTCCAGGTCCTCGTGGGCAATCTCTATGATGATCCCAAATACTCGGCCAAGCGTGACAGCGCCTTCTCGCTCTTCTACATGGCCATCAATATCGGTGCCATGTTCGCTCCTTCCGCCGCCACCGCCATCACCAATTCCTTCATGGGCAAGGCCGGCCTCATTTACAAGGCTGCCATCCCCGCCCTGGCTCACCAGACCCTCGGAGGCACCATCACGGCCGACAATGCCACCCGCCTGGCAGAACTCCAGGCCCAGATGCCGGATGCCGGTGTCGCCGGCATGGACCCCGCCGCCTTCAGTTCCTATTACATTGAACATCTGTCATCGGCCTATAACATGGGCTTCGCCGTCGCATGCGTGTCCCTGGTCATTTCCATCGCCATCTACTTCGCCTGCCGCAGTTGGTTCAAGCATGCCGATGTAAATGCCAAGCAGGCTGCCGCCACCAACGCTCCCGTCGCCGAACTCACCCCCAAGCAGACCAAAGACCGCATTACCGCCCTCATCATGGTATTTGCCGTGGTCATCTTCTTCTGGATGGCTTTCCACCAGAACGGTCAGTCCCTCACCTGGTTCGCGCGTGACTACACCCTGCCGTTTGCAACCGGCGCCACCCGTCTGGGATTCAACATCTGGATTCTGGCGCTCATCGCCGTCAGCATCTACACCCTCTTCGCCACCTTCCAGTCTGAAACCAAGAAAGGAAAGCTCATCAGCGGCCTCATCACCGCCCTTCTGTGGGGCGGCGCTTATTGGATTTATTCCGGCATGCCGGATCCGCTTTCCATTGAGCCGCAGCTCTTCCAGCAGTTCAACCCGTTCTACGTAGTATTCCTCACCCCGATCTCCATGGCCATCTTCAGCGCCTTGGCCAGCAAGGGCAAAGAGCCTTCCGCTCCGGTTAAAATCGGCCTGGGCATGTTCGTTGCTGCCCTCGGTTACCTTATCATGGTAATGGGCTCGCTGGGCCAGCCTTCTCCTGCCGATTTGCAGGGCACCGTCGCCCCGGATCCCGTGGTTCCCATGTACTTGATTTCCACCTATCTGGTGCTCACTTTCGCCGAACTGCTGCTGAGCCCCATGGGCATCTCCTTCGTCACCAAGGTAGCTCCGCCCAAATACAAGGGTCTCATGATGGGCCTGTGGTTCGCCTCCACGGCCATCGGCAACTACCTCAGCTCCATTCCCGGTCTCCTTTGGAACAACGTTCCCCTGTGGGCCAACTGGGCCATCCTGATGGCTCTGTGCGTGATTGCCGGTGCCATCATGTTCGCCATGATGAAAAAAATCAACGAAGCAACCGCATCCTAAAGAAAACGGCACCCAGTGCCCAGGCTATATATAATATCTGGTCCTAACGGCTCCGGGAAAACCACGGCATCGTACGGTGTTCTCCCGGAGTTGCTGGACTGTAGCGAGTTCGTGAATTCTGACGAATTCGCCAAACATCTTTCCCCCTTCTCCCCGGAAAGTGCCTATATCACGGCGAGTCGCCTGATGCTCCGAAAGGTCAAATACCTCTTCGACCGGCGGGAAGATTTCTGCATTGAAACCACCCTGGCCACGCGTTCGCTCATCAAAATGGTGCGTAGCGCCCAGGAGAAAGGCTATTATGTCACCGTGCTCTACTTTTGGCTCGCCAGTCCCGATCTCGCAGTAGATCGGGTGGCTGCCCGGGTACGGGCCGGTGGGCACGATGTCCCGGAAGAAACCATCCGCCGGCGTTATCGCATGGGTCTCAACTACTTCTTCCACAGTTACATGAACCTGTGCGACAAGTGGATTCTGGGCGACAATTCCACGCCCCCTTTCGACGTCATTGCCGAAGGCTCCAAAAAGGGGCTGGTGATCCGGGACATGGCAAGATACAATATCGTGCGTTCCCTGGTGACGGACGATATCGAACCGCTTACGCCCATCAGGGACGTTGCAGAATACATTGTGAAAGAAATTGCCAAGGCAACCCTGGCGCATGACGGAGTTCCTTTTGAGGGGACACTTCCCCCCGCTGCCTCCTCCCACGACCTGACGGACGCTGAGATTCCCCACGATCATGATACACCCTAAAGAACATTACTTCAATATTTTTCAGGTTGACGCCCTGACGCTTGAAAAGTTGGTCCAGGAGGCCCTTTGCAGCGGCGGAAGCTATTGCGACCTTTATTTTGAGAATACCACCTACGGAAGCCTTCTGCTGCGGGACGGCGCCGTCACTTCCGGCGGTAACCACATCGATTTCGGCGTGGGCGTACGCGTCCTCAGCGGAGAAAAAACCGGATATGCCTATTCGGAGAGCACGTCCTGGGCCGATATGCTCGCCTGCGCACGCGCCGCCTCCCAGATTGCGGGAAAGCCCGTGGACGTAAGCCCTTACGGCACCCGGAATCCCAGCCGCGGAGAGCCCAATCCGGCGGCGGACCGGTATCCGGTGAACCGTCCCTGGCGCGGCGTTCCCCTTTCCGATTTCCTCCCCTTCCTCCAGAAACTGGAGGCCTCGGTGCGACAGAAAGACAACCGCATTGTGAAAGTCATCGCCAACCTGGCCTTCCAGGTCAGCGACATCCTCATGTACAACAGCTTCCGTGAACTGAAATGGGACACGCGGCCCTTGAGCAGCGTCTCCTTGTCGGTCATCTTCCAACAGAATGGCCAGACTGAGAATAAATCCACCTCCCGGAGTTTCCGGAAGGGCGCTGACATGCTTTCCGACGCCCTTATTGAAGAGATGGCCGCAGAGGTGGTGCGCGGCATCGACGAGCGATTCGCCGCCCGCCGGCCCAAAGGAGGTCGCATGAGCGTGGTTATGGGCGCCGGCGCCTCCGGCATCCTCCTCCACGAGGCTATGGGACATGCCTTCGAGGCCGATTTCAACCGGAAAGGCACATCTGTCTTCGCCGACAGGATGGGACAGCAGATTTGTCCGAAAGGCATCCAGATTATCGACGACGGGACCCTCTCCGGCAACCGGGGCGCCCTGAATTTTGACGACGAAGGGATTCCCGGCCAGAAGACTTATATGGTGGAAGACGGCGTACTCACCTCCTACCTCCACGACCGCATCTCCGCGGCCCACTACGGGGTGCGCCCCACCGGCAACGGCCGCAGGGAGAGTTTTCGCTATGCTCCCCTCCCGCGTATGAGGGCCACTTACATGGAAAGCGGACAGGCCAAGGCCGAAGACCTTGTCGCAGCTGTCTCCAAGGGCGTTTTCGTAGATGAATTCTCCAACGGGCAGGTACAGATCGGCGAAGGAGATTTCACTTTTTATGTGAAGTCCGGTTTCCTTATCGAAAACGGACGGCTGACCCAGCCGGTGAAAGACATCAACATCATCGGAAACGGTCCGGCCGCCCTGGCCGACATCCGCGGCGTAGCCGACGACCTGACCGTCGATCCCGGTGCCTGGACTTGCGGGAAAGAGCAATCCGTGCCCGTGAGCTGCGGTATCCCTACCGTCTTGATTGGAAACTTAATCGTAGGAGGAGAATAATGATGGACAATGCCCTTTTGACCCAAGAAGAGATTGCGCTGGCCCGCCACTGCCTGGAATTTGCACTGGAGCAAGGTGCCGGGAAAGTGAGGATTACCCTGAGCAAAAGCCTGATGAATCTCATCGGCCTTCTCTCGGGAGAAGTGGACAAGACCGCCCATGCCCTGGACCGCAGCCTGCAGGTCCAGCTGTTCGTCGAAGGACGGTATGGTGCCTTTTCCAGCAACAAACTGGAAAAGGAAGGGCTGGAGGCTTTCATAAACGAAGCCATCGGAACGGTGAAAATGCTGGAGCCCGACAGTTTCCGGGATCTTCCAGCCCCGGAGCGTCTGTGCAAGAACGCGCTTTCCGGCCGTGAACTGGGCCTCTACGACCCGGCCTATGAGACGTTGTCGGCCCAAAGACGCAAGGAAATCGCCCTGGGCTCAATCGCCTGGGACCGGTTGCAGGGGCCGCAGGAAGGATGGAAACTCATCGCAGAGGAAGGAGAATACTCCGACAGCGTCTTCGATTCCCTGACCATCGACAGCCAGGGACTGTATGCCCGCCATACCGAAACCTCCTTTGAGATCGGCTATGAATCCACCGTGGAAGATACGGAAGGAAACCATTTCTCCAGTTACTGGTGGGATGCCGCTCCCCTGCTGGAAAAGCTGCAGTGGAAAGACTGTGCGGAACTTGCCTGCCGGCGCGCCGTGGAACAAATCGGTCCCCGAAGCGTAGAGAGTGGCAAATACAATGTGGTGGTGGACACCGAATGCGCTTCCAGACTGCTCACGCCGGTGCTCAATGCCCTGGGAGGCTTCTCTCTTCAACAGAAGAATTCGTTCCTTGCGGACAGCCTTGGAAAACGGCTTTTTCCGGAGAGCCTTACCATCCTGGACCAGCCGATCACACCCGGCGACACAGGCTGCCGCCTTTTTGACAGCGAGGGCGTTGCAACCCGTGAAATCCCCGTCATCGAAAAGGGCGTGGTCAAGACCTACTTCCTGAACACGTACATCGCCGCCAAGATGCAAGCCAATCCGACCATCGAGGATGCCACCCGTGTCAAATTGCTTCCCGTAGGCGGCAGCAAGACCCGCGAACAGCTGATGGACCAGGTGGGAGACGGTATCCTGGTCACGGGCTTCAACGGCGGCAATTCCAATCCCGCCACCGGCAACTTCTCGTACGGAATCGAGGGATTCCTTTTCCGGAACGGACATCCCGTACATCCTGTCAGGGAAATGCTCATCACCGGTAATTTCCTCCGTCTGTGGGGGAATCTCATCGCCACGGCCGATGACGCGCGTCCCTGCCTTTCCAAACTTATCCCCACCCTCGCTTTCCGCGACGTAGATGTCAGCGCATAGTCTATGAAAACGGCCGTCGTCATTCTCAATTACAACACAAAGGATTACCTCCGTAAGTTCCTTCCGGGTCTGATCGCCTCCTGCGAAGGACGGGATGCACAGGTGATCGTAGCTGACAACGCATCCGGCGACGGATCCGTCCAGATGATGGAAAAGGAGTATCCTGAGATCCCCCTCATTGTCCTGGAGAAGAATTTCGGTTTTACCGGAGGCTATAACCGTGCCCTTAAGGCGCTGGAGGCCGATTATTTCGTCCTTCTCAACTCCGATATCGAGGTGCCGGAAGGCTGGCTGGATCCGCTGGTGGAGTGGATGGACCACCATCCGGATTGCGGAGCCTGCGGCCCGAAACTGATTTCCTATTCCCGCCGGGACTATTTCGAATATGCCGGTGCGGCCGGCGGTCTGCTGGACCGATACGGTTATCCGTTCTGCCAGGGCCGCATCCTGCAGAGAATCGAAAAAGATCAGGGGCAGTACGATTCTCCGGCGGATGTGCTCTGGGTGAGCGGCGCCTGCCTGCTGGTACGTTCCCGTGTATGGAAGGACCTGGGCGGCCTGGATGAACGTTTTTTCGCGCACATGGAAGAAATCGACCTCTGCTGGAGGATGCAGCTTCACGGCTGGAAGGTGACCATGGTCCCCTCCTCCCGTGTCTATCACATCGGCGGTGGCACGCTTCCCAATGAATCCCCTTTCAAACTGAGGCTCAATTTCCGGAACAACCTGCTCCTTCTGGAGAACAACCTTCCTGCCACCTTTGCAGCGCAGGGATTGCCGGTTGAAAAAGCCCGCAAAAAAGCCGGGAAACGCATTTTCGTACGGATGTGCCTGGACGGAGGATCAGCCCTGGTGTACCTGGTCACAGGCCGGTGGAGCTTATACCGGGCCGTGATCCATGCCCACAAGGAATACAGGCAACTGCGTCGGCCGGGGACCATCCCGCAGGAGCCCCATGTTCCGGAAGGTCTCGTAGACAAAGCCGTCGTCCTGAAGGCGCTATTGGGAAAAAAATAGTATATTTGTCAGATTGTAAGCAACTAGGCCTATGAAAATTATCATTGAAGGCGCCGGGCAGACAGGTTCCCACCTCGCGAAAATGCTCAGCGTGGAATCCAACGAGATCACCGTCATCGATGCGGATGCCGGCCGCATCCGCTCTCTCTCCTCGCAGGCCGATGTCGTTACCATCCAGGGGCCTCCGTCCACCATCAGCCTGTTGAAAGAAGCCGGCTGCGCCGGGGCGGACCTTTTCATCGCCGTCAACCCCAATATGGACCAGAGCGTCAATATCGTGAGCGCCCTTCTGGCAAAAAAACTGGGGAGCAAACGTGTGATTGCCCGTATTGACGATGAGGCTTATCTCTCACCCGAGAACAAGTTGCTGTTTAAGGACATGGGGATGGACATGATGTTTTTCCCGGAAAAGAGCGCCAGTGATGAAATCGCCGACATGCTCCGCAGCAGCGCCTCCACGGACACGTTGGATTTTGCCCGGGGCAAACTGCAGCTCTCGGTCTTCAAACTGGATGACGACTCCCCGCTCCTGGACATGAATGTGACGGAATTCGCCCACGCGGTTAAAAACATCGAATCCGCATCCGATTTCCGTATCGTCGCCATTTCCCGTGGCGGAAAGACCATCATCCCCAAATTCGACACCACCTTCAAATTCCACGATTACTTATACATCATTTCCCGCCGGGACGGCATGCCCGCCCTTATGAAATTCCTGGGTAAGGACAAGATTGACATCCGCCGGGTGATGATCCTGGGTGGCAGCGAGATCGGCCATATGGTAGCTGAGCGGCTCGCCGAACAGAAACTCGATGACATCAAACTCATCGAGGTAGACCGGAATCACGCCCGGCACCTGTCAGAAGTCCTTCCGGATAATGTAACCGTTGTCTGCGGCGATGCCCGCAATTCCGATTTCCTCCAGGACGAAGACATCCGCAGTTACCAGGCCGTGCTGGCTTTCACCGGAAATGACGAAATCAACATCCTTTCCTGCGTAGTGGCCAAGAAAATGGGGGTTTCCCGCGTCATCGCCCAGGTGGAGAACCTTGAGTACCTGCGTCTGGCAGAAGAAATGGGCGTCGATACCGTCATCAACAAGAAACTGATTACGGCCAGCCGTATTTTCAAGTTCACCCTCTCGGACAAAGTACGGTCCGTACGCTATGTAAGCGGAACAGATGCCGAGGTGCTGGAATACACGGCCGCTCCCGGTTCCCGCATCACCAGGAGCATCCTGAAAGACATCGAATTCCCGGCCAATGCCATCATCGGCGGTGTCATCCGCGGTGGTGACAGTTTCATCGCCGTAGGCCATTCACGGATAGAGCCTTACGACCGCGTTGCCGTATTTGCCCTCCCCGATGCCGTGAAAGACGTGGACAAAATGTTCAAATAATTGCTATCTTTGCAAGATTAGAAACCAAACAATATGAGCATCCAGACGGATAACATTCAAAAACTGGTGGAGCGTCGGGCAAAAGCCCGCCTCGGAGGCGGCGAAAAACGCATCGAAGCCCAACACGCCAAAGGAAAACTTACAGCCCGGGAGCGCCTGTCTCTGCTGCTAGACGAAGGCAGTTTTGAAGAATATGACATGTTCGTGCAGCACCGTTGCACGAATTTCGGCATGGAGAAAAGCCATCCCGACGGAGACGGCGTCGTCACCGGTTGCGGCACCATCGGGGGCCGTCTGGTCTATGTTTTCGCCCAGGATTTCACAGTAAGCGGCGGATCCCTCTCCAAGACCATGAGCGAAAAAATCTGCAAAGTCATGGACATGGCGGTCCGTAACGGCGCCCCCTGCATCGGCCTCAATGATTCGGGCGGCGCCCGCATCCAGGAAGGGATCGATGCCCTGGCCGGCTACGGAGAAATCTTCGAACGCAATATCCTGGCTTCCGGTGTAGTCCCCCAGATCAGTGCCATCATGGGACCCTGTGCCGGCGGTGCGGTTTATTCCCCCGCCCTCACGGACTTTACCCTTATGGTCAAGAATACTTCCTACATGTTCCTTACGGGCCCGGCCGTCGTGAAGAGCGTCACCGGCGAGGAGGTGAGCCAGGAGGAACTGGGCGGCGCATCCGTCCACGCTTCCAAGAGCGGCGTGGCCCATTTTGCCGCTGAAAATGAGAAGGAAGCCATCGCCACCATCCGTGAACTTCTCTCGTTCCTGCCGCAGAACAATCTGGAATCGGCCCCCTTCGTGGAAACTGCCGACCCGGTGAACCGCGTGGACGACGCCCTCAACACCGTCATTCCCGACAATCCCAACAAATCCTATGATATGTACCAGGTAATCCGGAGCATCGTAGATGACGAACGCTTCCTGGAGGTTCACAAGGATTTTGCCAAGAATATCATCGTAGGTTTCGCCCATATGAATGGCCGCAGCGTGGGCGTTGTCGCCAACCAGCCCGGCGTGCTGGCTGGTGTACTGGACATCAACGCCAGTCGCAAGGCAGCCCGTTTCGTGCGTTTCTGCGATGCCTTCAACATCCCCCTGGTCACCCTGGTGGATGTTCCCGGCTTCCTTCCCGGCACCCAACAGGAATACGGGGCCATCATCACCAACGGCGCCAAGCTCTTGTATGCGTACGGCGAGGCTACGGTCCCCAAGGTCACCGTCACGCTCCGCAAAGCCTATGGAGGCGCCCATATCGTCATGAGCTGCAAGCAGCTTCGCGGCGATGTCAATTATGCCTGGCCCAGTGCCCAGATTGCCGTCATGGGGGCCGATGGCGCCGTGAACGTCCTCCACGCCAAGGAAATGAAGGAGAACCCGGAGCAGGCCACCGCCATTTTCGAAGAGAAAAAGAAGGAATACGAAGATCTCTTCTCCAATCCGTACCAAGCTGCCCAAAAAGGCTACATTGAAGACGTGATCGAGCCGCGTAACACACGCTTCCGCATTATTCGCGCCCTGGAACAGCTTGCCAGCAAGCAGGCCTCCGTTCCAGCCAAGAAACACGATAACCTGCCGTTGTAAACCATGAGAAAACTCCTCACGAGCATTCTGTTCCTCCTGGTATCGGCCCTGGCCCTGCATGCCCAGAACGTCAGCGACCTCATTATCTCCGAGGCGCTGGCGCAGCCGGATTCTACCGGCATCCTGGACGACTACGGACGCAGGAGCGGCTGGGTGGAATTATACAACAAATCCACCGGAACGGTGAATTTCGGCGGCTGTTTCCTGACGGACGACCGTACCAATCTCCGGAAAAGTCTGATTCCCAGGAGCGACCTCCGTACCAAGTTGGGCCCGCGCCAGACCATCATCCTTTACTGCAGCGGGAATGGCCATGACGGCACTTTCTATGCCGGATTCACCCTGGCGCCCGGAAAAACCGTCTATCTCGTTTCCAACGACGGACGTACGGTCATCGACTCCCTGCAAATTCCCGCCGGAATCCCTGTCGGGAAATCGGTCATCAAACTGGCTCCGGACATCCGCCAGCAACAATTCGCGGCGGTTCAGGAACCCGCAGCTCCCTCTCCCGGCATCATCAACGGAAATCAGAATGCCGCTACCAAGGGCGAACTTATGAAAGAGCGGGACCCGCACGGCTGGATTCTCACCGTCGTTTCCGTAAGCGTGGTATTCAGCGCCCTGGCCATCCTTTGGTTCCTTTTCTGGGTACTGTTTGACCGCCCGGCCAAGAAAAAGGCCGTAGCGGCGAAAGGAGACGTTTCCCCCAAAAAGAAGAAGCATGTCGTTTTAAACGGAAGCGAAGAATCAGCCGTAGCGGCCGCGATTGCCCTGGCACTGGACATGGAGCAAGGAGGAGACACCTATGCCGCTATTTCCGCGGCCATTCATCTATACCTCACCGAAGCCGTACATGATGCGGAACCCGGCATTATCACCATCCGCAGAAAAGAAAGCGAATGGAACGACAAGAAGCTGAATTTAAGAAGGTTACCAAATAGGTAATAGTATTGTTATTGATACAAACAACAGTGTTATGAAATCATATAAGTTCAAAATCAATGGGAAAGACTACGCCGTAACCATTGGCGAAGCAGAGGGTAAAATGCTATCCGTAAATGTGAACGGTGCCGACTATCAGGTAGAACTGGAGAATGCTCCCGCGGCGGTTCCCGCCGCCCCGGTACAGAGTGCCGCTCCGGCAGCTGCCACTCCTTCCGCCCCAAAGCCGGCCGCACCTGCCGGTGCCGGGGAGAAGGTGAATTCACCGCTTCCGGGCGTTATCGTGGAAGTAAGCGTCAAGGAAGGCCAGGCCGTGAAAGCCGGACAGAAAGTCGCCGTCCTGGAAGCCATGAAGATGGAGAACGAAATTCCCGCCCCCAAAGACGGAACCATCACCGCCATTCATGTGAACAAAGGTGACAGCATCCTGGAAGGTGCTCCCGTCGTAACCATCGCCTAATGGAACACATTTTCGAGTCCCTTTCCCAATTCTGGGAATATACCGGTTTTGCAAACTGCTCCTGGCAGAACCTGGTAATGATCGCCATCGGACTGGTATTCATTACCCTGGCCATTGTCAAGGAGTGGGAGCCCATGCTGCTCGTGCCCATCGGCTTCGGTATGATCGTGGGCAACATTCCCATGTTCCCGGGACTTAACATCGGCGTATATGAGGATGGTTCAGTGCTCAACATCCTGTACCAGGGCGTGAAACAGGGCTGGTATCCCCCTCTCATTTTCCTGGGCATCGGTGCCATGACGGACTTTTCCGCGCTTATCTCCCAGCCCCGGCTCATCCTCATCGGAGCCGCCGCGCAGATGGGTATTTTCGGAGCCTATCTCCTGGCATTGCTCTTTGGTTTTGCACCCAATGAAGCCGGTGCCATCGGCATTATCGGAGGCGCAGACGGCCCGACGGCCATTTTCCTCAGTTCCAAACTGGCCCCTGACCTGATGGGAGCCATCGCCGTATCAGCCTATTCTTACATGGCGCTGGTGCCGGTGATTCAGAAGCCGATCATGCTCCTGCTCACGACCAAGAAGGAACGGGTCATCCACATGCCCGCCCCGCGTACGGTTTCCAAGAAAGAAAAGATTATCTTCCCCATCGTGGGTTTCCTCATCACCGCTTTCATCGTTCCGTCTGGACTGCCCCTGCTGGGCATGCTCTTCTTCGGTAACCTCCTGAAGGAAAGCGGCGTGACCAAGCGCCTCGCCAATACCGCCAGCGGTCCGCTCATTGACGTGGTGACCACCCTCATCGGCCTTACCGTCGGAGCCTCCACCCAGGCCGACAAGTTCATCAGCGTCAAGTCCATCCTCATTTTCGGACTGGGCCTCCTGAGTTTCGTGATTGCTACCACCTGCGGCGTCCTCTTTGTGAAAATCATGAATCTTTTCATCAAGAACCCCGCAAAGAAAATCAATCCGCTCATCGGCAACGCCGGTGTATCCGCCGTTCCGGACAGCGCCCGCGTTTCCGAGACAGTGGGCCGTGAAATCGATCCCACCAACCATCTCCTCATGCATGCTATGGGACCCAATGTGGCCGGTGTCATCGGGTCGGCCGTAGCCGCCGGTATTCTCCTGAGTTTTCTGGGGTAGATGAGTGACAACTAACTTTCTGTTTTTCAGAATGTTCCATACTATTCCTCGTCACATTTTGCGACGAGGAATTTTGTTTATCAAACTCATTATCAAGCAATTAGCAATCACAGATGAGGTGATTTAAAGTTTAAAGAAAATTTGGATATTTGCTTCAAAAGTTTAACTTTGTAGTTTGAATAACACGAAATTAGTAATCGGTTTAAAATATGGCTCAAAAGAATCTGTTACTGGGAGATGAAGCGCTGGCACTCGGCGCCCTCCACGCGGGTCTTTCCGGCGTTTACGCCTATCCCGGAACCCCTTCTACGGAAATTACGGAATACATCCAAATCCATCCGCTCACAGCTGCACGGAAAGTGCACTGCGACTGGTCTTCCAATGAAAAGACGGCCATGGAAGCGGCCTTGGGCATGTCCTATGCCGGCAAACGCGCTCTGGTATGTTTCAAGCATGTAGGACTGAACGTCTGTGCCGATCCTTTCATGGGCTCAGCCATGACGGGGGCCAACGGTGGTCTAATCATCGCATCCTGCGACGATCCGTCCATGCACAGTTCACAGAATGAACAGGATTCCCGCTTTTACGGAGCCTTCGCCATGATGCCTGTCTTCGAGCCCTCCAACCAGCAGGAAACCTATCAGATGGCCCGCGACGCCTTCGACTATTCCGAGAAGCGAGGTATCCCGGTGCTGATGCGCCTCACCACCCGCATGGCCCACTCCAGGGCTGTGGTGGAAAACGGAGAGGACATCCGGGAACAGAACACCCTGCATTACCCGGAGAAGCCCCGCCAGTGGGTCACCCTTCCGGTCAATGCACGTGTGAGGAACCGGGAACTGATCCGGGACTACGCCCTGTTCGAGGAAGATGCCGTTACCTCTCCGTACAATTTCCTCACGGAAGGGAAAGACAACAGCCTGGGCATCATCGCCTGCGGTATTGCCTACAATTACTTGATGGAGAATTATCCGGAGGGTTGCCCGTACCCGGTTCTGAAAGTGTCCCAGTATCCCTTCCCGAGGGAGCTGGCCCGCCAACTGGCCGCCAAGACCCGTCGCATTCTGGTTATGGAAGAAGGACAACCGCTGGTGGAGGAGCGTTTGAATGGCGTCTTCTCTTCCGGTATCCAGATCCTCGGCCGGCTGGACGGCACCCTGCCGCGTGACGGAGAACTCAATCCGGATGCCGTACGGAAAGCCCTGGGCCTCCCCGCTCTGCCGCAGTATCCCTCATCAGAAGTGATTGCCCCGCGTCCGCCGGCACTTTGCCAGGGCTGCGGTCACCGCGATTTCTATACGGCCCTCAACAACGTCCTCAAAGACTACAAGGGAGCCCGCGTGTTCGGAGACATCGGCTGTTACACCCTGGGGTGGATGCCTCCTTTCAACAGCCTCAACACCTGCGTGGAAATGGGCGCGTCGCTCACCATGGCGCAGGGCGCGGCCTACAGCGGCACCTGGCCGGCCGTAGCCGTCATCGGAGACTCCACCTTCACCCACAGCGGAATGACCGGTCTGCTGGACGCCGTCAACGGAAAGGCCGACGTAACCCTTTGCATTTCTGATAACCTCACCACAGGCATGACAGGCGGACAGGACAGCGCCGGAACGGGCCGAATTGAAGCCATCTGCGAAGGCCTCGGGGTGGAGAAGGAGCATATCCGCACCATCGTTCCGCTGCCCAAGAACTATCCGGACATGGAAAAGGTAATCCGGGAAGAACTTGAGTATCATGGCGTTTCAGTCATCGTCTGCCGCCGTGAATGCATCCAGACCCTCAGAAGACATGCCGCTAAAAAGTAAACCATTGAAAATGATTCGTCAAATGAAAAAAGATATCATCCTTGCAGGTGTCGGTGGACAAGGAATCCTGTCCATCGCAACGGTTATCGGATCAGCCGCCCTGGAACAGGGCCTATACCTCAAACAGGCCGAAGTTCACGGCATGAGCCAGCGGGGTGGCGACGTGCAGTCCAACCTCCGTCTTTCATCGGCCCCGATTTACAGCGACCTGATTCCCAAGGGCGGAGCAGACCTCATTGTTTCGCTGGAGCCCATGGAAGCCCTGCGCTATGTCCCTTATCTCGCCCCGGACGGCTGGATTATCACCAACACCACCCCGCTGGTGAACATACCCAACTATCCCGAAATGGACAAGGTTATGGAAGCCCTCAATGCTTTCCCGCAAGTGCTGGCGATGGATGTGGACAGCATTGCAAAGGACCTGGGCAGCCCGCGCGGAGCCAACATGGTTCTCCTGGGAGCCATGAGCGCCGTCCTGCACATTCTGGAACCGGAGAAGCTACGGGAGGGCATCCGACGCGTCTTCGGCCGTAAAGGTGAAGCCGTGGTCGAATCCAATATCAAGGCATTCGACGCCGGCCTCGCGCACTTTCAAAACCGATAAGCCATGAAACAACCGCTCCCTAAACAAACCCTGGACCGGGTGCTCCGGGACATGGGAATTGAAGATATCTCACGCACCACGATCCGCCAATGTGCCATGATCGGCGGTATGCTGGAGCAGGAAGCCGGAGAGCCTTTCTCCCACCTGGAGTTCGGCGTACCGGGTATTCCGGCCTGCCCGATCGGCATCGAAGCACAGAGAAAGGCGTTGGACGAAGGAAAATGCTCCATCTACCCTTCTGTTCAGGGACTGCCGGAACTCAAGGAAAACGCCTCCCGTTTTGTCAAAGCGTTTATCGACATCGATATCAACCCCAAGGGCATCGTCCCCACGGTAGGATCCATGCAGGGAAGCCTCACTTCCATACTGGAATGTTCCCAACTGCAGCCTGGGAAGGACACCATCCTGTACATCTGCCCCGGCTTCTCCGCGCACGGACGCCAGCCGGACATTCTGGGAATCAAGAACGAATGGTTCGACATCTATGAATACAGGGCCGAAAAACTCCGCGACAAACTGGAATCCTATTTCAAGCAGGGCAACATTGCCGCCATCCTGTATTCCAACCCCAACAACCCGGCGTGGATTTGCCTCACGGAAGAGGAGTTGCAGATTATCGGTGAACTGGCCACAAAATACGATGTCATCGTCCTGGAAGATATGGCCTACCTCTGCATGGACTTCCGCAAGGACCTTTCCGTTCCGTTCGAGCCGCCGTTCCAAAGCACGGTGGCACGTTATACGGACAATTATGTGATGCTGCTGTCCGGCTCCAAGATCTTCAGCTACGCCGGAGAGCGGATTGGCATCGTTTGCATCTCCGACAAACTCTACCAGCGGGAATATCCAGCCCTCAAGGAGAAATGGGGCATCGCCAAGTTCGGCGACAACTTTATTCTCAACTACTTGTACATCAACACCTCCGGAGCCTCCCACAGTGCCCAGTACGCCCTTTCCGCCATGTTCGAAGCCTGTCTGGACGGCCGGTACAATTTTGTGAAGGAACTCCGCAATTACGGTCTCCGAGCCCACCAGTCGCGGGAAATCTTCGACCGGAACGGTTTCCATCTGGTCTATGACCGCGACATGGAACAGACCATCGGCGACGGTTTCTTCTACACCGTAGAGTACAAGGACATGTCCAACCGCGATCTTCTGGAAGCCCTATTCCGCTGCGGCGTGGTAGCCATTCCGCTCAACACGACGGGAAGCGGCCAGTGCGGCATCCGCGTCTGTGTGTCGCGTCTTCTCAACGATGAAGACTTCCATCTACTGGACGATCATCTGAAACTCTTTGTAAAATTGGTGGAATCATGAAATACGTAAGCGCCGACGAAGCCGTCAAACTGGTCCGGAGCGGAGATACCGTCGTCTGTCAGGGCGGCACGTCCGTACCCGTCATTCTGCAGGAAGCCCTGGCCCGCCGTCACGAGGAACTCCGGGATGTACAGATTGTCTGCGGTTTTAACGTCACAGCCGCCGAGGCCCCTTTCTGCAAACCTGAATACAAGGATTCGTTCCTGGTGAACAGCATTTTCATCAGCGGCGACCAGCGCAAGCATATTGCCGCCGGCTACGGAACCATGACCCCCGCCTTCCTGGGGGAAGTCCCAGGCCTTTTCCGACGCAGGGAAATGCCTGTGGATGTGGCCTTTATCAACTGTTCCCTTCCGGATGAGAACGGCTATCTCAGTTACGGCATATCGGCCGATATCGCCGTTTCGGCCGTGGAATGCGCCCGCGTGGTGATTGCACAGGTGAGTCCCAACATCCCCTACCTCTACGGCAAGTGCCTCATTCACGAGTCGGAAATTTCTGCCGCCGTCTATACCGAGGAACCGCCGCTGGGCATGGTGTTCGGAGAGCCTACGCCCATCGAAGCGGCCATCGGCGCCAACGTAGCCTCGCAGATTCCGGACGGCGCCTGCCTTCAAATCGGCGTAGGAGGCATCCCCAATGCCGTTCTCAACGGCATCAAGCACCACCAGCACCTTGGACTGCACACGGAAGCCATGACCGACGGTGTCATCCGCCTCATGAAGGAAGGCGTCATTGACAATTCCCTCAAGAAAGTGCATCCCGGCGTCAGCGTGGCCGCCCTGGCCATCGGCTCCAAGGAAATGTACAAATACATAGACCACAACCCCACTATGGAGTTCTTCGACGTGGCCTACACCAACGATCCTTTCCTGATTGCCCAGAATCCCCGCGCCTGCGCCATCAACTCCGCCATCGAAGTGGACCTCACCGGCCAGATCTGTGCCGATTCCATCGGCGAGATGATTTTCTCCAGCGTCGGTGGCCAGCACGACTTCATGTACGGCTGCGCCCTGGCCGAAGGAGGACGCACTTTCATCGCCCTTCCCTCCCGGACCGCCAAGGGAAAAGCCAAGATTGTTCCCACCCTCACCCCCGGAGCCGGCGTTGTCACCACCCGTTTCCAAACCCAGTTTGTGGCCACGGAATACGGCATCGTCTATCTGAGAGGAAAGAGCCTGGCCGAAAGGGCCAAACTCCTGATTTCCATAGCCCATCCCGACGACCGGGAAGAACTGGAGAAAGCCGCCTGCAAGCGCTTTGGATACAGTTTTCTGCGGCTTCGTTAACGGATAGCCGCGGCAGCGATGCTGGCCACCACGGCCCTCAGGCGGGCCACCGATCCGCCGTCATGTGGATGGACACGGTTGGTGAGGATGATGACAGCCGTATCGGTATCCGGATCCAGAATGATGGAAGTACCTGTGTAGCCCGTGTGGCCGCGCAGGTTTTCCGTTTCAAAGATGTCCCCGCTGGTATAGGGGCCGGTATAATACGTATCCCAGCCCAGGGCGCGGGCCACTTCGGGCGCGTTGATGGAGGGCACCTCGAACATCTTCCTCACCGTCTGCGGAGCCAGGATGCGGCGACCGTTCCAACTGCCGTCTCCCAGAAGCGACGCGGCTATCACGGCCAGGTCCTCCACATTGGAGAACACCCCGGCGTTGCCGGAATTACCCTGATTGATGATGCGGGCGATGGGGTCGTGCACGGCCGCCACCAGCGGCAGTCCGTCTTCCTGAACCTCCGTGGGGGCACAGAGGGCGGCAAGTTCCGGCTTCACCGGAGCACCGTCCAGCGGGAAATACGTGGTATGCTCCAGGCCCAGGACATCGAAGATGTGCTGCTGGGCATAGTCACAGAGCCGCTGTCCGGTAATGCGCTGGAGAATGTGCTGGAGCGTCACAAAATTGAGGCAACTGTACAGTTGGGCGGTTCCGGGGCGGAAATTGCGCCCGGCCCTTGCGGCAATATAGCCGATAAAGGCTTCCGGGGTTCCGGCGCCGGATTCCTTCACATACGCGGCCACATCGGCATAGGCGTCCAGCCCGGAGGAATGCGTCAGAAGATGCTGTACGGTGATTTCCACCTTCTCCCCTGTCCCGGAATCCACCCAGGGCAGAAAACCGGGGATATAGCGGCTCACGGGATCCATCAGGCGAAGCTGTCCCCGCTCTACCAACTGCATGACCGAGAGGGTGGTTCCCACGCATTTGGAAAGGGAGGCCAGGTCGAAGAGGGTTTCCGTCGTCATCGGCTCTTTGACGGGCTCCAGCGACTTGTAGCCGAAAGCTTTCTCGTAAACGAGGGTCCCATGGCGTACAATGCCGATAACGGCTCCCGGAATCTCTCCGAGCGCGACGGAAGCGTTGGCGGCGCTGTCGATGAGCTCGACGGGCATATAGCGCCACAGGGGCTCGACAGAGGGGTCGTCGATGGCGAGGAAGGGCTCGATGCCCTGGAACCAGCCCTCTTCGTCGATGA
>ONTQ01000036.1 GCA_900320795.1 uncultured Bacteroidales bacterium
AAAAAAGCAGCCCTTCGAAAGGCTGCTTTTTTGCTTCTATGGGCACCGTTTAGATGTTATAGACCGTGTAGGTGTTCTTCTTCACTTCTTTGTTGTCGGAACTCAGTTCGTAGAGGGTGACGGTGAGGCGGTTGTATTCGCCGGTTTTGAGGATTTCCGAGATAGGGATGCACATCACGCCATCTTTTTCTTTCAGCAAGTCTTCGTTCATGACGGACGGGTCTTCCCCGTTGCCGTCGTGGAAGAGATAAAGGTGGATTTCACTGCCGGCGGTCTCCCACCATGCCTCGATTCTGTGGGCAAAATTGGAGGAAGGATTGTAGTAATAAGAGTAGAAGAGGTTGAAGTAACCGCCGCCCACGCCGCTGTCTTTCACGGTAATCGGATCGGTGTACTCTTTTTCTATCTGTGACAGTTCCTTCGCAGGAAGGATTTCGACGGGCAGAAGTTGCTTCAGGACAATCTCCATTTCCCGGTTCTGGATGTCGCAGAGGATGTAAAAACGGCTTCCTTCCTGTTTCCACGCTTCACTCCCCGTCTGGTTTTGCACCACATGGAGGGTGGCACCCTGGTCCGTGACAAGGGTCTGCTGGTAGGAAGTGGCGAAATCCTGGTAGTTGGTGACGCTGAAGGTGCTCTCCTTCAGGCAGGAAGATGCGGCTGCCATGCAGAGGCAGAGGGCGATGGGGAGTAAAAACTTTTTCATGCGTTTTTGGGTTTGCGGCCGGTTGGCCTTGCAATTAATTGTATGTCAATATCTTCAATGGTATAGCCGCGGAATTTGCGCCGCTTCATGTGCGCGCTTACAAGGCTTTGGAGTTCATCGTCCATAATGTCGCGGAACGTATGGTTCTCGCGGTCGTACAGATGGATGTGGTGCGTGGTATTGATGTCGAAGAACATCTTGTTGGTGGCCGACAGACGACGGCTGTAGATTCGGAGGTCGGCCAGCTGCGAGAGGATGTTGTACACGGAAGCGACCGTCACCTTGGAGCCGCGGCTTTCCAATTGTTCCCGGACTATGTCGGCCGATGCATGGCCCAGTTCCATCATCACTTCGTGCACGGCCAGGCGCTGCCGCGTGGCTTTGAGGTTGTGTCTGCGGAGCTGTGTCCGGAATTCCTCCAGGGTGGAGGAGGGCTGGGGTGCGGCGATCATAGGCTGGGGTGCAAAAGGGCTTGAGCGTTGGCGATGGCGGCGGGCGTGATCGTGGATCCGGAGAGCATCCGGGCCAGTTCCTGCACGCGGCCTTCTTCATCGAGGCACCGCACCGAGGTTACATCGCCGGCTTTGGATACCAGGTAATGGGCGTTCCCCTTGGCGGCTACCTGGGGCAGATGGGTGATGGCAAAAACCTGCATGTCGGCTCCCATGGCACAAACGAGGGTGCCCATCTTGTCGGCCGTGCTGCCGGAGACGCCGGTGTCGATCTCATCAAAAACCAGCGTGGGCATCCGCTTGAAACGGCCCATGACGGCCTTGAGGCTGAGCATGATCCGGGACAATTCGCCTCCGGAGGCCGCTTTCGTCACGTCAGAGGGGGTATGTCCGGTGGAGGAAAAGAGGAAGCGGACGGCGTCACGGCCATCGGCTCCGGGGGGGGCCTCTTCCACTTGGACTTGGAAGAGGGCGTGGTCCAGATCCAGGGCATGGAGCTCCTTCAGGATGGCCGCGGCAAACCCCTGTGCCCCTTTTTCGCGAAGACGGTGCAGGCGCTCACTGCTTTCAGCGTAAAGGCGCGTATTCTCTTCAACGGCTTTCCGTGCTTTCTCCACTTCCGAGACCAGCTGCGTGGCATCCATCACGAGGCTTTCCAGCTGGTCTCTCCGGGCAATCAGTTCTTCAACCGTTCCCACTCCGTGCCTTTGCATCAGCTCGTACAAAAGGGAAAGACGGTCTTCCACTTCCTGAAGCCTTTCGGGCGAAGCTTCCGTACGTTCGTTTACGGCAGCCACTTCGGCCGCGATGTCTTCCACCTCCAGGCGGGCCGATGTAAGACGCTGTGCCAGGGCTTCCAGTCCAGGAATAAAACTGCAGACCTTCTCCAGCCGTTTGGCGCTCTCGCGGAGACTCTGCGAAAGGCTCTCTCCATTCTCAGGCGTCAGGATACGCTCTGCAGAACAGAGGTTTTCCTTGATTTCTTCGGCATGGGAAAGTTGTTTCTGCTCACTTTCCAGGGCTTCCATTTCTCCTTCCTGCAGATGGGCGCGGTCCAGCCGCTCCCAGCGGGCATGATTGTACTCCTGCTCTTCCCGGGCGCGGTCCAGCCGCTGTTCAAGCGAAGCAAATTCGCGCCGACTCTCCAGAAGGGCCGTCCAGGCCCGGCTGCACTGCCTGCGCTCCGCTTCGGCTCCGGTCCAGAGGTCCAGGGCTTCCATCCGGAAGCGCTCGTCCGACAGGCGGAGCGTCTGGTGTTGGGAATGGATGTCCACCAGGCGGGAGGCCAGGTCCTGAAGCACATTGACACTGACAGGTTCGTCATTGGCAAAACTCCGGGAACGTCCGCTTTTGGCCACGGTCCGGCGGAGGATGATGCGGTCTCCTTCCGTGGGAAGGTCTGCTTCTTCGAGAATGCTCCGGATATCGTCATCCAGGCCGAATTCCGCTTCTACCACACAATTATCGCCGTGAGGGCCTACCATGGAGGCGTCTGCCTTGGCGCCGAGAACCAGTGAAAGGGCCCCAAGGAGGATGGATTTACCGGCCCCCGTCTCTCCGCTTATAATGATAAGACCCTCCGGAAACTGCGTTTCCAGAGAGCCGATCAGAATGTAGTTCGAGACGGAGAGGCTGTAAAGCATAGCCTATTCGCCGCTAGAGATGTCGATGGGATTATCGTTTTGTGCCTTGCGATAGAACAAATCTCCGTTTTCGAATTCTGCAATGGCTACGAGGTCCGGCTTGGGCTGGCGCTCATAGTACTTGGAGATTTCAATCTGCTCCTTGTTCTCGAAGACCTCTTCCATGGTGTCGCGGTCTCCGCGGAACTCGTCCAGTTTCTTCATGAGTTCTTTCTTCTCGGCGACGGCGATCTGGTTGGCGCGTTTATAAAGAATCACGACGGATTCGTAGATGTTGCCGGTGGGCGCGGCGAGGTTCTTGATGTCGCGCGTAACGGTGTTCACAGGGACTTTCTTCTTGTTATCCATTGTCAAAAATAGTGTTGTCTATATAAGATACCCGGTGGGCAGACAACAAGTTTCAATTATTTTTCATTTGGTTTTTCATCCTCGGCCACACCGTCTTTTCCCAGGATTTTCTGTACTTGACGGTAAATGCCGTCCAATTCCTTGCGGTAATGGGACTCGGGATACTCACCGACGAAATTGAGATAGTCGTCCACAAAGACGAGATAGCGCTCCTTCTGCTTCTGCCAGACGCTCAATCGGGCATAATGGTACGAAGACATGGCGGTGTAGTAGAGCACATCCTCCCGGTAATTGTTGTTGGCGTTGGTCTTGAGTACATTGAGCAGCTTGATGCGGGCCGACGGATACTGCTCCATGTGGTAATACTGGCGGCCTGCCTCGAAGTCCTTTCGGTCCAGGCGGTCCTGCAGGTCAGCCAGCATTTTGCGGCAGACTTCGATGTGGACGTCGTCGTCTGCATTTTCCCGCATGTATTCGGTGATGTGTGCCATGCAGGTCCGGGTGGGAAGTTGGTCCAGTTCCCAGCGGTAGGTGGCACGGTACAGGCAGTCCAGACGGTAAAAAGCCGCGTCGGCGGCAAAGGGGCTGCGCGGGAAATTCTGCACGAATCGGTCGAAATTGGATTCGGCCGTAAAGTAATCCTTGTTGCGGTAGTTGGACAGACCCCAGTAGTACTGGACCGTGTCGTCCCGGGCGGTCCCGCTGGTGAGTACGGCCATCGATTCGAACAACTGGGCAGCCTTCTGATACTTCTTGTCATTGAATAACTCCATGGCGGCCTTGTACTTGGCATCCACGTCATTGGAGGACAGGAGGATTTCGTACTGGCTCTTGCAGGCGAAAAGGCTCAGAAGAAGCACCGCGAGGGCTGTGAATTTGAGTTTATTCATGATTTTATGCGTTAACATGCTCCAACAGGAATTTTTCCGCATCCTGAGCGGCCATGCATCCTGACGCGGCCGCTGTGACGGCCTGGCGGTAACGGGAATCCTGGACATCTCCGGCGGCGAATACCCCGGGGACACTGGTGCGGGAACTCTTGCCTTCGGTGAGGATGTAACCGTTCTCGTCCAGCTTGAGCCAGGGGGCGAAAAGGGCCGATGCCGGCGTATGGCCGATAGCCAGGAAGAACCCGTCGATGGCGATGTCAAAAACGGTGCCATCCTTGCGGAGGAGACGGGCGCCGGTGACCCCCATCGCGTCTCCCAGGACTTCCTGCGTGTTGCAATTCCAAAGCACTTCGATATTACCGGTGGCAAGAACCTTCTCCTGCATAATCTTGGATGCACGGAAAACATCCCTGCGTACAATCATATATACTTTCTTGGCCAGGCTGGCGAGGTACAGAGCCTCTTCGCAGGCCGTATCACCGCCGCCCACAACGGCAACGGTGCGTTTCCGGTAGAAGAATCCGTCGCACGTGGCGCAGGCTGATACGCCCGCTCCCTTGAACTTCTCTTCGGAGGGGAGGCCCAGATAACGGGCCTGGGCGCCGGTGGCGATAATCAGGGTTTCGGCTTCTATTTCTTTCTCGGCATCGATGGTGATGCGAAAGGGACGTTTGTCCAGATGTACGGCCGTAGCCGTACCCTGACGGACATCGGCCCCGAAATGACGGGCCTGCTGCCGCATGTTTTCCATGAGCGTATTGGCATCGACCCCCTCCGGAAAACCGGGGAAATTTTCCACGATGGTGGTCGTGGTAAGCTGCCCGCCGGGCTGGATGCCTTCATAGACGACGGGGGAAATATTGGCTCGGGCTGCATAGATGGCGGCCGTAAAACCGGCAGGGCCGCCGCCCAGGATCAGCGTCTTTACATGTTCCATGTGTCTTTGTTCTATTTTTGCAGGACGGTGGTGTAGTCTTTCTTAAAAACGATGCGGCGTACCGCCACATTGTGGTGGTTGCCGTTGTTGTCAGTGTCGAAAAGGAAATCCGTGTGAAGCCCGGTGCCTCTTTCATGGCTCAGCCGTTCCGGCCAGGCAATGCCATATCGGGCAGCGCGGACAATGAAATAGCGGGCGGTATCATAACCCTGGAAGGCAAACTGGGAAGGCTCCGTACGGAACAGGGCTCGGTAGGCCCGGGTAAAGCGGTCCACATCGTCGGAGGAATAATCGGCATGGTAGGAAGTGGAGATGTGCAGCGAAGCATCGTGGTAAGCGCTGCCTTCGATGGTGTCGAACGTGCGCACCTTGGAAGGGGCATACATGACGATATCATAGCCCTTGCCCAGCATGATGCCGAGATTGCGGACGACATCGCCGATAAAGGCTTCGCTTTCGGAAGCGACCACGACACGGTTGGTGCCGTCCTTCGTCATGGAACCGGTGAGGATGGCGGGAATGCCGCGGCCTTCTACGATGGCATAGTTGAGGATGTCGTAGGAGAGTTCCCGACGGGCGAGAGCACTGCGGATGGCGACGGAAGCCGTGACGCTGCCGGCGCCTTTTTCCGTGATGAGAATAATCTTGTCGTTCTCATCGGCATCGTCTTTCACCCACTGGCCCAAGTCGTCATACTGATTGTCCACAGCGGTGGGAACCTGGATGAAGTTGTGGTAGAAAGTACTTAGGGAAGACGCCTTCTGGTCCAGGGGTGAAATTACGGGGACACGTCCGTCCACCCGCTGCAGGATGGCCTCCAGGTCCCTGGATGCGACGGGACCCAGGACGAAGTCGCTCCGGACAAGGGCGTCAACAGGGGGCAGCCCGGCAGAAAGGTCATACACGTGGGCCTGCACTTTGAGTCCTTCGGCTTCCAGGTCCTTCAGGGCAAGGAGCACGCCGGAGTAGAAGTCCATGTTCACTTCGCTGGGCTTGCCGCTGGCGCGCAGGGGAAGGACAAGGGAGAAATCCACCACATCGCGTGAGCGGAGGTTCAGGAGGTCCGTGTCGGAAACTTCCGGAGCCTGAAGTTCCTGGGTCTGGACGCGGTCTTCACTTTTTTCGGGCTCGACCGTTTCCACTTCGCCGGTTTTGTCGTTCTCATCGTCTTCGACTTCCGTTACAGGAACGACGGCAACGGTCTTCACGGGAATCTTCAATACCTGACGGGTGTTCAGTTTTTTGCTCTTGAGACCATTCAAGTCCATGATTTCCTTTACCGTCACGTCGTAACGGCGGGCGATATCCTCAATGTCCTCGTACCATTTGACCGTATGCTCGGTATAGGAAGAGGTCTCCGTCTGCTTTTGGACAGCGCTTTCTCCGCTGTTCTCCTGAACGGCATTCTCCCGGAAGGGGATGAGCAGGATGGCGTTCTTCTGCAGCCCGGTTTCCCGCAGGGAAGGATTGGCCTCGTAAAGGTCATCTTCCGTAACGCCATAGGCCTTGCAGATGCTGTAAAGTGTCTGGCGTTCCAGCACAACATGGGAAAGATATACCTTCCCGTTCAGTTTAACCTTCTCCTTGGAGACGGTGACGGGGGTGGGCACATATTCCTGGGCCAGCGCTGCACCGCAGCCGAGCACAAGGAGCGAAGCAATCAAAGTAATGAGTCGTTTCATCTTACACTATAATTATAAGGTGGCGGCAAAATCCGTCAGGCGGGTGCAAAAACGGTCCCAGCTGAGGCGGTCTTTTTCCTCGCCGATGGCTTTCCGGCAGTTTTCCTGCAGGGAGGGATCTCCGAAATAGCGGAGGATTTCCCGACGGATGGCAGGGGCGGATGCTTCGGGAGCGACAATTCCCGTGCCACGGGCACCGATGGTGTCCTTGAGACCCCCCACGTCGGTGACGATCATGGGCACCCCGAAGTGGCAGGCGATGGCGCTGATGCCGCTCTGGGTGGCACTCCGGTAGGGGAGGACGGCGACATCGGCCACGCTCCAGAATTTTTTCACTTCCGAATCCCGGATATAATCTGGAAAAACATGTACTCTGTCCTTCCCGGGCAGGGTGCCGATGAGGTTCCGGTATTTGTCGAAGGATCCGTACGGCTCTCCGGCGACGACCAACTGGTAGTCTTCCGGCAGAGTCCGGAAAGCCTCCAGGAGAATGTCCAGACCCTTGTAGTCGCGGATGAGCCCGAAGAACAGAAGGGTTTTCCGGGAAGGGTCCACGCCCAGGAGTCGGGCAGCTTCCTCCCGGTCCATCCGTGGGCCGAAATGGGCGTAGATGGGGTGGGGAAGGAGAATGTGCGGGGCTTCCGGACGAAGGGCAAGCAGGTCTCCTTCCACTTGGGATGACATGCTCACGAATCCCGTACAGCCTTTCAGGAAATAACGGGTGAGGGGCCTGTCGAACCAGTGAGCTTCGTGCGGGATGACATTGTCCAGTACCACGACGCTCTTGCAGCCGCAGTGACGGGCGACAAATCCCAGGGAAGGAGCGAACCAGGACATCCAGTACTTCATGACCAGAAGGTCAGGTTCCCAGCTCCGGATGGCCCTGGCGGTCCTGATCCAGGTAAAGGGGTTGACGGTATCCAGTAAAGCTTCCGCCTGGACGGGGACGGCTTCGTCTTCCGGAGTCACATACTGCGTCTTTCCGGGGAAAAGGAGGCCGGGATACTGCCTGGAGAAAGAATAGGCATGGGTATCATGACATTTTCCCAGTCCTTCCAGCATGCTGGCGTTGAACTGGGAAATGCCACCGCGTAGCGGATAGAAGCTTGAAAGGATCGCGATGCGCACCTTTATTTGCTTTCCTGTTTGGTCTTGATGTAGGCGGCGTTGAGGCCGGCGAGGAGTTCATCGGTGATGTCCAGCTTGGGATCTCCGGCAACCACGGGGGTGGAAAGGATTCCGCCGGCTGTAGCGAGGATGAGGGCATACTGATGCTCGGCGTTGAATTCGGTCACATACTCGGCGATGGCGTTGGCAATCTGGTTCATCATAACCTGCTGCTCTTCGGCCATTTCCTGCTGCTTGCGCATGGCATACTGCTGGTATTCCTGCTGCTGTTGCTGGAGTTTCTGGTACTGGGCCTGGGCCACGGAAGTGGTGAGGAGGCCTTTGTCAACCTTGTTCTGGAAATCGGAAGCGTCCTTCTCCAGTTTTTTGCCGCGGCGGTCAATCTCGGCCTGGATGCCGGAAGTCTTGGTTTCGAACACGGAGTTGAGGTCGTTGGCCATATCGTAGCTTTCCATGACTTTGTCCATGTTGAAATAGACGATGCTGCCGGCGACGGCGGTACTGTCGTTGGCAGCGGCTGCTGCAGGAGCGGCGGTCTGGTTCTGATTGCAGGAAACGGAGGCAGCCATGATAGCTGCTACACCCAATGCGATGAGAGTCTTTTTCATTATCGTTGTTTTAATAATTAATTCCAGTAAAGAGTGCAAAGTTAGTTATTTTTTGCGGATTTCCCCAAGATAGGCCTGAATTGTTTTCTCAAGGCCCAGATACAGGGCGTCGGAAATGAGGGCGTGGCCGATGGAAACCTCGTCTGTCCAGGGGATGGTCCGGATGAACCAGGCCAGGTTTTCAAGAGACAGGTCATGCCCGGCGTTGAGTCCCAGCCCGGCGGCCTGTGCAGCCTTGGCGGTTTCCAGGTAACGGGAGATGGCGGCCTCCCGGTCCAGGGGATATCCGGCGGCATAATCGGCCGTGTACAGTTCTACGCGGTCCGCCCCGCAGGCGGCGGCCCCTTCGGCCATGTGCGGGTCCGGGTCTATGAAGATGGACGTCCGGATGCCCTTGGTGTGGAAGGTCTTACAGAGATCCGTGAGGAGGCTTTTGTTTTCCAGCGTATTCCAGCCGGCGCTGGAGGTGATGGCATTGTGTCCGTCCGGCACCAGGGTTACCTGGTCCGGAACCACTTCCAGCACGAGGTCCACAAAACTCCGCACGGTGGGATTTCCTTCGATGTTGAATTCCGTCCGGATCAGGGGACGGATTTCCCGCACGTCGGCGTAGCGGATGTGGCGCTCGTCCGGGCGCGGATGGACGGTGATGCCCTCCGCCCCGAATTTTTCGCAGTTGAGGGCCGCCCGGGTTACATCGGGAACATTTCCGCCACGGGCATTGCGCAGCGTGGCGATTTTATTGATATTGACACTGAGACGGGTCATGATTCTTTCGTTTAAGTTCGACAAAAATAAGGAAATTTATGAGAAATGTGTTATTTTTGGCGGTTGAATTTATTCTGACGCATGAAAATAGGATATTTTATTCTCAACGACGAATTGAGGGAAGACCCCCGGATGCATTCCCTGATGAAGGATCTGGAGTCGGCGACTTTCCAGTTGTATGAGATTCATACCAAGTCGGATGTCCTGCCCGAGACGGACCTGGTCCTCTCCATGGGTGGGGACGGCACTTTCCTGTCGGCCGCCCATGTTGTCGCCGATATCGGCCTCCCTATCCTGGGCGTGAACTTCGGCCGCATCGGTTTTCTCTGCGAGAACCGCCCGGAGGCCGTCGGCAAAGCCCTGATGGAAGGGGATTTCCGTATCGAATACCGTACCGTCCTCAATGCAACACTCAAGGGGCCGGAGGCGCGCCGCACCATCGGCATGCTGCCCTATTCGGTGAATGAGGTGGCCCTGCACCGCAGCGGCTCGTCCGTTCTCGGAATCCATGTGAGCATTGACGGCGAACCCCTGCCGACCTATTGGGCCGACGGCCTGCTGGTCGCCACGTCTTCCGGCTCCACCGCCTATTCCCTCAGCGTCGGAGGTCCTATCTGCATGCCGGATACCAAGGTACTGGTGCTGGCTCCGATCGCCCCGCACAACCTGAATGTGCGGCCCATCGTCCTTCCGGAAACGGCCAAGGTGGACATCTCCTTCGAGTCCCGGGATGGCCGTGCCACCATGTCCAACGACAACCGGGTGGTGGAAATTCAGCCGGATTGGTCCATTCATGTGGAGATGGCACAGTTTTCGCTTAAACGTATCCGTCTTGCCGAGTCCGGCTTCGTGAAGGCGCTTACTTCACGGCTGTTCTGGGGCGAGGACATGAGAAACAACGGATAAACTTCCTTATGAGCAATATACCACAGCACGTATCCATAATCATGGACGGAAATGGCCGATGGGCCAAGGCCCGCGGCAAAGAACGGATATTCGGCCATATCGAGGGCGCGGAAAGCGTCAGGGCCTGTCTGGAGGCCGCCGTGGAAGACGGGGTAAAATATCTTTCCCTTTATGCATTTTCCGAAGAGAACTGGGGGCGTCCCCAGGCGGAGGTGAACGGACTCATGGAACTCCTGATAAAGTACATTCAGGAGGAAATCGACAACATGATGTCCCATCATGTCCGTTTTGTAGTTTTGGGACACCGTGAACGTCTCAGCGAAAAGGTGAACGCTCTCATAGATGAGGGGATGGCCAAAACGGCGTCCAATGACGGTACTACCTTGATTGTTTTCCTCAGCTACAGCGGGAAATGGGATATCCTGCAGGCGATGAAGAAAGCGGCTTGCGAACTCTCGCCCGAGCAGTTCCAGGCGCTGGAAATCAAGGATTTTGACCGCTACCTGGTCACGGCCGGCATCCCGGATCCGGACTTTCTGATTCGCACCTCCGGAGAACTCCGCATTTCCAACTATCTGCTTTGGCAGACGGCCTATACGGAGTTTTATTTCACCGACACGCTGTGGCCGGATTTCCGGAAACCGCAGTTCCGGGAAGCACTGGCGGAATATGCGCGTCGGGACCGTCGTTATGGAAAAGTCAAATAAAATGTCTATATTTGCAGGATAAGTTTTTTACTCGAATGAATTGTAGACGGATACTTTGCGCTGCCTTGCTGTTTCTGGGGGGAATCACCCTCCGGGCGCAGCATGTAGGCAGCAGCATTGAAATCGACTATAACCGCCCGCAGAAATACATTGTCGGCGGTGTGAGCGTGGAAGGGAACCAGTATTTCAACGAACACCAGATCCTTCAGTTGACAGGCTTACAGGCCGGTCAGGAAATCACGGTTCCCGGTGAAGATGTCACCGGAATCGTCAAGCGCCTGGTGGGACAGCGTTATTTTGAGGATGTGGCCGTCGTGCTGGATTCCCTGAATACCCAGGCCGATACCGCCTGGTTCAAAATCTGTGTCAAGGAACGTCCCCGTGTCTCCCGCTGGACTTATTCCGGCGTCAAAAGCGGAGAAAGGAAGGATTTGCAGGAACGCTTGAATCTCCGTCCAGGCCGTGAGTATTCCGACTATGTGAAGAAAACGTCCATCGACATCATCAAACGCTACTATAAAGAAAAAGGGTACCTGAAGGTGGATGTTGACGCCCAGGTTCAGCGGGACAGCATGATCCGCAGTGCCATCCGCGTCAATTTTGCCGTGAACAAGGGCAAGAAGGTCCGGATCAAAGACATCAATTATTTCGGAAACACCGATGTGAAGCCCCGGAAACTGGCCAAGAACATGAAGGATACCCACGCCAATACGTGGTATAACCTGTTTAAATCCAAGAAATTCAAGGAGAAAGAATACCAGACGGACCGAAAGACGGTACTGGATGCTTTCAACGAAGCCGGCTATCGTGACGCACGCCTGGTGCGGGATTCCGTCTATTTCCTGGAGGACGGGAAGCACCTGGACATTGACATGGTGTTCGACCAGGGCCGCAAGTACTATTTCCGCAACATTACCTGGACGGGCAACTCCGTCTATCCTTCCGAGGTATTGAACAACATCCTCCAGGTGAAGAAGGGGGATGTCTATGATGTGGTGACCATGGACAAGCGCCTCCATGGCGGCGGGAAGGAGAATGAGTACGATGTATCCAAACTGTATAAGGACAACGGCTACCTTTTCTTCAACGTCACGCCGGTAGAAATCAATATCCAAAACGACTCGGTGGACGTGGAACTCCGCATCGCGGAAGGAAAGCCCGCCACCCTGAACGAGGTCATTATCAACGGTAACGACCTTACCAGCGAGCGTGTGGTCCGCCGTCAACTGTTCACCCTTCCCGGCTATCTGTTCAGCCAGAGCGATTTTGAGCGTTCCATCCGCGAAATCGCCTCCATGGGCCAGTTCGACCCTGAAGCTATCATGCAATATGGCTCCGGGTACAACATCATCCCCAACCAGTTGAACAATACGGTTGACGTTATTTATAATGTGACGGAAAAACCCTCTTCCCAACTGGAACTTTCCGGCGGTTGGGGCGGCAATACCTTCGTGCTCACGGCCGGCGTGAGTTTCAATAACTTCTCTACCCGACGCATGTTCGAAAAGGGCGCCTGGCGTCCGGTTCCTTTGGGAGACGCCCAGAACCTCGCTTTCCGTTTCCAGACCAACGGTAAGTATTATACCAATCTGAGCGCCAGTTTCACGGAGCCCTGGCTCTTCGGCAAGAAGCCTACTTCCCTGAGCATTTCCGGTTACTATTCCAGGATGACGGACTCCTACCTTGCCATCGGCATCCTCTCTACGGACAAGATGTTCGAAGTGTTCGGTTTCAATGCCGGTCTGGGTACGCGCCTGAAGTGGCCCGACAGTTACTTCGTCCTGTATAACAACCTGAGTTGGCAGACTTACAAGCTTACCAACTGGACCAACAGTTATTTTGCCTTCAACGACGGCATTTCCCACAACCTCAGCTATACGCTGTCGCTGTCCAGGAATTCTTCTGACCAGCAGATTTATCCGCGTACCGGTTCTGAATTCTCGGCATCCCTGCAGATTACCCCGCCGTACTCGCTTTTCCGCAAGTACACGTATGAGAATGGGGAGAAAAAAGCGGTTGGCAGTTGGAAAGACGTCAATTACGACGATTGGACGGCTGCCCAGCGGTACAAGTGGATTGAGTATCACAAGTGGAAGTTCAACGCCACTGTCTATACCAAACTGGTAGGCGATCTCGTGCTCATGACCCGTGCCCAGTTCGGCTATCTGGGTTACTACAACCGCAACTGGGGCTATTCCCCGTTCGAGAACTTCCAGGTGGGCGGTGACGGCATGTCCGGTTATATGACCTACGGTGCCGAAATTATCTCCCTGCGCGGTTACGAGGATTATTCCCTGACCCCGAGAAAGGTTACCCCTTACAGCCGGAACCTGCAGAGTTACGCCGGTAACGTCTATGACAAGTTTACGGTAGAATTGCGTTATCCGGTGGTGTTGCAGCCGCAGTCCACCATTTATGTCCTGGCCTTCCTGGAGGGCGGTAACTGCTGGAGCGACATCCGTGAATTCAACCCGTTCCAGATTAAGCGGAGCGCCGGCGTGGGTGTCCGTGTATTCCTCCCGATGATCGGCCTGCTGGGTGTTGACTGGGGCTACGGCTTTGATGACAGCACCAACGGTGGCAGCCAGTTCCACTTTGTCCTGGGACAGCAATTCTAAAATAGGTACGGTATTTGAAAGCATAACTCCCGTGTTATGCTGAATGAAGTGAAAAAGGAATATTGAAAACAAAAAAACTATTGGTAATATGAAAAAAATCTTTGTTATCGCCCTTGCGGCATTTGCCAGCTTAACCGTCTCTGCCCAGACTATCGGCAAGGTCAACTTCAATGAACTCGTCATGCTCATGCCCGAAATGGATGCAGCCCGCGAAACCATCGCCGCTTCCCAGAAAGAGGCCGAAGAAACCTATTCCGCCATGCTGGAGGAATATCAGGGAAAGATGAGCCAGTATCAGCAGAAGCAGTCTACCTGGACCGCCGCTATCAAGGAAAGCAAGGAGCGCGAACTCATGGAAATCCAGAACCGTATCCAGGAATTCCAGCAGTCCATCTCCCAGGAACTCCAGCAGCAGCAGGCTCAGCTTACCGCTCCCATCCAGGAGAAAGCCAACAAGGCCGTTACGGAACTTGCCAAAGCCAAGGGCATTACTGTCCTGTTCGATATGTCCCAGGCCATTTATTTCGATGACGCCAAGGTGGTGGACCTCACTGCTGACGCCCGCAAGGCCCTGAACATTCCTGCGGACCGCACGTTGGAATCCCTCCAGGCCGAACTGCAGGCCCAGGCTGAAGCCGCTCAGTCTGCCGCCACGAAATAAGTTTTAAATTTAGTTGGGAATTCGCTTTAATTTCTTTACATTTGTAACGGGATTAAAGCGAATTCCTTTTTATTTATAATCATAACACTAAAAAAACCATTCTGTAAAATGAAAACGACTGACATCATGGCACGCCTTCAGGCCAAGTACCCGCTGGAGAAAGAGTACCTGCAGGCCGTTCAGGAGGTTCTGGAATCCATCGAGGAAGTTTACAACCAGCACCCCGAATTCGAAAAAGCCAAGATCGTGGAACGTCTGGTAGAGCCGGACCGCATTTTTACCTTCCGCGTCACCTGGATCGACGACAAGGGTGAGGTCCAGACCAACACCGGTTACCGCATCCAGTTCAACAGTGCCATCGGTCCCTATAAAGGAGGTCTCCGCTTCCACAAGGCTGTAACGCCTTCCATGCTTAAGTTCCTGGGCTTTGAACAGACCTTCAAGAATGCCCTTACCACCCTGCCGATGGGCGGTGCCAAGGGCGGTTCCGACTTCGACCCCGTGGGCAAGTCCAATGATGAAATCATGCGTTTCTGCCAGGCTTTCATGCTGGAGCTGTGGAACTGCATCGGTCCCGACCAGGATATCCCTGCCGGTGACGTGGGCGTAGGCGGCCGTGAAATCGGTTACCTCTATGGCATGTACAAGAAGCTGGCCCGCCAGTACAATACCGGCGTTCTCACCGGTAAGGGTGGCACCTGGGGTGGCTCCATCCTCCGTCCTGAAGCTACCGGTTTCGGCGCCCTCTACTTCACCCAGCACCTGCTGGAAAAAGCCGGCAAGACCATCGTCGGCAAGAAGGTTGCCCTGTCCGGTTTCGGTAACGTGGCCTGGGGCGCTGCCACCAAGGCCCGTGAACTGGGCGCCAAGGTGGTCGCCATCTCCGGTCCCGACGGTGTCTGTGAAATCCCCGACGGTATTACGCCGGAAATGATCGACTACATGCTGGTCATGCGCGCTTCCAACCGTAACAAGGTGCAGGATATGGCCGACAAGTTCCCCGGTCAGGCCAAGTTCACCGCCGGCAAGAAATCCTGGAGCATTCCCGTGGACATCGCGCTGCCTTGCGCTTTCCAGAACGAACTTTCCGAGGATGACGCCAAGGAACTCAAGGCCAACGGTTGCTGGTGCTGCTGCGAAGTGTCCAACATGGGCTGCCAGCCCGGTGCCATCCACTTCTTCCAGCACAACGGTATCCTCTTCGCTCCCGGCAAGGCTGTGAACGCCGGTGGTGTTGCCACCAGCGGTCTGGAAATGACCCAGAACGCCGAGCACATCTCCTGGGATGCAAAGGAAGTGGACGAAAAGCTCCATTTCATCATGAAGAGCATTCACGAACAGTGCGTCAAATACGGCACCCAGCCGGACGGAACCGTGGATTACGTGAAAGGCGCCAACATCGCCGGCTTCATGAAGGTTGCCACCGCCATGCTGGAGCAGGGAACCATCTAACCTGAAGCTATTTTATTGTACGGTGTCCCAAAAGAGATTGGGACACCTTTTTTGCGTCCAAAAAAGCAAGGTTATCTCAAAGGAAATGATTAACTTTGCAGACTAAACTGATTTTATACTAACCTTATGAGAAAATTCTCGATTGCGCTTTGCCTGGCAGCCCTTGTCCTGGTATCCTGCGAACCCCGCAGATCCAAAGGAGCCCAGCTGCTGGAGAATTATGCGCTGGTGACCATTCCTGCTCCGGACCTTTCAGGGATCACCGATAATGGCAAGGAGGTTCTCAATTTATACCGTTTTGCAGCAGACCAGGCCGATGCCATCTACTGGGAGCAGAGCTTCGGCCCCAAAGAAACTTTCGCCAACCTGGAGGATGCCGCCGCCCGCAGTTTTGCCGAGGTGAATTACGGCCCCTGGAACCGCATTGATGACGAACCGTTCCTGGAAGGATACGGCCCCAAGCCGGCAGGCGCAAATTTCTATCCCTCCGACATGACCGCCGAGGAATTCGATGCACTGAAGGATCCTGCCAAATACAGCCCTTATACCCTCATCCGCCGCAAGGAAAACGGAGCGCTGGAGACGGTCTGGTATCACGATGCCTTTAAGGACCGTGTCCAGAAGATTGCGGATCTTCTCCGCGCCGCCGCCGACATCACCATCAAGGCCAGTGTCCGCGACTATCTTCTCAAGATGGCCGATGCCATCCTGACGGACAACTACTATGAGAGCGAGAAGGCCTGGCTGGAGATGACCGACAGCAAGATGGACCTGGTCATCGGCCCCAACGAGACCATCGACGACGAACTCTATGGTATCAAGGCTTCCTATGGCGCCTATGTGCTTCTGAAGAACCTGGACCGTACCGCTTTGCTGAATGCGCTGTCGGCCCGCCTTCCGGAGCTGCAGGCCTCCCTTCCCGGAGATGCTGCCTATCATTCCTTCGTCCCCGGAATGGAGTCCAACATCTTCTCCTGCGATGTCATCTATTATGGTGGCTATACCAATGCCGGTTACAAGGTCATTGCCATTAACTTCCCGTATGACGCACGGGTGCAGGAAGAGTATGGTACCCGTACCATTCTGTTCGACAACATTATCCGTGAGAAATTCAACCGTACCGTCTTCCCGGCCGGCATGCTCCTTTTCGAAGGGGCCGACTGCGCCCATCTGGACGCCAATGCCTTTTACTGGAACATCGTGTTCCGTGAGGTAGCCAAAGGCCTGGGTGTGAAAGAGACCATCACCGGAAAGGGAACAGTCGTAGAAGCGCTTGGCAACGAGGCCCTTACCCTGGAAAAGGCCAAGTCCAATGTGCTGGGTGCTTATCTCTGCGCTCAGGAGGTGGATGCCCACCGGGTAGATGCCCTCATTATGAAACAGGATGTCCTCGCTACGTTCGTGGCCAATGTCATCCGTTCTACCCGTTTCGGTTTCGGAGATGCCACCGGACGTGGTAACCTGATCATCTACAACTATCTGGTGGAGCAGGGCGGCATTACCCGCAAGGTTTCCGGAAAGTATGACATCGACTATGCCAGAACCGAAGAGGCTATTGCGTCCCTCGGTGCGGAAATTTTGAAACTGCAGGCGACCGGCGACCTGGCCGCCGCCACCGAGTTTGTGAACAAATATGCCGTGGTGGCGTCCACCATCAAGGCCGATATCGTGAATCTGGAGTTGGAAAAGATTCCCGTGGATATCCGTTTAACCTACGAAAGATAAAGTATCAATATAATGGCTAAGAAGTTCAACCTCAAGTATTGGGTGTTCCTGCCGCTCGTGCTGGCTGTCACCATCTTCCTCTGGGCCGTTCCTGTCTCCTTCTTTGGTATCGAGGCCCTTACCGTGGTTCAGCAGCGTGTGATCGCCCTGTTTGTTTTCGCCGCTCTCATGTGGATTTTCGAGATCATTCCCAACTGGTCCACATCCCTGCTGGTCATTGTCATTTCCCTGCTGACGGTATCCAACAAGGGTATCGGCCTGTTCTGCGATCCGCAGTACGGTACGCTGGTCCCTTATGCCCGTATCATGTCCTCCATGGCCGATCCTGTGGTCATGCTGTTCCTGGGCGGTTTCGTGCTGGCCATCATGGCCGAGAGATACGGCCTCGACGTCACCCTCGCAAGAGCCCTCCTGAAACTCTTCGGCACCAAGCCGGAAATCGTCCTGCTGGGCTTCCTGATCATGATTTCCGTGTTCTCCATGTTCATGAGCAACACCGCTACCGCTGCCATGATGCTGGCCCTTCTCACGCCGGTGCTTTCCAAACTCCCGGCCGATGACAAGGGTAAGGTGGGTCTGGCCCTTTCCATTCCTGTGGCCGCCAACCTCGGCGGTATCGGCACGCCCATCGGTACGCCTCCGAATGCTACGGCAAAGGGTGCCCTGGAGCAGGCCGGCATCGATGTCTCCTTCGGCGAATGGTGCGTGCACATGATTCCTTACGTGCTCATCATGATTCTCATCGCCTGGGTGCTTCTCCGTCTGTTCTTCCCTTTCAAGACCAAGAAGCTTGTGCTGGAAATCCCTGAAAGCAAACAGAAAAAAGACTGGAAACTGTATGTGGTATGGATCACCTTCGTGGGTACCATCCTTCTGTGGGCCACCGAGCAGATTACCCATATCAATTCCAATATCGTAGCCCTCATCCCGCTGGGCGTCTTCACGGCTACCGGTCTTTTCGGCAAGGAAGAGATCAAGGAAATCAACTGGAACGTGCTCTGGCTCGTCGCCGGTGGTTTCTGCCTGGGTTACTGCCTGCAGGATACCGGTCTGGCCAAGGTCCTTATCCAAGCCATCCCGTTCGGCAGTATGTCCGTGGTGCTGGTCCTTGTCGTGGCCGGCCTGGTCTGCTACCTCCTGTCCAACTTCATCTCCAACTCCGCTACGGCAGCCCTGCTGATCCCGATCCTGATTGTCGTGGCCAACGGTATGGCCGACCCGGCCGCTGCCAACAACGCAGAGTTCATCGCCATGGGCGGCACTTCCGCCATGATTATCTTCATTGCGGTATGCGCTTCCATCGCTATGCTGTTCCCGATTTCCACCCCTCCGAATGCCATTGCTTCGGCTACCGGCATGGTAGAGACCAAGGATATGACCAGAATCGGTCTCATCATCGGTTTTATCGGTTTCATCCTGGGTTATTTCTGGCTTACCAAACTGTTCCCGTTTGCTTGACCGGGCATCCTATATAATTTATGAAAAGATTCATCATCATCACATTGGCAGCGCTGCTTACCGGCAGCGCCGCTTTTGCGCAGGCCCCCGGGGAAAAACCCGCGCATTTCAAACTCTACGGCTTCATCCGTAACTACATCGTGGCCGATTCCCGTGCCGTAAACGCCGGTACGGAAGACCTTTATTTCTACATGCCCAAGGGCCACGAAATGAAGGACGGTATAGACCTGAATGACGGTTTCAACTGGCGCTTCGTCTCCCTCACCACCCGCCTGGGCTTGGACGTGTCCGGCTACAAGTGGGGGACCATGGGCGTTTCCGGCAAGGTGGAGGCGGACTTCTATTACCTCAGCGGTTCCGTTCCCACCCTGCGTCTGCGTCAGGCCTTCATGAAACTGAACTGGGACGACAGCCCGGTGGCCCTTACCATCGGCCAGACATGGCATCCCATGGCGGCCGATATGCCGCACATGAACAATCTGGAAACCGGCGCACCCTTCAATCCTTTCAACCGCAGCCCTCAGCTGACGGCCGATGTGAACCTGGGCGGCGGCTTCTCCCTCACCGCCAGTCTCCTGTACCTGAACCATTACCTTCCCACCGGCCCCGCCGGCAAGAGCAAGGACTATTACAAGTACGGCGCA
>ONTQ01000037.1 GCA_900320795.1 uncultured Bacteroidales bacterium
ACAATATTGTCAATGAACTGGATGGTTCTACCGAACCAACTTTGTTTTAAATGTTAAACTTTATATAAACCGTCCGGAACTTTTACCGGACACACATGCATAATATTAGTGATGCGTTAGAAAATACGCTATTTAATTTAATGTCTTAATAACGTTTTGGCATGTCCCTGATTTGAGGTGAAAATACTAAGGCCATTTTGTCCTTATCAGCATAAATTGGCGTCCTTGGCTCAAACGATCCTTGTAGGAATGTCAAACGCAATTCATTCCTCGGCATAGCAACTCCATACCGAGTTTATATTCACCTAAAAAATAATTTTATTTATATACCTAGGAAAAGTTACCATAAAACAATTAAGTATTATGATATTGTGCTATTGCAATAAAACCTTTCTCATCCCTATACTCAACACACACTATCAATGATACTAAAACGGGAAATCACTGGGATTTGGTACATCTATCTCCCTTTTTTGTACCACTACCCTTAGAAAATCATCTGACCACTCTGATGCTTTAATATTCTTTAGCCTCCCATTCTCATCAAATAAAGTGTCGCCTATGTATAAAAATGTTATCTCGGAATCAGTTTCACGTCGCCATGCGCCTTGACTCTCCGAATAACGAAAACGTCTTGCATTTAAAAGTTGAGATAAATCATCACGTCCCTCAATATAAAAGTTATACGGAATTTTTATTTCCTTTTTTAGTTTAGCAACCAAGGGATGATTCACTCTGATTATCTCTTGTATTGTTTTATCCTTATCCTGGTTAGCACTCTGAAGATAGTCCACCAATTCCCTGAGAGTTTTTGCCGTGTTTTCAATATCTTTTAGTACAAAAGCGCTCCTATTTCGTTCTTCATCCAGTAAGAATTGCTTTAGTAATCCAGCCCACTGCTCACGAAGGTAACGTATTATCTCATCTGCTGTTTCAAACTCCTTGATGACATTATTCCTACGTAACGCCTTAATTTCCTCAATGAATGAATAAATCCGCTTGTCATCTACATAGTTAAATAATATCGAATCATTTCCCTTGTTACGAAGATACGTTTCATATTCAGACGCGACTCCTTTTTCAATAAAAATGTAAACATGTTTATTCTGCTCAATAGCAGTCTTTAACTCTTTCTGAGAAACTGAGTATTTTGCCGTACTAGACTCACTTCCGTATCGCCCACCAATAATTGAAACAAGAATATCTATGCTCGAAATCTCTTTATAACAGTACTCTTGCAAATCCTCGTCCTTCCCATATGAAATATCACCTTCCTCATTTCTAACAGCCTCAAAACCCATCGAATCAATAAATTTATCCAAATCCGTACGAATTTGGCGCAAATCATAAAATGTAGAACTAATAAAAATACGAGGTTTAGCCATAAGATTATCTATGATGAATATCTATTACCTATTATATACCAGTTCACAATCCCTCACAATACGTTTAAATGTGCTGCTCTTCGATTCTGGTAGTCCAGATAGTAGGCGTGCTCCCAGACGTCGAAGGTCAAAATCGGTTTAGAACCGTGCGCCGCAGGATTATCGGCAATGATTTTAATATCAGGCATAGACACGGTTATATTGACGATACAATTCCTGTGTCAGTTCAAGCATTTCCGGACTCTCGTTAAAGAATTTTCCTTCCGGGCCATTCTCGAAAAAATGGTCCAAGTCAATCCTATAAGAGTTCTTCAGTTCTTTGTCGGCCAGAAGATTGCTATAGAAGGTCCATTCGGGGAAGTTGTGAGACATTTCGCTCAGTTCCATTGCACTCATTTGGCCGTAGGTCTCATAAACTTTGTCAAGGGCTTCCAAATCTGACTCGGAGAAGACCTTGAGGTCGGCATCGGCCAAGGCCATAAAACTATGGGGACCCTTATTATCAATATAGCGTTCTTTGTAGCCCCTCGGATTTCTGAGTTTGGTTTTTTCTTTCTCTAATATACACTTGGCATCACTGGGAACGATACCGTGTGGCATAGCATAATAGGCATCACCGGTTACGGTCATGCCAGTCTGACGAAGATGGTATCTATCGGCCAACCAAAGGAGTTTATATGCCTTCATATTATCCATCACTTTATCATCCTCCTTGCATGCCAAGTAGGTAAGTGCCTGAATAATCTTTTTTGTGTCTTTAATCATATAAAATAATGTATTATAAGATTTCTCGACTTCGCTCGAAATGACAGTGTTAATGAGATTCTTCGCTTCGCTCAGAATGACAAAACTATTATCTCACCTGATTCATTTAACTTCATAACTATCCACAAACCGCAATGCCTTTATTACCCTTGGGGTATGGAAAGACAGTTGATCATAAGTTTGATACGCTTTCAGTTGAGCGATGGCGGCAAGGCGATGGCGGCAAGGGCGTCGAGAACACCACTTTCGTAAAGGTTCACGACAGTAAAGACTTTGTCGTTGGCTACGGGGCCAAACACCAGGTCATAATCATGCATGACGCCTTTTCTACTGCTAACGACAAAGTTAAGCCACGCTTCATCCGGACCGTTAAATTCCCTAATCTTGAGGGAAGGATCGGCCAAAATAGCATCGTCTATTTCATATACCGACACTGTCCTTTTTCCCGTCTGCGCCCTATCCAATTTAATGGAAGTCCAGTGTTCGGCCTGTTCTTTCTGAGTTGTGGTATAGAAACCTTTCCCGAAGTCGGTCTTCTGCCTCCCCCGCCTTAAATTAGGTCTCTTGACCTCTACGTTTGATCCGTGATATAGCCTCATCTTCTCTTCCTCCTCTGAATAAAACGGTCAATCTCATCTATCACATACCCTGTTCCTTGCGTGTGCAGAAGATCATAATGCTCTACAAGGAACTCATCAGCCTTATAACGTTTGAAAAGGGCTAGTGCCTGAAGGCCTGTTAGCCTCTTTGCTAGTGCGTATTTTTCAAGGCAATACGTATAAAACTCAAACTCTTCCGACGTAACAGGGATTTGATCCGATTTCCTTGCATCTTCAAACTCATCATACAGCGCTTCCGTGCTCAAATACCACCACTTTGCGCCCTCGTCATAAAGCTTGTCATACATGGGATTGGTATAAACATATACAAGAGCCTCTTCCAGAAAAATATGCTTTCTCTGGGCGACATATTCCGCAAGACGTGAAATCTTGATCGGAACTATCTGTTCTTCATATACCCCCATGATACAATACTTTCAGATTCTTCGCTTCGCTCAGAATGACAGAACCCCTATTTCACCGGCACTTTCAGAACCACTTTCTTCACCAGTTCGGGGGTGCCGTCGACGGCCAGCATGGGTTCGTGGGCGTCGTCGGGCCAGACGACCACAAAGTAGCCGTTGCCAATCACGGCGTCCAGGCCGGGTTCGTCGGCATAGCGGGCGGCGTCCTTTTCCTCATTGTAGGGAATGGTTTCCTTCACGCATTCGAGGGGTTTGCAGCGGATAAGTTCCACACCGCGCAGGGCAAACTGCACATCGATGAACCGGCGATGCGCTTCGAAGCCTTTTTCGTTCACAAGCCTTGTCATCGATTCGCTCACAATGGCCTTCACGCCGTTTTCCAGCAGGTAAGTTCCATTCTCCACCGAAGCGTCCAGCCCGGCAATATAATCCAGCGCCGTATCGATGGCCGGCGTCAGCCCCTTGTACAAACCTACGTTCTTGATGTGGTCAAATATCATATAACATTAGACATTTAAGTTATCCTTGACTTAGCATTTCTTTACCCCTGGAGGTAATTCTATACTTTTGATTACGACTATTTGGCTTATCCGGAACCGTCCTCTCTAATAAATGAAGGTTTAACAAAGGGATAACAAAGTTCTTACGGAACTTGTTTCGGCTTGTTAGCTGCATCTCCCCCATTATCTCCAATAGTGTACGTTCTGTCATGCATAATTGTAGTACTTTCTTGGCTTGGTCCCATCTTAGTCCCGACTTGGTCCCGACTTGGTCCCAACTTAGTCCCGACTTGATCCCGTCTTGATCCTGACTAAGTTCCGATTGATATAAATTATTAATCTCATAAGTTGTCCACCTTCCATTGTTATTCCTTATCAAGAAATGATTGTCCACCAATGCCTTAAGGTCTTTTGCAACGTCAATGGAGTTTATCTCTAATAATGGTTGCAGTCTGGAGTTTGAGACTTGTTTCTCTATAAATGCAGTGCAAAGGATAATCTGTTGATTTGAAGAAAGGTTATTATAATCATGACCAAATGTATTGTTCATAAAAACCGTACATTCTTCTGGAATCAGAGATACCATCCATAGGTTAAGTTCAACTTGATGCAGACTTACATCCTCTCCCAAATCTGGCATTCTCCAGTTTTCCTTCTTCCATGCATCTAAAATTGTCGGGAAGCCGGATCCTATATTATCTCCGTAGCCAATCATTCTAAGGATATTCTGCATTCGTGGATTTCTGGCTTTGGAATTACCGCCTCGATAAATAACCTCAACCGGCAATTTCAGATTGCCAGGGTTGGATAAACGTAAACAATTATCGTATTTCTCAACCTTTAATATACCATTGATTAAATAATCTGAATGAATAATCAAATTGGTAACAGCCTCGCGAACAGCTTTATGAATTGGACTATCATCAACTCTTGTTAATCCATCCAAAATGAACGGCCTTTTAATATCACTGGTTAACTTCCTTATTACTATCTTAAAGAAAGAATAGAGATTGTTCTCCCATCGGCCATCATATGTAACTCTGTCCGACCAACGCATACCGGGAAGGAGATTTGTCTTATCGATATAATCCATACGAATGTTATCGAACCGTTCCCGGATTGGTAGCCCCTTACCAAACATTAACAACCCTGCAAGCGTAAGCCCTTCTTTATTTGTAACCCTATCTCTAGTGTAACAACCAAGGTTTGAAAGAAAAGTTTTATTATCATTGGAATTCCATACATGGTCAGGGTTCTTCAATTCAAACTCTGTACGATACAACTTTAAACTCTCATCATCAATGTCGTCCATCGTATAACCCTCAATCAAGAAACCATCATTGCCAGAATCATTGCTATCGCGAAGCATCTCTTTCACCTCATCTTCAGTACAATGATAATCACCCTCATAGTTTCTCTTGAATGTTCCTTTATATGGGTTTCCCTTAATAAAGACCGGTTTGTATCGATAATCCGCTTGAGGGACTTCTATAATAATAATCGAACCCTGCTCTAATTCCAGAGCATATACATTATCATCAGAAAGTATATTAGCATTAACCGTTTCACTATTGATAGTGTTCCAGAATTCCTTAATCTGCTTGTCTACATTCTTAACACCACGAATTTCATACCTGGGAAACAAGTTATCAGCTTCGATGACTTCTTCAATTCCAAGTATTATAACACCACCAATTGTATTAGCGAACGCAGAATATGTTGGCCAAATAGAATTCGGCAACTTAGAATCAGCTCTTTTACATTCGAGAGAAATAGTTTCCCCGAACTCTAATAAATCTGTCAATTCTGCTTTAGAACGTATCATGCGTAAAAATGCTTAATACTACTAGCTAAAAATTGTTTTACTCAACAATAACGCCCTTATTAGTTAATCCCTCTTAAAAATATCCCTCGTATAGACTTTCTCCTGCACGTCGTCCAGGGCCGCGTCGTAGCGGTTGGCGATGATGGCGTCGGCCTGGGACTTGAAGGTGGCGAGGTCGTTCACCACGCGCGAGCCGAAGAAGGTGGTGCCGTCTTCCAGCGTGGGCTCGTAGATAATCACCTTGGCACCCTTGGCCTTGATGCGTTTCATGATGCCCTGAATGGCACTTTGGCGGAAGTTGTCGGAGTTGGACTTCATGGTGAGCCGGTAAACCCCCACCACCACTTCCCGCTCCTTCACGGCATCGTATGCGCTGGAGGCAGTGTAGTATCCGGCCTTATCCAGCACGCGGTCCGCGATGTAATCCTTGCGGGTGCGGTTGCTGTCCACGATGGCTTTGATGAGGTTCTCCGGCACATCGTTGAAGTTCGCAAGGAGCTGTTTGGTGTCTTTCGGGAGGCAATAGCCGCCATACCCGAAGGACGGGTTGTTATAATGCGTGCCAATGCGGGGGTCCAGCCCGACGCCTTCGATAATGGACTGAGTGTCAAGCCCCTTCATCTCGGCATAAGTGTCCAGTTCATTGAAGAACGAGACCCGCAGGGCGAGGTAGGTATTGGCAAAAAGTTTCACGGCCTCCGCCTCCGTGGAGCCCATGAACAGCACCGGCACATCCTCCTTCAGCGCCCCCTCCTTGATAATGGCCGCAAAAGTATGTGCGGCATCCTCCAACACGCTTTCGTCATACCCCACGATAATCCGGCTGGGATACAAGTTGTCGTACAGGGCCTTGGATTCACGAAGGAACTCCGGGGCGAAGATAATCTTGGGGACAACCACCTTGAAGATTCCGTCGGCCTGCCGCTCGCGATAACTGAACTTCTCACGGACACTCTTGGTGTAGCCCACGGGAATGGTGGACTTAATCACCATTACCGCATCCGGATTCACCTCCAGCACCAGTTCTATCACCTCCTCCACGTGGGACGTGTCGAAGAAATTCTTCTTGGAATCGTAGTTGGTGGGGGCGGCGATGACCACGAAATCCGCATCGGCATAGGCCTTGCGTCCGTCCAGCGTCGCCACCAGATTCAGCCGCTTCTCCGCCAGATACTTCTCAATATATTCGTCCTGAATGGGCGAAACCTTCCTGTTAATCTTCTCTACTTTCTCCGGAATCACGTCCACGGCCGTCACCTGATGGTGCTGGGCCAGAAGGGTGGCGATGGAAAGGCCGACGTATCCGGTTCCTGCTACTGCAATTTTCATATCATGCTATTTGTAATACTCCTTATACCACTCGGCAAATTTCCGAAGGCCTTCGCGGAGGGTGATCTTCGGGACAAAACCGAAGTCGCGCTCCAGGGCCGATGCGTCGGCATAAGTGGTGGGAACGTCACCGGGCTGCATGGGGACGAGTTCTTTGTGAGCCTCGAAGTCGTAGTCCTGCGGCAGCACACCGGCGCGAACAAGTTCTTCCTGCAGAATGTTCACAAAGTCCAGCAGATTCTCGGGCTGGCCACCACCTATATTATATACGGCGTACGGAGGAACGGGCAGGCCGTCCTCGCCTTTGCGGCGCTCCGGAGCCTTTCCCATCACGCGCACAATGCCCTCCACGATGTCATCCACATAGGTAAAGTCACGGCGGCAGTTGCCGTAGTTGTAAATCTGGATGGTCTTCCCGGCCAGGAGTTTATTCGTAAAGCCGAAGTACGCCATATCCGGCCGGCCGGCGGGGCCATACACGGTGAAAAAGCGGAGGCCGGTGCTGGGGATGTCGTACAGTTTGCTGTAGCAATGGGCAAAGAGTTCGTTGCTCTTCTTGGTGGCGGCATACAGGCTCACGGGATTGTCCACGCGGTCGTCGGTACTGAAGGGCACTTTCTTGTTGCCGCCATACACAGAGCTGGAACTGGCATACACCAGATGCTCCACGGGATGGTGCCGGCAGGCTTCCAGGATGTTGTAGAAACCAATCATATTGCTCTGGATGTAGGCATCCGGATTCTCGATGGAATAGCGCACACCCGCCTGGGCTGCCAGGTTCACCACGATGTCAAACCCATAGCCGGCAAAGAGTTTGTCGATGAGGGCTTTGTCGGCAAGGTCTCCCTTGATGAAACGATACTCGCCTTTGGATTCTTCGCTCGCGCTCAGAATGACAGAGAGCCGGTAGTCCTTCAGGGAAGGATCATAATAATTATTAAGGTTATCCAGGCCCACAATGTGCACAGGCTCACCCTGAAAACCCTCTTTCAGGAGCCTCAACACCAAATTGCTGCCAATAAATCCGGCGCTGCCGGTTACCAGAATCTTCTTCATTTTCCGTTGAATTTTCGCTTCGCGTCTTCGTAACTTTCCAAATTGCCAATGTCCAGGCGATTGCCGGGCATTTCCCAGGCGTGCACCGTGGTGCGGCCGCAGAGCCAGGCGATGAAACTGCCGGGCGCATCGGTGCCGCAGCCCTCGGCGATGCCTTCGTCCACCAGCGGCAAATCTTCCCGCTTGTAAATATAGAACGGCGGGCAGCACCAGTGGCTCTTGGGCTGGGCGGGCTTTTCCTCCATGGAGAGGATCTTTCCGTTCTCATCGACCTCGGCCACGCCGGTCTTGTGCAGTTTCTCCAGGTCGGGCTGGTAGAAGCGCATGATGCAGGTGGTTCCCTTCTCCCGGAAATAGTCCAGAAAACCTTGCAGGCTGAAGGTGAGAAGGTTATCCCCCGCCATCACCAGGAGATCGTCGGCAATGTCCCGTTCGCTGATGCCCAGCTGGATATCCTTCACGGCGCCCAGGCGGGTTTCGTTGCTCGTGGAGCCGTCGTCCACCAGCGACATTTTGTCCTTGCAGGGATGCTCCGCAATCCATTTCCGGAAGATATCGGCAAACTTGTGGTTGGACACAATCACATATTCCGTCACGGCGCCTGCGCGCTCCAAATCTTCAATCAGCCAGTCCAGAATGGGCTTCCCCGCCACTTCCAAAAGGGGCTTGGGGAAGTTTTCCGTCAGGGGATACAGGCGGGTGGCATAGCCCGCAGCCAGGATAAGACACTTCATAGATTCTTCACTTCGTTCAGAATGACAACTTTCGTTCAGAATGACACGCCGTCTGCGCTTTCGCAGATGAACACTTCGTATTTTCCTTTCATTTCCGGGTAGGCAGCCAGATACTTTTCCGTCACCGTGCGGGAAATGGATTCTTCATAGGCAGGGTCAATCAAGGCCATGCAGCAGCCCTTGAAGCCCGCCCCGCTGAACCGGCCGCCGTAGATACCGTCGGTCTGGGTCATGATTTCGTAGAGCTTGATTTGCTCCGGAGCGCCGGATTCCCAGTTGTGTATGCTGCTCCAGCCGCTCTCGAAGGAGAGTTTGCCGTAGGCTTCAATGTCTCCCATCCTCCAGGCCTCGGCCCCTTTTTCCACGCGCTCGAACTCAGTGTACCAATGCTCGCAGCGGCGGGCCCAGGGGGCGGGAAGCCGGTCTTTGAACTGGTCATACACCTCACGCGGCACGTTGCGGGCATTGGCCTCCTTGAACTTGCCGTACTCCATGCCGGCAAAGGCCTGCAGGGCATACACGCCGGAGCGGAGCTCATCCACGCGCATGTTGAACTTGGAGCCGGCCAGGCTGTGCTCCAGCCCGGAGAAGAAGATGGCAATCTTCCAGGGCTTCATGTCCGGATGCTGGGGGATAAGTTCGTAGGAACCGTCCCTGGTGTCCAGATACAGCAGATGGTCCTTTTGGCTCAGGACCTCGCAGCTTTGGTCCAGCTTGCCTACATTCACGCCCACATAAAGGAGCTCTGCCTCGTAGGCAATATCGATGATCTCCTGGCTCTCCATCACAATCCCGTTCACTTTGCACAGGGCGGTGAGGAAGGAGATGATGACCGCGGCGCTGGACGAAAGGCCTCCGATGGGAAGCGAACCCTCGATGACGCCACAGATGCCCAGGCTCAGCCGATGGTGTTTGGACAGCATCAGCGTGGCACCGCGGAGGTAGTCGGCCCAGTCGTTCTGCTTTTGCGGAACCGAGGCGATATGCCACTGAGCCCGCTTGGGGAACTGGAGGGAGGCCATTTCCACCACACCGTTCTTCTTGGGGGCGTAGGCAATGTGGATGCCCTTGTTGATGGCCAGGCCGGTAATCTTGCCCAGATTGTGGTCTGAATGGGCACCGATGGGGCAAATCCGGTACGGGCAGAAGGAAAGCCCCTCCGGGTCCCTGCCGTAAATCTCGTTGAATCTGTTCTCGCAAAGCATAGTTTGTTCCTACTTGTTATATCTCTCTTCCACCACTTTCCAGTTCACGATGGGCCAGAGGGCCTTAAGGTGGGCGGCGCGGAGGTTCTGGTGGTCCAGGTAGTAGGCGTGCTCCCACACGTCGAAGGTGAGGAGGGGCCTGAGGCCGTGGGCCACGGGATTGTCGGCCCCGGGGCACTGAAGGATGCAGAGTTCGCCGTCTGCCTTGGTGGCGAGCCAGACCCAGCCGCTGCCAAAAAGGCTCACGCCCTTGGCTTCAAAGTCGGTCTGGAAGGCTTCCAGGGTGCCCCACTGCTGCAGGATCCGGGCCAGCAGGGGAGATGCTTCGGCAGGGCTGGCATCCGGAGCAAACTGTGTAAAGTACAGATTGTGGTTCAGGATCTGTCCGGCATTGTTGAAAACCGGCCCTGCAGGGGCTGTGGTTATGATTTCCTCCAGGGATTTACCCTCGAAAGGCGTTCCGGCCACCAGACCGTTCAGGGTGTTTACATAGCCGTTCAGGTGTTTTCCGTGATGGAAGGACAGGGTACGGTCGCTGATAACGGGCTCCAGCGAGGCATAAGGGAGGTTGATGAGGGTAAACATAATCGTGGTTGAATAAAGGGTACTACTTTAATTCCCCCACCCGCCGTATAAAAGCAGGTTGGGAAACGATAGGCGGAGAAAACCTATGGGTTTAGCGCTTCCCTACTATCCAGCAGTTCCACGTCCACCTGTCACCCTTCCCTTTGGGAAGGACAACAACGCAAATATAGTGTTTTTTTTTCTAACCGCGAAACGCGAAAGATTATTAATCCTAACAATTTGCCCTTTTCTTCTTTTAAAATACAACGTACATGCTTCCAAGGGCTTATTAAATAAATAAAAAAACCACCCCATAGGGGTGATTTTGTACAAAAAGGGCTGTTTTTGAAGGCCGTGGCTAGCGGTCCTTGTACATGTTCTCGTAGTACTTCTGGTAGTCGCCGGAAGTCACGTTGTCCAGCCAGTCCTGGTGGTCCAGGTACCAGCGCACGGTCTTTTCGATGCCTTCCTCGAACTGCAGGGACGGTTCCCAGCCCAGTTCGCGCTGCAGTTTGGAACTGTCGATGGCGTAGCGGAGGTCGTGCCCGGCGCGGTCGGTCACATAGGTGATGAGGTCCATATCGGCCCCTTCCGGACGGCCCAGCAGGCGGTCCACCGTATTGATGAGTACCTTGATGATGTCGATGTTCTTCCACTCGTTGAACCCGCCGATGTTGTACGTCTCCCCTATCTCACCCTTGTGGAAGATGAGGTCGATGGCGCGGGCGTGGTCTTCCACGTACAGCCAGTCGCGGACGTTCTCTCCCCTGCCATAGACCGGGAGGGGCTTACGGTGCCGGATGTTGTTGATAAACAGCGGAATCAGTTTCTCCGGGAACTGGTACGGACCGTAGTTGTTGGAGCAGTTGGTCACCACCGTGGGAAGGCCGTAGGTGTCGTGGAAGGCCCGCACAAAGTGATCGGAAGAGGCCTTGGCGGCGCTGTACGGGCTGTGCGGCTGGTACTTCAGGTCTTCCGTGAAAAACTTGGAGCCATAGGCGAGGTGGTGCTTACCGCTGGAAGCCTTGGTGGTGAACGGCGGCTTGATGCCTTCCGGGTCCGTCATCTCCAGGGCGCCGTACACCTCGTCGGTAGAGATGTGATAGAAGCGCTTGCCTTCCCAGTTTCCGTCCCAGTAGGTCTTGGCGGCCTGAAGCAGGCTCAGCGTACCCATCACGTTGGTCTGGGCAAAGGTGAACGGATCCTTGATGGAGCGGTCCACGTGGCTTTCGGCCGCCAGGTGGATGATGCCGTCCACCTGCTCCCGCCTCATCAGCGCCAGCACCCCCTCGAAGTCGCAAATGTCCATTTTCACGAACTTGTAGTTGGGCTTGTCCTCAATGTCCTTCAGGTTGGCCAGGTTTCCTGCATAGGTGAGTTTGTCCAGGTTGATGATCTTGTAGTCCGGATACTTGTTCACGAACAGACGGACCACATGCGAGCCGATGAAGCCGGCCCCGCCGGTGATGATTATATTATTCATAGTTAGCGTATTTTCGTGGTTGACAAAGGTAGCAATATTTTCCGCTATTTCAAAAGGCATTCTGCCACGGTGCGGGCCAAATCCAGCGCCTCGTTGTCGCAGGAATACTCCCAGTACATACCGCCCAGGACGCCCCGCTTCAGGATAAACTCGCATTTGAGGCCGATGGAGCGTACGTTGTCGAAGCCCAGCACCATGTTGCCGTCGGCATCGGCATAATAGGGGATTTCGGCCTCGTCGTCCCACACTTCGTGGATGCCCTCCTTGGGCGGTTTGTGGTCTTTGAAGTCCACGTAATCCGGATAATCCTTGCGGTTGCCGTGGCCGTAGAAAGGCATGCCCATCACGATTTTTTCGCGGGGGATGCCGGCCGCCAGGTGGCGTTCCAGGGCCTGGTCCATCGTGAAGCCGGCGTTGGGGCTGCGGTAGGTGGCGGCATTGTGGCGCGGCGGACGGCCCATGTCGTACGACATCACGTTCACCCAGTCAATCACCGGCAGAATGGCCTGGAAATCAATAAATTTCGCACTCGCTGGCGATGCCAGCGTGAGCAGCATGTCCGGCCCGATCGCCGAGCGGATTTCCTTCATGAGAAGGGTGAAGTTCTCCGTGTCCTCGGGCGAAGAGGAGATGCCCGCGGCGGAGCTCGTGGGGTACTCCCAGTCCAGGTCAATGCCGTCCAGGCCGTACTGCCGGATCACGCGTGCGCAGTCCAGGGCGAAGGCTTTCCGGCCCGCCTCGGTGGCGGCCATTTCGCTGAACCGGCCACTCCCCCATCCGCCGATCGAGAGGCTCACTTTCACATCGCCCTTGGCCGCTACAATGGCCTCCAGCCGCTCCGGACGGCTGATCGTGATCCCGTTGAAGGTCTCGTTCACATGCCCGAAGGCGTAGTCGATATGGGTCATGAGCCGCGTGTCCGGCATCACGTCACTTCCGGCGCCCACATAGGCGACCACCAGTCGTTGGGCGCTCATCGGCCCCACAAGGCCCAACAGCAGGGCCAGGCAAAGCAAAGTTCGTTTCATGGCTTGTCAATTTTCACAAAGATAAGTAACTTTGCGCAACTTAAAAAGACTTTGCACATGATTCAGTCCATGACCGGCTACGGAAAGGCCGAAGCCCAGTTGCAGAGCGGAAAGCTCACCCTCGAAATCCGCACCCTCAACGCCAAGGGGGCCGACGTCAATATCAAATCGTCCCTCCTCCCCAAGGACAAAGACCTGGAAGTAAGGAAGTTACTCACCGAGCGCCTGGTCCGCGGCACCATCGACCTTTATATCACCTTCGAGCCCTCCGGGGCCGATGCCGCCCACACCATCAATGCCGACGCTTTCCACGACTACTGGCGCAGCGCGGTGAAAGCCCTCGATGCCGAGACCGTCTTCACCAAGACTTTCCTCAAGGATCCCGGCGTGGGCAGCATCCTCGCCAGCTCCATCCTCCGCCTCCCCGACGTGGTGGATGCCAAGAAGACCGATGTCATCACCGAGGAAGAATGGCCCCTGGTGGCCGCCGCCCTTGACAGCGCCCTTTCGCAGCTCATGGCCTACCGCGCCGCCGAAGGCAAGGCCCTCTATGCCGATGTCACCTCCCGCGTCCGTGGCATCCTCGCCCTTTACGACCAGGTGGAAGCCCTGGAGCCTGAGCGCGTGGCCACCGTGCGGGAAAAACTGCAGCGCGCCCTCGAAGAGCTCGCCGCCAAACCCAATCCGGAACGCTTCGAGCAGGAGATGATCTTCTATCTGGAAAAGTACGACATCAACGAAGAGAAAGTCCGCCTCCGTCAGCACTGCAAATACTTCATGGAAGTGATTGACTCCGAGCCCTATCCCGGCAAGAAACTCGGCTTCATCCTCCAGGAGATGGGCCGCGAAATCAACACCACCGGCTCCAAAGCCAACCACGCCGGCATCCAGCAGTTGGTGGTGCGCATGAAAGACGAACTGGAGAAAATCCGCGAACAGTCTCTCAATATCCTTTAGTTACTTGCGCACGGTGACGTGGGTTTCGCCCATGTAGCAGCCGGCCCAGCCGGTCTGGACGATGGGCACAGGCTCTCCGTCCAGGTTCTTCACGAAATCAGGCTCGGTGAGGAAGGTGTGGGAATGCCCGCCCACCACATAGTCGATACCGCGGGTGGCCGCCACCAGCATGGGGTCGGTAATGTCTCCGGGATTATGCTCGGTGTAGCCGATGTGTGTCAGGGCAATCACGTAGTCACACTGGGGCCGCAGTTCGTCCACGCACTTCTGCACGGACGAAACCATATCCCGTTCGATGAGACGGTTGGAGATATCGGCCTGTACCATGCTCCGGAGGGAGCAGGTCACGCCTACGATGCCGATTCGCAGCCCCGCCTTTTCCACAATCACGTAGGGCTTTACGTATTTACCCAGCTCCAGCGGCGAGAAGTCGTAGTTGCACACCAACACCGGCATTTCCAGGGAGGAAAGCCGCTCGGCCAGGGCCTCCAGGCCGTTGTCGAACTCGTGGTTTCCGAGCGTCACGGCATCATAGCCGATGGCGTTGAGCATGGCGACTTCCACCTGCCCGCCGAACTCCGTGAAGTAACTGCTCCCCTGGAAAAAGTCTCCCGCATGGAGCAGCAGCACGTTTTCGGGCCCATCGGCCTGGCGGACCGAATCCACATAGGCCGCCCGCTCCAGCGCGCCGCCCAGCCCGGCCAGTTCTCCGGTGCGCACAGGCTCGTTCTGACTGTGCGTGTCGTTCACATGGATGATGGTAAGCCGGTGCATTTCCTTCTTCCCGACCTGCATCCCCACATAGATGCAATAGCCCAGCACGGCAAGGCCTGTCACTATCAGCAATATCTTGATAATCTTATCCTTCATAGCCTAGTCCTCCATGATTACACGGCCATCGGCCTTTCCGTCCAGAACCTTGCCGGCCGCCTCGGTGGAAGTGACCAGGTCCATCATCACGTCACGGCACAACACATGCGAAAGCACCACGTCGCTGGCCAGGGCGCCGATGCGGATGCCGTCCCCGCCGTCCAGCAGAAAGTCGATAGTGGCCACATGGTAGATGCGCGAAGGGTCCACCGGCTCTCCGCCGATGAGGGCGCTCTCAAGTTTGTGCCCCTTCACCCGGACGGCAGCCCCTGAAACGGCCTGGAACGCCTGGGTGGCAGAAAGCTGCTCAAACAACTTCAACAGCCCTTCTCCGGACACCTTGGCATAGCAGAGATAGTTCTTGAAAGGGAACATGGACGACACGTCCTCCACGGTCACGGCCCCTTCCGGCAGCGGCGTACGGATGCCGCCGAAATTGACGATGGCAAAATCCATCGGCACCTTGAAATACCGGGAGCCGTAGTCTCGGATGGCATCCACGAAGAGATTGGCCAGCGGGAGGTCCGGGTTGTCGCGGTCGTTCATGAGCATGGAAGCGCTATGGCCGATTACGGTCTTAAGTCCCGCCAGATGCGGCTGCACATCCTGCAGGGCCAGTGCCACGCCGGCCACCGGAGAATCGTCCGCAAAACGCGCTCCATTAGGGGCCACATAGCCTTCGTCGTCCCACTGGCCCAGGGCCGTGGAAACATTTTCCAGCGTCACAGGAGCGGCGCCTACGCGGTGCCCGTCCATCGCCACCCGCTTCCACTCGAAAACGGGCCCGCGCGCCTTGAACGCCTGCTGCGCAGACACCAGCGCCCCCACAATGATAAACGCCCAGGCGAAGTACCAGGCTGTGCGGTTTTTTAATCTTGTTTCAACCATTTTATGAGGTCCTTGAATGTAGATTTCTTACCGAACATCAGGATTCCCACCTTGTAGATCTTGGCCGATGCCCAGGCGCACACCACGAAGGTCACAACCAGCAGCACCATCGACAGGACAAGTTCCCAGGTTGCCACCCCGAACGGAATGCGGGCCAGCATCACGATGGGCGAGGTGAAAGGAATCATCGACCCCCAGAACACCAACTGGCTGTCCGGTGCCTTGAAGGCATACAAGGCAATGAAGAAACCCAGCAGCAGCGGAACCGTCACCGGTAACTGCAGTTGCGAGGAATCCCCCTCGTTCTCCACCGCCGAACCGATGGCCGCGAACAACGAGGCATACAGCAGATAGCCGAACACGAAGAAGAACAGGAAGGCGAAGAGGATCTGGCCCACATTGATGTTGCCGAGGGTGCTCATCACCACATCCATGCCGGAAGGCTCGCCGGAGGCCACGCCCGTAGTGTCCGTCGCGGCTGCAAGGGCGCTGTTCAGGTCCATGCCGGCGGGCAGGTTCACGTTCTCGTTCATCTGGCTCACCATCTCGGTAGTGGGATCGTCCTGCATCATGCCCATCATCTTGTCCTTGCCGATGATGCCCATCGCCACCGCGAGCAGCAGCAGAGTGAGCAAAATCCACAGCAGGAACTGCGTCAGAGCCACCAGGGCAACGCCGATAATCTTGCCGAACATCAGTTCGGTGGCCTTTACGGAGGACATCAGCACCTCCACCACGCGGGAACTCTTCTCCTCGATCACCGAGCTCATCACCATGCCGGAGAACAGCGCGATGAACATGTACAGCGCCATGCCCAGTATCATCGACAGGGCCATGTAGATGCCGCTCTCGGAAATGCTCTCGTTGCCGCTCTCGTCAATGGTGTAACTGCGCAGATGCACGTTGGACTTGACGCCCGCCATGATTTCTTCCAGGTTCTCGATGCCGTAACTCTCGATGCGATAGGCCTCCACGGCATCGTTGATGCGGTTTTCGATCATCTCCCCGGTATCCATGCCGAGGGGCTTCTCGGAGTAGCAGTCGGCCTGGACGGTCCGGGCCACGGTGTCCAGTTCGGAGATGCTCAGGAGCACGTCCACGCCCGCCGCGCCGAAGTCCGCCTTGATGGCGTCGGGGTTTGCATCGGCCCCCAGGTCCTTGAAGATGGTGACATCGTTGTCCGTGAGGTACGGCAGCACGATGCCGGAACGGTCGATGACACCTACCTGCTTGGCCTCCTCCTTGGCGCCCAACATAATCAGGGACGGCAGGATGGCAATGCCCGCAAAGAGCACCGGGGCCAGGAAAGTGATGAGAAGGAAGCTCTTTTTCTTAACCTTGTTAAGATACTCGCGCTGGATGATGATACTTAATTTCTTGAAATTCATACGCTATTCCTCCTCCGTTACCAGTTTGATAAAAATGTCGTTCATACGCGGAATCACCTCCTTGAAGGAGTTGATGGTATAGCCCAGGCCGATGAGTTCGGTGAGCTTTTCGTTCACCTCGGCGCGGGGCACCACCACGGACTTGCGGTCCATGAGGGTGTCGGTGTACTCGATTTCCGCGTTGTCCTCGCCGTGCTGACGGCGGATTTCGTCAGTGCCGCCGCAGACCACCAGCTTGCCCTTGTTGATGAGGGCGATGTTCTCGCAAAGGGCCTCAACGCTTTCCATGTTGTGCGTGGAGAGGATGATGGTGGCGCCTTCCTCCTTGAGCCGGAGAATCTCCTTGCGGATGAGTTCGGCATTCACGGGATCGAAGCCGGAGAAGGGTTCGTCCAGGATCATCAGGCTGGGCCGATGCACCACCGTAGTGATGAACTGCACCTTCTGCGCCATGCCCTTGGAGAGTTCTTCCACCTTCTTGTTCCACCAGTCGGCAATGTCAAAACGGACGAACCATTTCTTTAGTTCCACGGCGGCCTCGCGGGCGCTCATGCCCCGGAGCTGGGCCAGGTACATGGCCTGCTCCCCTACCTTCATCTTGCGGTAAAGGCCGCGCTCTTCCGGAAGGTAGCCGATGTGCGCCACGTCTTCTTCGGTGATGGGGTGTCCCTGGAAGAGAATCTGGCCTTCCGTGGCCAGCGTGATGCGGTTGATGATGCGGATGAGGGTACTTTTACCCGCTCCGTTTGGCCCCAGCAGGCCGAAGATCTTCCCCTCGGGAATCTCCAGCGACACGTGGTCCAGTGCCACCTTGGGGCCGAAAGTCTTTGTTACGTTCTGTACTTCTATGATCGCCATAGTTCTGATAGGATTGTTCGCACTAAAAATTCAATATTTTCGTTACCAGTTCGATGAGGAGTTCTGCGGGGCTGGCCTCGCCGGCGTCCCCGCCCTTTCCCTTGTAATCGTAGTCGGTAAGGAAGGATATCACGTTCTGGCAGCACTGCAGCGGATAATTGCGCACGGCAGCGTCGTACTCTTTCATAAAATACGGATTCACCCCCAGCACACGGGCGGCTTCCCCGGGCTGCGGACGTCCCTTTTCCAGGAGGGCGTGGTATTTGAGAATCCGGTAAAAATGGTTGTATAGCGGCGCAACGGCCATGGGAAGGGCAAAACGGGGCGCCTCCCCCATGTGCGCCGCAATCTTCAGCGCCTTGGTGCTCTCGCGGTAACTGAGGCATTTGGTGAGTTCAAAAACGCTGAACTGGCGGCTTACGCCCACGTTTTTTTCGATATCGGCCACGGAAATCTCCTGCGTGCCCTCGGGAAGGTTCTTGAGGAGTTTTTCCGTCTCCACGGCAATTTTGCCGAGGTCGGTTCCGGCGCTCTCCGCCAAAAGGAGGGCCGCTTCGGGATGGATGCGGAGCCCGCGGCCTTCGTAATAGGCCTGGATCCACTGCGGGAGTTCGTAGTCCCTGAGGGGCAGCGATTCCACCACCACGCCCGTTTTGAGAACGCTCTTGTAGAGGGCCTTTCGCTTGTCGGCCGATGCCCCGTGCATCAGGATTACCAGCACGGTGCTGTCCAGGGGGTTCTGGCAGTAGAGAGCCAGTTCCTCCAGGGATTTCATCTGCTGGGCTTCCTTCACCACCACCAGCTGACGGTCTGCCATCATGGGGAAACGGCGGGCGGCGGTAATCACCGTGTCGGCATCCACATCGGCCCCGTAGCAGATGGTCTCGTTAAAATCCTTCTCCCATTCCTGGAGGCAGTTTTCGATGATGGCGCCCGCCACCAGGTCTGGATAATAGGGCTCTTCGCCCATCAGCAGATATACACACTTGAAGATGCCACGACGGACATCTTCAAGTATGGTTCGGACCTGCCGGTCCGTTTCGATGTAAGCTTTGGCAGCCACTATTTGGCAAATTTCTTCTCCTTGGCGCGGACGATCTTCTCTTTGAGGGCGTCCGCCGCGTCCGTTACGGCCTCTTCAAAGGTGCGGGCCTGGCGCTCGATGATGAGGTCTTCACCGGGGATGTGGGTCTGGACCTTCACGCACTTGTTTTCTGCGTCCGGAAGGAGACTGAGGGTGACGTCGATATCACCCATGTTGTCGAAGAACTTCTCTACCTTACCAACTTTCTTGTCAATGAAGTCCAGCAGCTTCTCGTCTGCGTCGAACTTGAGGGACTTTACGTTAATCATGACTTTCTTCGTTTTTTGCCCGGGGATGGGCGTTCATGTATTGTTGTTTGAGCCGTTCCACGGAATTGTGGGTATATACCTGCGTGGCGGCTAAACTGCTGTGGCCCAGCATCTCTTTGATGGCATTCAGGTCTGCGCCTTCGTTCAAAAGGGCGGTCGCGAGCGAGTGCCTGAGCACGTGGGGGGATTTCCTCCCGGTGATGCCGCTCCGGCCTTGCAGTTCTGCTTTCACGGCCCTGTCCACGAAGGCGGGATAAAGGGGGTTTCCCTTTTCCGTCACCATGAGCGGGGCGCTGGCGGGCAATTCCCCAACCATGAAACTAACTGTTTGTAAATATAATGAAATTTCTTGAATCAGCGAAGGAATCAGCGGAATTTCGCGCATTTTGTCTCCTTTTCCTTTCACGCGAAGGGTCTGCCGGCCGCTGTCAACGCTCTGCCTTCGCAGGCCGATCAGCTCGGCCCGACGGATGCCCGTTCCGTATAACAGGCTCACAATGAGGCGTCTGAGGCGGCGGTTGTAAAGCTCCCGGGCCAGACGGCTCTCCGGGTCGCTGCTCAGGAGCACCGCCAGTTCATCGGCCGATTCCGCATGTTCGCTTTCCTCCAGATAGCCTTCCAGGGCTCCTTCGGTGAAGTATTCGGGCAGACGTTTTTCCATCTTGGGACGCTTCACCACCTTCACGGGGTTGGACGCCAACGCCCCTTCCTTCACCAGGAAGCGGCAGTATCCGCTGAGCGCACTCATGTGCAGATGCACCGTCCGCGGCTTCATCCCCGCATCGATCAGATGCCCCTCGTACTCCCGGATGCGCGACGGAATCAGATGGCCAATCACATCGGCCATGACGTCTTCCCCGGCACCCATTCCGTCACCCCCGGCCTGACCGGGGGTGAGGGCCCAGTCGGCAAAGGCGGTAATGGCATCCCGGTACAGGGTCACCGTCCGGGGCGAGTACCGCCGGATGTCCTGGAGATATGCGATGTACTTGTCAATCATAGATTTTTCGCTTCGCTCAAAATGACATAATTGTCATTCTGAACCCCGCAACACAACTGTCATTCTGAACCTTGCACATTACTGTCATTCTGAACCCCGAAGGGGTGAAGAATCTTTTGGCTCCAGGCCAAAACAGGTCCTGGCCTTTTCCCGCATAAATGCATCCGCGGCCTCAAACGAGTACGGAATCTCCCCGTCCAGCACCGCATTTTTCACCATTTCCTTGAGCTGGCCGATGGTGTTGCACGGTTCAATCCCGAAGAGTTCCATGATGTAGTCCCCGGTGATAGGGTTCTTCCAGTTGCGGATGCTGTCCTTGGCCTCCACCTCCGCCATCTTGGCCTTCACCAACTCGAAATTGTGCCTGAGACGCGTCACTTTCGCGGGGTTCTTGGAGGTGATATCGGCATTGCACAGGAGCATGAGGTCGTCGATGTCGTTGCCGGCGTCGAAAAGGAGGCGGCGCACGGCGCTGTCCGTGACTTCGTCGTCCACCAGGGCGATGGGCCTCAGGTGCAGATTCACGAGTTTCTGGACGTATTTCATCTTCTCGTTCAGGGGCATCTTTAGCCGGCCGAAAATCTTGGGCACCAGCCGGGCGCCGGTGACCTCGTGGCCGTGGAAGGTCCAGCCCTGTCCGGGAACGAAGCGCTTGGACACGGGCTTCCCCACATCGTGCAGCAGAGCGGCCCAGCGGAGCCAGAGGTTCGGTTCCGTGCGGGGCGTAGCGTTGCCATCGGCATCATAATCATTCAGGCGGCCTTCCCGGATAGCTTCTTTCTCAAAGCCGATGACGTTTTCCACGACCTGGAGGGTGTGGGTGAAGTTCTCCTTATGGCCTTTCCCGTCCACCGTTTCCACGCCTTTGAGGCGGCTCACTTCAGGAAGGAACTGCTGCAGGAGGCCGGTTTCCTCCATGAGTTCGAAGGCCATGGCAGGATGGTCGGTGAGAAGCATCTTGCCAAGTTCCTCCACGATGCGCTCCTGCGAGAGAATCTGAAGCCGCGGAGCCATGGCTTTCATGGCCCGGAGGCTCTCGGGGACTATTTTGAAGGTGAGTTCGTCGGTACTGAGGCGCGCGGCGAAGCGGATGGCCCGAAGCATGCGCAGGGGGTCGTCGGAGTAGGTCTGTTCGGGCTCCAGCGGGGTGCGGATGATGCCGGCCGCGAGGTCTCTGATGCCGCCGAAGGGGTCCACGAGGGCGCCGTAGTCATCGGCCTGGAGGGAGAAGGCCATGGCGTTGATGGTAAAGTCCCGGCGGAGCTGGTCTTCCTCCAGAGTGCCGTCCTCCACG
>ONTQ01000017.1 GCA_900320795.1 uncultured Bacteroidales bacterium
TCCCCACCAAAAATGCAGACCTGCCGCAAAATCACCCTAAACCTGCCACGCATCTCACCTACACCTGGCACCTATCCATTCTGAACAAACCATACGTGCCCTTTGTCAGAGCGAACCCCACTAGACAAACCGTAATGGCTTGTGTTTGGACGATGGCATCAATGTTATGAACCCGTTCAGCTTTCGGGAACTTCTTGCGGTAAAGCGGGTCTCTTCCTGGAAGGCACCAATGAGCGTACAATTTCTCGTGAAAGTTGCAGGCAGCGGGCCAGTTGCGGAATGGTGGTCCGATAACAGCGATACAGATAGGGCAGCAATTTTGCTTTCATCTCCGGAGTCAGATCGACAATCGTTTTGCGATACCATTTATCGGCCAGGTTGGCAATGATGGCCAGCATCTCTGTGTCGGTATGGCGAATCCTTCTGTTCAGGGCCAGTTGTTGTACCATCTCAGATTTGTTAACACTGCCAATGGTTTTGAGAAAAAATGCTTGCTCGTGATTGAAAGCACTCTCCAGGTATTCCCAGTCACAGGCACTGGCCGGCTCAATTCCTCCTTCAATGTTGATGAGCCAAGGAACCGGTCTCAGGTCTTCGTGGGTCCTGAAAGTAGCCCTCATCTCCCTTATGGAAAGGGCCGATACCCTTTTGACAGGGGCCTCGCATCGGCCTTGGACAAACATCCCGCGGTAACTGGACCAACGGTAGTCTTCGATTCTACAGTTGGAATCTTCGGCATTTCGCGGTATGTATGCAAGGACATTGCGCACATACCAATCCGAATCCAGGTACCGGATATCCACCGAGGAGCGGGAGAGGATGCTTTTTTCGGAATACTTCCAACTTAGATATTGGGAATGCCGTTTTTTTATCATCTCGCCGGTTTTCAAAGCGGCCTGCATATCTGGTGCAAGTATGCAGGTGTGCCCGTGATTGGACATTGCAATTTCCATGATAGTCAGGCCGTTATTCTTCCACGCACTTAAATAGAAGGTCTTTTCCAAATGGTCGAAGTCTTCTTCGTCCCGGCAAAGAAGAACGGATTCCATTCCTTCCATACTGATATGGAACGGGAAAACTCTTGTCATGGTCCCGTCGGGAAGACGGCGATCGGGCGTTCTAAGAAAAGCCATATTGTCAGGATGGCTTTTTGGGGCCGATTGAAATACTTGTGCCCAAAGGGAACATAAAGGCAGAAGGATCGCCGAGTGAAACAGGCCGGATGACACGGGAGGGGTCAAACCCGTAGGGCTTTTTAAGATTGTCTGCAAACTTTTCGTAATGAGGAATATAACTGAACATCAAAGTGCTCCATAGCTCTTCGGCATTGTCGTACGGTTGGGCGCATGCAATGATTTCTGCCATCGAAAGATAACGGATGGCCTTGGAGATATGAAGGTTATGATTTCCCCAGATTTCTTCAATTACGGAGGAAATGGTTTTCCGGAACAATTCATCCATTTCTTTGGCGTGCTTTTTCTTGTCTTTGGGCGGATTTTCAATCTCATCGGCAAAGGTGAAATCGGTGCTGATGTGCAGTTGGCCGTTCTCGTCCATAAGTACTTCTAAAAACTTTTTCATAGGCCCAGTTCTTCTTGCGTCAAAGATTCTTCCACAATGCGAAGGATGTCTTCTCCATAGCGTTCATAAAGAATATTTCCGAAGCCGCGAATGGCCAGTAATTCTTCGGCCGATAGGGGAGCGGCATCCGAAATGGTCAGCAGCGTCCGGTTGGTAAGGATGATAAAGGCCGATAGTTTCAGTTCCTTTGCCTTCTCCCGCCGCCATTGGATAAGATTTTCCTTCAAGGTAGGATGATTGCTCTCGCAATCTTCCAGTCGGACGGGCCCTTTTGCCCATTGTTTCAGTTTTTCCGTTTTTTTGACCTCAATGGAAAAAAAGTCGCTGGTTACAAGCGGTGTTCCGTCAGGTTGCAGGGTAATGTTTAAAAGTGTTTGCATAATTCCTGTCATTGTTTTGTGCAAAAGACGGAAGAATTATCCGTGTAACCAAGGAATAAACGTTTAACTTTAAAAATGGCGTTCAATGGCCACGAGAGGCCGATTTTTCCCGAATACCAAACGGTTGTTTTTTCGTTTTTTACCATCAAGCAGGCCAAAATGCCCGCCAGACCTTTCTGCAAGGTCTATTATCCGTTTTTTTCTGAGGCTCAAAAATGATTATTCTGTTGTTCTATCACTATAAGTCATCCTGGCTTCAGGAAGGAAAGATAAATCCGCTTCCCGCAAGAATATTCTGGCTTACCTAACTTTTTGTGCCAGGTCCTATTTGTGTCTGTGTCAGGTCTGCCGTGCCTTTGCGTCAGGTGTGTGTTTTCTCTCTGACCTGGCACGGCAAAAAGCACAGAAGGCCGAAAACCGTTCCCGGTCCCCACCAAGAATGCAGACCTGCCGCAAAACCACACAAGACCTGCCGCAAAACCGCCCCAAACCTGCCACGCATCTCACTCAGGCCTGCCTCAAAACTACCTTGGACCTGGCAAAAAGCCGCCCGGACCTGCCTGCCACTCCTGTACCGGGCACAAAACCACCCCAGGTCTGTCCACATCTCACTCAGACCTGTCACAAAACCACGTTGGACCTGGCACAAAGTCGCCCCGGACCTGCCACGCATCTCACTCAGACGTGCCCCCCAACCTGCCACAAAACCACCTTTGGAAGCAGAGGCCGGGTGCAGTGGAAGGGGACAAAAGAATTATTGGCGTTTTTTCTTCGGCCGCAAAAGGGTGGGCTGCAAAAGGGTGAGGCCGTCGTAGAAAGCAGGAAAGGCAAGAAGGGTCGAGAGAAGAAGCGGCAGGGTCCAGGTCCAAGGGAGGATGAGTCCGAAGATGATGCCCCAGAGAAGGATTGTCGGGGGAAGGAGGAGCAGATGGCAGAGGAAACGGATGCTGTTGCACCAGGCTTTGTCCCGGACCTTGCGGCACAGAATCTCTGCCGTGCACCAGATCGGAAAACTCAGGAAGGCGGCCAGGGGCCATGCCAGTAGCATGAGTGGATGGGGTTTTTCCGTTTTCGGCCCTTCCGGCTCCACCATTTCTGCCATGTGAAGTTCGATGAATCCGCGGAGTTCCTGCAACATCTGCGGTTCGGTCAGACCTTCGTGTTCCCTGATAAAGGCATTGATGTCCAGCGGTGCCCCGTAACGGACTTCGCACGCGCCCCGGTAATGGAAGAAATCCGTGTAATTGATTCCGGTCGGGACCAGCCAGGTCTGGCGCTTCCGGGCGCTTTTATAGGCAATACTCTCATAGTTCTCGCTGACGTGCTCCAGCCCGTCCCTTTCCCGGACCATCGGCAGGATGCGCAGAAAGTGAAGAATACGGGCGACTGCGGGCTTGCGAAAAATATCGGCCCTGGCGCCGAATACGGTGGCTTCCTTCCGTCCGGAGAGGATCACCAGCGCATCCATGAGGGTATTGGTATGATTGGGAGCGAGTAATACGGCTCCGTCCAAAGGAAGGTCTGCGCCCCGGTAGCGTAGAAAACGGTAACTATTCTCCGTGCACCAATCTACATAGGGCCGGAGAAAAGCATAGAGGCGGTCATGCTCCCAAATCTCAGCCATTCTTTCTGCTCCTGTTGAAGATAGTGGCTACGGTAAGGCCGGAAACGATATGCCAGATTCCCCCCCAGGCGGTGATTACCAGCATGCCGCCATGGGGCGGGAAGCCGGCGAAAAGGCTTGTTCCCAGCATCAGGGCCAGGCCCAGGCCGCTGTTCTGGATTCCGGTCTCGATGGTGAGCGTGCGACGGTCCCGAAAAGGCACTTTTCCCAAGGTGCCTACGCCGAAGCCAATGCCAAGTGCCAGCAGGTTGTGGATGAGCACGACCAGGAAAATATACTTGACACTGATGAGGAAAGCATTGATGTTGCTGCTGAACGAAAGCACCACCATGGCGATGAAAATGAGGATGGAGAGCCATTGGAGGGGCTTTTTTAGCGCTTCGGCCACTTTGGGAAGGTAGTGGCTGGTGAGGATGCCCAGCACCAGCGGAATGCCCAGCAGGATGAAGATGGTCTTGAAGACATCCCAGAGCGGAATCACCAGGGTAGGAATGGTCCCGGCTACGCCCGCGCTATGAAGATACACGGTTCCCCATGCCCAGAAATTAAAGGGCGTCAGGAACACCGCAAGGGCTGTGGAGATCGCCGTCAGCGAAACGGACAATTCAACATTGGCCTTGGCCAGGGAGCTCATGAAGTTGGAAATATTACCGCCGGGGCAGGCGGCCACCAGAATCATCCCAAGACCCATCATGGGAGAAATCCATCCCGTGAGGAGGATGGCCAACAGGCAGGTAAAGGCCGGCAGCAGCACCAACTGGCAGAGCATGCCCAGAAGCACACTCTTGGGCTTTTTGAATACCTCTACAAAGATACCGGGCTTGATGCCCAGGGCTACGCCATACATCACGAAGGCGAGGATGATGTTGATGGTGTTCATCCCGCCTGCGTTCAGCTGTACCTGAATGCTGTCTATGGTCTGGATTACTTCTTGGGTCATGGTTTCAGTAATTGAATTGCAGTTCGTCAAGGTAAAGGATGCTTTCGCTGCTCCCGGTGAAAAACTCTCCCATGCGGCTGGAGAGGGCCGATATATAAACATAGGTAGGAGTGGCGTTGCTCCGATAGTCGATTTTCAGTTCAAAGGGAATATATCCCGCGCTGTCTTCTTTCAGTGTAAGGCAGGCATAACCAATCAGGGCAGGGTCCTGCGTGGCCGGTGTGCTGGGACCGTCGTTGGAAATGAAATGCTGGCGCTGTTTCCAGCCATAAAGGGCGATTTCAAGCTGTCCCTGGTCCTGTTGCCCCTTCAGGGATGCATGGGCGTCATCGGCAAAATCAATGGTGCCGGGCCGATAATGATAATACCCCGAAAGGCTTTTGGGCCGACTGTGGAAAGGAGTCCCGTTATACATTTCCGCCCCGGAGAACTTGACCACGCGGACGAATTCCCCGGTGAACAGGTTTCCGGTGAGGAAAGCCCAGACCAGTTTGCGGCTGACGATTTTGGCGGCCGCTTTTCCGGCTCCGGACACAGCCACGTGTTCATATTCCGGGACGGTGGAATTGATGCGGAGGATGCTGGTCCCGGGGTTCGTGGTGGCCCATATGCTTTCTTCCTTCTTGGATGAGGGGTACCAGGTACCTCTGACCTTGGACCATTGGTCGAATCCCATATTGTCAAGCTGTTCCTGGGCCAGAAGGCTGCAGGACACAAATAGTAGCATGGCAGTGAGGACCTTTCTCATCGGTAATAAGTATAATATGCAAAAATACTATTTTTTTTGTATATTTGGGCAAAAGGAATCATCATGAAAAGACGCTTTCTTTCTGCTTTATGTGCTCTCGCGCTTTTTTCTTGCCAGGAAAAAACTATCGTTACGGGCAGCTGGGACATGTCTCCTGCCCTTCGTACGCTCTCCGAAACGGATGAATCTTTTTTGTTGAACGCCGGCACCACCATTGAGGCCGATGAGGCCTTGCAGGATGCGGCTGGAGCCCTCTCCACCCTTCTGGAACCGTATGTCGGCCGTGCGCTTCCCCTGAAGGCGGGCCGGCATTCGCTGGTCCTCCGCCTGGATGAAACGCTGGGTGAAGGCCTGAAGCCGTTCCAGAAAGAAGAGTGTTATTCGCTTGAGGTAACGGCCGATAAGGTGGTATTGACGGCCGTTACCACCCTTGGGGCTTTTCATGGCGTCCAGACGTTGGCAAAGGCGCTTCCTGCGTTATGGCAGGCGGGTGCGTGTGCTGCTCTGCCGGGCGGTAAGGTCATGGACTATCCGGAGTATCCCTACCGGGCTTTTATGCTGGACTGCGGACGTCATTTCTTTCCGGTCTCTACGGTGAAGAAAGTCATTGATATCCTGGCCCTTCATCAACTGAATACGTTTCACTGGCATCTCTCGGAAGATCAGGGATGGCGTCTTGAGATTAAAAAATATCCGCGCTTGACGGAGGTGGGCTCCAGGCGGGCCGGCAGTCCGGTGCCGGGCCGGGAAGGGCATGACGGCGTTCCCGTCAGCGGTTTCTATACCCAGGAGGAAGCCCGCGAAGTGGTGGCCTACGCCGCCGCCCGCGGCATAGAGGTGATTCCGGAGATCGACCTTCCCGGCCACATGAAGGCGGCCCTGGCGTCCTATCCCGAGTTGGGCTGCACCGGCGGCCCTTATGAGGTGGCCTGCGAATACGGCGTCCTGGACGACGTACTCTGCGCCGGCCGGAAAGAGACGCTGCAGTTCGTCTGTGACGTACTCGATGAAGTGATGGACATTTTCCCTTCCCGCTACATCCATCTGGGCGGAGACGAGTGCCCCAAAGTGCGCTGGGAAGCCTGTCCCCGCTGTCAGGCCCAGATTCGCTTCCTTGGCCTGAAGAGTCAGGGAAAACGCACCCGGGAAGAGTTGCTGCAGTCCTGGTTCATGGATCAGGTGAGTACCTATGTGGAAGCCCATGGCCGGAGGAGCATTGCCTGGAACGACGTGCTGGTGGACTGGGGCAATGATGTCATCGGGGCGCCCTCAAAGAAAACCGTGATGGCCGGATGGATGCGTCCCGTCTCTACGGAAATCGCTGTCCGGGAGGGCTATGATGCCATTTTCTGCCCGGTAGGGCATCTGTATCTGAGTAGCCGCGAAGGAAATGAGCTTCGGGGCGAGGCCTATCTGCGCCGAGTATTTGATGCTCCCCTCCCTGCCTTGCAGGCCGATGAAAAGTTCCATATCCTGGGCGTCGAGGCTTGTATCTGGAGCGAGTGGGTAGATCAGGAAGACCTCCTCCTCTGGGAACTCCTGCCCCGTCTGGCCCTTGTCTCCGATCTCCAGTGGGGCGACCCCGCTGCCCGTGATTTCAAAGCGATGCTGCCGCGCCTGGAACGCATGCAACAGTTATATACCGCTCGCGGCTGGAAATGGAACGAGGCCGCCGCTACCCTTCAATGACCAGACCGTCGTAGGCGGGCTGCACATCAGAACGAATCCCCAGTTCGCAGCAGCGGGATCGGAGTTCCTCGCAGAAGGCCGGATGGGTAGGGAAGGCATGTGAAAGGTGTGTGAGCCAGGTATGTCTGGCTCCGATTCTGTCGGCCAGCTGGAGGGCTTCTTCCAGGGAGAAGTGGGAGTGGTGCGGATGGTAGCTCACCGTGTTCAGGGTCACGTGCTCCAGCCCCTGCAGTTTGGATAACTCTGTCTCCGGCAGCGTACTCATGTCGGTGATGTAGGCGATATTCCCGAAGCGGAATCCCAGCACCGGCATCTGCCCGTGCAGGCCGCGGATGGGAATTACGTTGGGTTGGTCATGCGGTGCTTCCACCACGGCATTGTCCGAGGGTTTCAGGGAGCCGTCGGCCTGGCGGTAGAAATATCCGGTGTCGTGTACCCATTCCAGGTCGCCGGTGTTCTGGAGCGAATCCACCCGGAAGGGACGCTCGTCGATCAGGTGCACGTGCCATTCCGGAGCCCCGGGGTACTTATGCTCGGCAAAGGCGTAGGCATAGTCGTTCCGGAGCGTTTTCAGGACCCTCTCTTCGCAAAAGATTTCGGCCGCCTTGCGGTCGATGTAATTGAATGACCTCACGTCGTCCAGCCCGCCCGTGTGATCTTTGTGGTTGTGGGTGAGAAGAATGGCATCCAGATGGCAGACATGGTTTGCCAGCATCTGGGAGCGGAAATCAGGCCCGGCGTCCACGGCAATGGTAAGCCCGTCAAACGCTACCAGGGCCGATGAGCGGAAGCGCTTGTCGTGGCTGTCCACGGACTGGCACACCGCGCACTGGCAGCCGATAATCGGCACTCCCTGGGAGGTCCCGGTACCAAGAAAAGTCAGTTTTGTCATAGCACAATTTCCTCCAGCCGATTTACGGAAGCGGCGTCATAAGGCTTTTCCACACGGATATAATTCCCCGTGTAACCGCCCATGAGGCCGTTTTTTACGGACGATTCCCAAAGGACGGTCTCGCGGACGCCCTTGTTATCGGCCATAAAAGCTGCGTGTAATTCCTCGCACAGCTCTTCCAACCGGGCCACGCGTTCGCTCTTGCGTGCATCCTGCACCTGGTCCTTCCACTCGGCCGCACGGGTACCGGGCCGGCGGGAGTAGGGGAATACGTGGATATAGGACGGGCGGATGCGCTCCTTTAGGAAGGTATAGGTTTCCATGAACAGTTCTTCCGTCTCTCCGGGAAGGCCCGCAATGACGTCGATGCCGAAGAAAACCCTGGGCTCGCCGGGATGCTCCATGACCTGGCGGATATAGTCGATCCGGGAAGCGAAGAGGGCTGTGTCATATCGCCTGCCGACCCGTTTGAGGAGCGTGTCGCTTCCGCTTTGAAGCGGAATATGGAAGTGCCGCTGGAATTTGGTTCCGGAGGCAATCCAGTCGATGATTTCCGGGGTGATGAGATTGGGTTCGATGGAAGAGATCCGGTATCGTTCGATACCATCTACTTCGTTCAGGGCCTTCAGGAGATCCAGAAAACTTTCCCCGCTGGTTCGGCCGAAGTCTCCGGTGTTCACGCCTGTGAGCACCACTTCCTTCACACCTTCTGCTGCGATGTTCCGGGCCATTTTCACCACTTCACAGATGGGAATGTTCCGGCTTCGTCCGCGTGCATAGGGGACTGTACAGTATGCGCAGAAATTGTCGCAACCGTCCTGCACTTTCAGAAAACTCCTTGTCCGTTCCTCTCCTGAACTGTATGCGCCGAAAGTCATATTGGCAGAGGAGGAGATTGCCTCTGAAACCTTCTCCGCTTTCAGGGTTTCTGCGACAAGCTGTTTTTTCTCATCGGCTCCGAAGACCCGCCAGACGCCTTCCAGGGCCATGAGCTGGTCTTTTCGGAGCTGCGCATAGCAGCCGGTGATCACGATGCGGGCTTCCGGTGCGGTTTTGTGCGCCCGGCGGATGAGGTTGCGGGACTTCTTTTCTGCTGTTTCCGTGACGGCGCAGGTATTGATGAGATAGACATCGGCCTCCGAAGTCCAGGGGACGACCTCCCATCCGGCGGCTACGAAGCCCCGCTGATAAGTGGATGTCTCTGCATAGTTCAGCTTGCAGCCGAGGGTATTGAAAGCTATTTTCATGCGAGCAGGAGGAATACGCACGGACGTTTGCCGATGGTAACCGGCTTCTTCTTCCACTCCGCGATGGTGCGGGTGCGGATGAAGGCGTCCTCGCAGGTGAGATTGGCGGCCATACACAAGCGGACAGATCCGCTGAGGGTTTGCAGCATGTCCGCGAGCAGGGAATCATTGCGGTAAGGAGTCTCGATGAGAATCTGTGTCTGGCGGGCGATGGCGGAGCGTTTTTCCAGCGCCTTCAATGCCGCGCGGCGCTCGTCTGTCTTGGCGGGAATGTATCCCACGAAGGCAAAGGACTGCCCATTGAGGCCGGAAGCCATCAGGGCCATCATCAGGGAAGACGGCCCCACCAGGGGAATCACCTCGATTCCGTGCCGGTGGCAGAGGGCGACCAGCAGGGCTCCCGGGTCTGCGACGGCCGGAAGACCCGCTTCTGAAAGCAGGCCCACATTCCGCCCGTTGTCGAAAAGGGTCAGATAGGCCTCCACCTCATCGGGGCGCGTGTGCTCGTTGAGTTCGTGAAATTCCAAAGCTCCGATATGCCCTTTGAGCCCGGCCGATGAGAGGAATCTCCGTGCGGTACGGACTTCTTCCACGACAAAGCAGTCCAGGCCGGGGAGGAGGTTGAAGACCGATGCCGGAAGCACGTCGGCCGGATTTCCGTCTCCGAGCGGTGTGGGGATGAGATAGAGTTTTCCGTAGGTCATTTCAGCGTGATTTTTCCGTTTTTGTCCACAGTGTAAATGATGCTGTTTCCGGCTTCCAGCGCTTCCTGCCGGACCAGTTCTTCCAGGGTCTCCCGTTTAGCAAAGAATGTTTTCAGGAATTGAAGGAAGGAATTGAAGTCCCGCTGGTAGGAGATACCGCCGCCGTGACGCTGGCTGTTGTCCAGGTAGGCGGTATAGGAATCGGCCGAATGTGAGAAGAGTTTCAAGCGCAGGGCGCCGCTCCGGGTCAGCTTGATTTCAATGTCGATGTCACCGGCGACTTCGTTGGTGGAAGTGCCGTCAATCAGCTGTTTGTTGCCCACAGTCCCGTTCACGATGACACGGTTGTTGAACAACTGGGTGCTCAGCGCCACGTCGAAGATATTGCTGCCGGTCTGGGTGGTCTGGTAGTTCAGGCCCATGTCCAGGGGAATGTCCAGTTTCTGGAAGATGTTGTTGATCTGTCCGGACATGATGCTGGATACGTTGGAGAAGAGGGCGTCGGTGCCGCCGGTGGTGATTCCGGAATCTTCGGCAGGGAGGAAGTTGCCGGCCAGGAGCAGGTACACGAACTGTTTTTGTACCTTGTCCACCGTGTTGAGCGCTCCGTCCACCTGGGCCTGCGTGGCGGGATTCAAGTCCGGTATGTCAATGTTGAAATTCACCTCAGGATTGCTCAGGCGCCCGGTAATGTTGATGCCGCAGTTCACGGTTCGCCGGCTGCTGGCACCCGATTCCGTTGCCACCAGCGTAGCCAGGCTGGCTTTGGTGGTATAGAGGCCGTTTACATCCAGGTCTGTGTCCCAGACATCTCCGTTGAAGCGGATGGTACTGCCGTCCTGGATGGTGAACTTGCGGTTTACGAGGTTCATGGCCGAGAAGAGGAAACTGCCCTGGGAAATATTGTAGTCTCCGTTCAGGCTGAAAGTGCCTTGTGCCAGGCGGGTATCAATCTCGATATTGCCTCGTCCCCGGGCATTGAGCGTGGATTCTTCATTCACATCCAGGTTGACTTGCATTTCCGGTGTGGCCTGGATGCGGAGCCGGATCCGGAAATCGCTGCTCTCCTCGCTTTGGGCCTGGTTGTTGGCTGCCATCATCAGTTCGTAGGGATCGCTTTCCTGCTGGTCGGGTGGCACGGTGAAGGTGAGCATCTCGCGGGAACGGTCACTGCTGCCGGATCCCAGCACGATGTGCAGGTCTCCTGTCTGGGAAGTAGTGGCATTCACATCCAGCAGCAGCCGGTTCAGGGGGCCGGTGATATCGGCCCGTCCGGTGGCAGTCACCTGGCCGTATAGGAGATCGTTCTCGCCTTGAGCCAGGTTGATCACTTTCATGTCTCGAATCTGAACATGCGTATCCAGGGCGTAATCTTTGAATCCGCCGAGCAGGATACTTCCGGTCACCGTTCCTTTTCCGTTGAGACCGTCGCTCAGGGAAACCTTCTGGAAATGAAGTCCTTTGTCATCCAGGGAGAGGTCTCCGGACATCTGGTAGGGAACCCGGGTGTAATCCAGTTCCAGGCGGCCGTCGTCCACACGGAGGCTCCGGCTGGAAAGGTGCATCTCGTCCAGCGTGCCGTCCAGTCCCACTTCTCCGCTCAGGAATCCGCCGAACTGGCTGAAGAGCGAATTCAGCAGCGGCGCGGCATACCCCATGTTCAGCCGGTCCAGGCGGGCCGAAGCGTGGACGGCGCGGCTGTCGGGCTGCAGATAACCCTCGGCTTCGATATTACGCTTCCCGCCCAGTAAATTCTCCAGGGACATCAGGAAGCGGCCGCTGTCCTCGTCCCAGGTGCTGGACATCTGCAACTGTCCCAGGCGGTGTCCGGCTATATACGTGGAGTCGCAGGTGATGGAGGCCAGCAGCCCGATGGAAGGCTCGGTAGGCGAAATGAGCATGGCGTGGCCGGTGGCGTGGCCTTCCAGCGAGGGAAGGTCTCCGCTGAGCGTGTTCACGAGACCTACATCAAATCTGTCCATCTGGATGGACAGGGTATCGGCCCGGGTGGAGGAAAGTCCGCCGTGCACGAGGAGGAGTTCATCGTCGTGACGAGCGGTCAGCCGCTGGATCCGGAGGCCTTCGCTGCTGTAGGTGATGTCCTCGGAAGAGAGGCCCCATCCGTTTCCTTTGTAGTAGATGTTGGAAGGGAGGGCACGGGCCTCGACGACCAGCCCTCTTTCGTCACGGGAAAGGTCTCCGGAAAGGTACAGCTGGGCATGGGTCTGCTGTTCCTCGCCATTGTCGAAGGTGTAGCCGACGCCGATCTGGTTGTCATCGGCATAGAGCGTCAGGCTGTTGTTGAGGATGTTGGCGCCGGACAGGGAGATTTGCTTGCCGGTGACGGTGGCTGTCTGCGACTGGTTGGCATTGTCGAAGGACAACTGGAAGTCTTTGACAAACTTGTCGTTGAAAGCCAGCCGGCCGGATTTAACCGAAGCGCTGACCATCCCTTCCCGATCCACTTTCAAGTTCAGGGCGGTGTTTTTCTCGACATACAGTCCGGGTATCAGGAAATTGAGCAGTTCCTGGGCCGATTTCACCTTGAGCGCCATTTCGTACCGGTCGCCTTCCCAGGGCTTGGGCTTTTCCTCGACAAGGGCGGGAATGTCCCGCTCCAGGACCAGGTACCGGATGTCATTGAGGAAAGAGCCCAGGCCGGCGTCCCCCACAAAAGTCCCTTCCAGAAAATTGGATTCCAGGTTGATGCGGTTCATGTTGTCGTTGGCATGGGCTTTTACGATGAGGTCTCCGATATCGTGCCGGCCGGTGACGCTTTCCAGGGAAATGCCGGAGATGTTGATGTCTCCCAGCAGGTCTCCTTTTTCCGTCCTGAGGAAGTTGGAGAATGCCTGGAAACTGATTTTGGAACGGGACCGGCTGTCCAGGTGAAGGGCGTGCAGGTCGGCATATCCCAGGGAGGCATAGAATCGGTAAGCCGCATTGCGTGTATCCCTTGAGAGGTTGAACATCCCCTGGAAGAGGAAGTTGAGGTTGGGGTCGGCGGCGATGATGCGTCCGTCGAACGCCTTCTCGCTGTACGTGCCCACTGCGGAGATGTTGGAATAATCATAGTCCAGTGCGGTGAGCCGGGCAATGTTCAACGAATCAATCCGCACCTGCATGTCTCCTCCGCGGGGGAAAGTGGCCACAACGCCGGTTTTCATGGTAAGGGGACCCAGTGACGAGGTCCCGATGATGCGTCCGAGGTCCAGACGGTCCGTGTCCACCTTTCCGCCGATGACGATGGGCTCTCCGACGCCGACGGCTCCCTGCAGGCTGATGTCCGCCCTCAGAGAACCCAAATCCGAGCCGATGTTTCCGAGGATGTCCATTTTGTTCAGAAAACCTTTGACCCGACCCGCAAAGCGGAAGCGCGCTCCTTTGGCGATATCTCTGAGGTCAAGGTCTGTATCAGGGGACCATGCCTGGACGAATCCGCCCAGTTTTTCCAGGCCGAAGTCCAGCCGGTATACCTGGAAATCCAGCCGGGTATCGTCGGTGTCCGGAAGGCCCCACATCCGGCCGCTGAGGGTGGCGTGTACCCCATTGGCCGGATCTTCTATCAGGACGTTCTCCAGTTTGAAGTCGTTCACGTACCCCTGCAATTTCCCCTGAATGTTTCCGGAAAAGGTCAGTCCTTCCAGGGCATCGGAGAAATAACGTACGGTGGGAAGGGAAAGATGGGAACCGGGGCGGATATCACCCTCCAGCCAGATTCTGTCAATGAATTCGCCATAGTCATCGATGGGACCGTCCAGTACCAGTTCGTTGAAGAAGAGGTTGCTTTCTCCGCAGTGCAGGTTAAGTCCTTCCATGCGGGCGCATTGTTCGCCCACGTCTACCTTGAGGGCCGATGCTTCATCGATCCGGAAGCCGGTGGAGCGTTCCGTAGCCTCCAGCTTTTCGACTGTTCCGATAATGTGGTTGTCGGCAACGGCCAACTGGGAGACGAGGATTTGCCGGGCAATAACGGAAAAATCGTTCCAGTTGATGACGCCCTCGCCAAAGGATTCGCCTTCCTCTTCCATCTCCTGTGCATTGACGGGATTGCACATACGGAACACAAAGTCTTTCACTTCCACATTTTTGGCCGAAAGAAGGCTGCCCCAGGTGGAAGGCTCGTCGCTGTCGGAGTCCTCCAGGCCCAATACGCGGTAAAGATTCATACGTTCCCCGTCGGGAGACGCTTCGTCCGGCTCATAACCCAGGTTGAACACGCCACCGCTCAGTTTGAGGCGCCGCACGTGGATTCCTCCGCCGCTGAACAGGCCCCTGAGCGAGAATTTGGCCGTCAGGTTGTGGGCATAGATGACCGTATCCATGCCTGCGACATAAGGCTGGGGGTCCTTCAGGAGCAGGTCTTCGATCACGAGGGCGTCAAAGGGTCGGATGGTCAGGAGGGAAATGCTGATATCGGCCGGGAAGCGCTCCTGCAATCTTTCAGTGGCCTTCCGGGCAAGGGCCGTCTGCACCTTCGGGGACTGAGCGGCCACAAGGCCGGCCAGAATCAGCAGGAACAGCAGGCCGATGAGCCAGGCCAATATTTTGAGGAAGCGTTTCATTAATCTACAAAAATAGCAATTTATTGCTATCTTTGCAATCGAATTTCACGAAAGAAATGGCAGATATCATCCTTGGCATAGAATCATCGTGTGACGACACTTCCGCCGCCATCATCCGTGACGGCGTCCTGCTGTCCAATGTAATCGCTTCTCAGCAAGTCCATAAGGACTTTGGCGGCGTTGTACCCGAACTGGCGTCCCGCGCCCATGAACAGAACATCGTCCCTGTGGTGTCGGAGGCTTTGAAGCGGGCCGGCGTAGCCGCTTCTGAACTGACGGCCATCGCATTTACCCGCGGTCCCGGTCTGCTGGGTTCCCTGCTGGTGGGGACCTCCTTCGCCAAGGCGCTCTCACTGTCCCTGGATATCCCCATGGTGATGGTCAATCACCTGCAGGGACATATCCTGGCCAATTTCATCCGTCAGGAAGGTGTTCCTGTGCGGGAGCCGGCCTTCCCGTACCTGTGCCTGCTCGTTTCCGGCGGAAACTCCCAGATTGTGCGCGTGAACAGTCCGCTGTCTTACGACATCCTGGGCCAGACCATTGACGATGCCGTGGGGGAGGCCTTCGACAAGTGCTCCAAGATGCTGGGGCTGGGTTATCCCGGCGGCCCGGTTATCGACCGGCTGGCCAAACAGGGCAATCCGGACCGTTTCCACTTTGCCAAACCCAACATCCCCGGCCTGGACTACAGTTTCAGCGGGGTCAAGACCTCCCTCCTGTATTTTGTGCGGGATGAGATGGCCAAGGATCCGCAGTTCCTGGAAAACAACAAGGAAGACCTCTGCGCCAGCTTCCAGAAAACCCTCATCGATGTCCTGATGGGGAAACTTATCCGTGCCGCCAAGGAGACCCGTATCCGCGAAATTACCATAGGCGGCGGCGTATCGGCCAACAGCGGCCTGCGGGAGCGCATTGTCCGGGAAGGGGAGAAGCGGCACTGGAATACCTATCTGCCGGAATTCAAGTTCACCACGGACAACGCCGCCATGATTGCGGTGGCGGGCTGGTTCCAGTACAAGGCCGGTGTCCGCACGCCGCTGGATGTGGCCCCGGTCTCCCGCATGGCCGATTTTTAGCCACACGGGCGTCCGGTTGCAAATACGCCCGAAAATTCCTATATTTGAAGACTGGAACGATATAACCAATTTGCGATATGGGAAAATACAAAAATGACAAGCGGGTGGTGCTCACCCTGGATGCCGGTGGCAACTCGCTGCGTTTCAACGCCATGAAGGGAGAGGAGTTCATCCTCGACACCATTACCCTTCCGTCCAACGCCAACAATCTGGATTTGTGTCTGGAAACCATGGTCACCGGTTTCAAGAACATCATCAACCAGCTCGGTGATGTGAAGCCGGAGGCGATCAGTTTTGCCTTCCCCGGTCCGGCAGACTATCCGGCCGGTATCATCGGCGGTTTCCTCCCCAATTTCCCGTCCTTCCGCGAGGGTGTGGCCCTGGGTCCCTACCTGAAGGAAGTCTTTGGCATTCCGGTGTTCATCAACAACGACGGAGACCTCTTCGCCTTTGGCGAGGCCCTCAGCGGTGCCCTGCCGGAAGTGAATGAAAAACTCTCCGCGGCCGGCAGCAGCAAGCGTTTCCACAACCTCATCGGCTATACTTTTGGTACCGGTTTTGGCATCGGGTGTGTCATCAACGGGGAACTGAACCGCGGGGACAATTCCTGCGTCGAAACGTACTGCCTGCCCAACCCGCACATAGGCGGTGTCATCCTGGAGGACAGCGTGGCCATCCGTGCCGTCAAGCGCGTCTATGCGGAACAGTCCGGCGTGCAGGATCCCGCCCTTACGCCCAAGGATATCTATGACATTGCCGAGGGCACTCGGGCAGGGGACCAGAAGGCCGCCCTGGCTTCCTTCGAAGAACTGGGCCGTGTGGCCGGCCGGGCCATGGCGACAGCTGCCCAGCTGATGGATGGGATCATCGTCATCGGCGGCGGCATCTCGGCATCGGCCAAATTCTTCATGCCGTATCTGCTGGAAGAGATGCGCGGAACCATCAAGACCCTCTCCGGAGACATTCTCCAGCGTGTTCAGATGAAGGTCTATAATCTGGACGACGAGGCCGAATTTGCCGCTTTTGCCAAGGGCGAGGCTCGCGAACTGAAAATCTACGGCACGGAAAAAACGGTTACCTACGACCCTCAGAAGCGCATCGGCATTACCATCGACAAGATTGGAACGTCCACGGCCATCTCCGTCGGCGCTTATGATTTCGCACTCGCCGAGCTGGATAAGTAATTTTCTATGAAGGAATTCGAATTAGCCCAAAAAATAGGCAAGGAACTGACGGCCGCCCAACTTACCGAGGCGGCCGCCAAAGCCTTGGGCGTGCGGCCCGAGAAAGTGGGCCATGTGGAAGTGGTCCGCCGCAGCATCGATGCCCGGCAGGACATCCTGTACCGTTACAGGGTGCAGGCCTACCGTGAGAACGAGCCCTTCGAGCCCTACCATGTCGCGCCCTATCGGGATGTGCACGGCGCCCCGCCCGTCCTTGTGGTGGGTGCCGGCCCGGCCGGTATGTTCGCTGCCCTGAAACTGCTCCAGAAGGGGCTCAGGCCCATTGTCCTGGAGCGGGGAAAGGATGTGGAACGCCGCAAGGTGGATATGGCCCGGCTGTCCATGGACGGGGTGCTGGATCCGGATTCCAATTATTGTTATGGAGAGGGCGGAGCGGGCGCCTTCTCGGACGGCAAACTCTACACCCGCTCGTCCAAACGGGGAGACATCCGGGAGGTGCTGCACCAGCTGGTGGCTTTCGGCGCCCATCCCGACATCCTCATCGACGCCCATCCGCATATCGGCACTGACCGTCTTCCCGAAATTGTCAAGAACATCCGCAGCTGCATCGAGGCGCACGGCGGGGAATACCACTTCGATTCCCGTGTCACGGACATCGTGAAAAAGGCCGATGGCAGCTTCGACGTCCGCTGCGGTGAGACGTCCTATTCGGCTTCCAAGGTCATCCTGGCCACCGGTCATTCGGCCCGGGACATTTATGAAATCTTCCAGGCTAGGGGATGGAGGCTGGAAGCCAAGGGCTTTGCCATGGGGGTCCGGGTGGAGCATCCCCAGTGGCTCATCAACCAAATCCGCTATCACGGCAAGTATCAGCCGTTTATGCCTACGGCAGAGTATTCCTTCGTCCAGCAGGTGGACGGCAGGGGCGTCTTTTCTTTCTGCATGTGTCCCGGCGGTATCCTTGTGCCGTCTTCCACGGAAAGGGAAACGGTGGTCCTGAACGGGATGTCCAATGCGGCCCGCAATTCCAAGTGGGCCAATGCCGGGGTGGTGGTGCAGATCGAACCCGGAGACCAGCCGGCGCAGTATGCGGGTCCCTTCGCCCTCATGGATTATCAGCGGGACGTCGAGCGGGCCATGTACCGCTATGCCCGGGAACACGGCGCCAAACACCCCTTCACGGCTCCGGCCCAGCGGATGAAAGACTTTTGCAGAGGGCTGGTTTCCAAGGATTTACCAAAGACATCCTACCATCCTGGTACAGTGAATGCACCGCTTCATGAACTATTGCCGGATCATGTGGCTTCGCGCCTGCGGAAAGTGTTTCCACAGGTGGAGCGCTCCATGAGGGGATATTATACCAATGACGCCCTGCTGCTTGGCGTAGAATCCCGCACTTCTTCTCCCGTCCGCCTGCCCCGGGATGCGGAAACCCTGGAACATGTGGACGTGCCCGGTCTCTATCCCTGCGGGGAAGGCGCCGGCTATGCCGGAGGCATCGTCTCCAGCGCCATGGATGGCATTAATTGCGCAGCTGCTATTTAATCAGCGCCCGGCCGGCGCGTCCGTCCACACACAGTGTCAGCGGCTCTTCCAGACAGACATGGCGGAGCCAGGTGGTTTCGTAGCAGGCCTCAAGAGCATCCAGGCGGCTCAGATCCATGCTGTCACCGGGACGCGAGAACGGATCGACGTTCACGTAGCCGGCATTGAAGGAGGTGAGGTTCTGGAAAAAATGGGTGCCCTGTGAAGGATCGACGCGGAAGTCCGGAAGGGCGCATTCCACCAGCACCCGCACTTCGGAGATGTCGCTCCATGCGACCGGAACACCCAGCGTGGGGATGCTGGAGCCCCACCGGCCGAAGCCGATGAGCACATACTGCCGGCCTTCTGCCCGCAGACGGGCGTTCAGGGCGCGCAGTTCATCGGCCATCTCCTGCGTTTTCATCTTGTCGAAAGTATCGGCCTTTAGATAGACAACATCTCGGATGCCATCCTGCCAGCCGGTTCCCAGGGCGCTCTCCGACGTGACAAGGGCTCCGGAGCAGTCGATGTTCCGCCAGTCCACGTCGGTTTGCAGGCTGTCGGAAGAAATGGGACGGATCTGGAGTGCATTGAAAGTGCCGGTGGACAGTTCCGCTGCAAACTCCAGTTCTACGCTGCCCTGCATTTCCCCGGAGCAGATTTCCAGCAGTTTCTGGATAATGGATGCCAGCGGGAACGTGCCATAGCGCAGCACGTGGGCGAAAGTGACCGATTTGGGCCCTTTGGCGAAGGGGGAATCCACCATCCGCTGGTTCTCATAGTCATAAGTGGAGACCACCTTGCCGAAAGACTGGAATCTGTCGCAGTCGCTGACGGGGATGCGTTCCAGGTTGACGGCATCATCTACGGAGGTCTTGAATTTTTCCGGCAGAAGGTTGAGGGCGTACATCACTTGCTGCGTGTCCCGCATGCAAAGATCCGGCGTGGATGTCTGCAGCACATGTTTGGGATAGGCGGGGGAGAAGCGGAGCACCTGTTCTCCGTCCACCACTGCTTTGCCCAGGCCGAATGCCAGTTTCACGATTCCGTCTTCGGCCTTTTCATAGCCGATGGGATAGAAATTGACCGAACGCGCCACGCCCGACAGGGTCGGGAAGAAATAGCCCTGGTCCGGGGCACCGCACACCTCCTGGAGGATGATGGCCATCTTTTCTTCCGAAATCACATTCGCAGTGGCGGTGATATAGGCGCGGGAAGCGGCGAAATAGACGGAGGCGTAAACGCTCTTGATGGCTTTCGCAAGAAGGCGAAGCTGCTGGTCCTCGTTTTCTACGGACGGAATCATGTAAGTGGAATAGACTCCTGCAAACGGCTGATAATAAGAGTCTTCCAGCTTTGAGGATGATCGGACGGCCAGTGGGGTCCTCACCACCCGGATGAAAGAGCGGAGGGCATCGGTCAGGGGTGCCGGAAGGTTGGAGGAAACGAATTCCGACAGCAGTTCCGCATCGGATATATCGGCGTTGATGACATACTGGAGGCCGTTTTCCAGAATAAAGCGGTCGAAGTACTCGGTGGCGATGACCAGCGTCCGCGGAACCGTGAGCCGGACCCCTTCCCAGGCATTGTAGAGATTGTGCTTGTAAAGGATGTGGTTCAGGAAAGCCAGGCCGCGGGCTTTTCCGCCCAGCGACCCTTCCCCGAAGCGGGAGAACCAGATGGTGTCGTTGAAACTTTCCGGCTGGAAGCGGGCCACGACCCCCAGGCTTTGCCGGATGCGGTATTCGTGAATGCCCTGTACGGCGGCCTGGCGGAACGTCTCCGTGTCGGAGAACGTGACGTTCTTCAGGGCGTTTCCTTCCTGGAAGATGCCCCGGGCCAGCAGCCAGCGGGAGACATAGTTCTTGCTGCGCAGCTTTTCCAACTGCACTTCGGGCAGGGTGGCGATGATTTCCTCGGCCCCTTGCAGATCCCGCGCGCGGGCCGTCTCCCGTCCTTTGGCATTGGTAACGACAAAGTCGCCGAAGCCGAATTCCCGGCCGATATAGTCGGAAAGCTCATGCGTCAGCGTCTTGGACCGCTTCATGAGAAAGCCTGCCCGGAGTCCGTCCGCTACCGCACGCATGCTCTCCTGCGAACTCTGCATCAAGATGGGCATCTTGGGAATATCGCGCCGGATCATTTTGCAGAGATCCACGCCGGCATCCAGTTTTTCCAGGGACGGTTTATCGTAACGGTGAAGGACAAAGCCGATATCGGAAATGACGCCCAACAGGTTCTCCTTGTACTTCTGATACAGGGCGACGGCGTCGTCGTAATTGGTGGCCATCAGGATTTTGGGCCGCGCCCGTTTCCGGAAAATCTGCTGTTCTTCGTTCAGGGCGTCCCGAACCGCGTCCGTATTCTGCTGCAGCACAAGTTTGTACAGGAGCGGGAGATAGGTGGAATAATAACGGACGGAATCTTCCACCAGAAGAATGCACTGGACACCGCCATTCAGGATGTCGGACTGGGCATTCATCCTGTCTTCCAGGAGCTTGATGATGGCAATGATCAGGTCTGTGCTGCCGTTCCAGTTGAAGATATGGTCGATGTTGCTGAGGTCGCGGTCTTCCAGCTGGCGGTAAACTTCCTTGGAAAAGGAGGTGAGGAGCACGATGGGGGTCTCAGCGTTGTGGGCCTTCATGCGGGCGGCAAAGTCAAAAACATCCACCTCGCCCACATTGTACAGCGTAATGACCAGGTCCCAGGCCTCTCCGGAATCGGCTTTTTCCAGCGCCTCGCGGGTGGAGGAAGCCCTTTCTATCACGGGCGGGCCGCTCAGGTTCAGCTCGGCATACTCGTGGGAGATGCGCATGTCCAGCCGGCCTTCTTCTTCCAGCGAAAAATTGTCATAATTGTTGCACACCAGCAGAATCCGGCGGATCCGCCTGGCCATTAGCGTTGCACTGTCTGTCATACGAGTCCCTGGTCTGACATGGCGCCGGCCACTTTGATAAAGCCGGCCAGGTTGGCGCCCTTTACATAATTGACGGTTCCGTCCTCGCCGGTGCCGTATTTCAGGCAGGTGGCGTGGATATCTTGCATGATGCGATGCAGATACTGGTCCACCTCATCGGATGTCCAGTGCTGCCGCATGGAGTTCTGGCTCATCTCCAGTCCGGAAGTGGCGACGCCGCCGGCATTGGAGGCCTTACCGGGAGAATACAGGAGCCCGGCGCCCTGGATGATGCGAATGGCCTCCGGCGTGGAAGGCATATTGGCCCCTTCGGCCACGCAACTGCAGCCGCCGGCCACCAGCTTTTCGGCATCGGCCTTTTCGATCTCGTTCTGGGTGGCACAGGGGAGTGCGATGTCGCAGGGAATGCCCCAGGGACGTTCTCCGGGCGTGTAGGTGACCCCGGGGAAGCGGGCGGCATATTCCTTGATGCGGCCGCGACGGATGTTCTTGAGTTCGAAGACGAAATCCATCTTTTCTTCCGTGAGGCCGGCCGGGTCATAGATGAATCCGTCGCTGTCGGAGAGGGTTTGCACCACGGCTCCCAGGCGCATGGCTTTCTGGGCGGCATATTGGGCTACGTTGCCGGCCCCGGAGATGTTCACCTTCTTTCCCTCGAAACGCTGGCCGCGGGTTTCCAGCATCTGGCTGGCAAAATAGCACAGGCCGTAGCCCGTCGCTTCGGGACGGAGGAGCGAACCGCCCCAGGAGAGGCCTTTTCCGGTGAGTGTACCGGAAAATTCGTCTTTCAGGCGTTTGTACTGCCCGAACAGATAACCGATTTCACGGCCTCCTACGCCGATGTCTCCGGCCGGTACGTCCGTATCAGGACCGATATGACGGCAGAGTTCGGTCATGAAGCTCTGGCAGAAACGCATCACTTCCGTGTCGGACTTGCCGCGCGGGTTGAAGTCGGAGCCGCCCTTGGCACCGCCCATCGGCAGGGTCGTGAGGGCGTTTTTGAAGGTTTGCTCAAAGGCCAGGAATTTCATGATGGAAAGGTTCACGCTGGGATGGAAGCGCAGGCCGCCCTTGTACGGGCCGATCGCGCTGTTGCATTGTACGCGGAAGCCGCGGTTAATGTGCACTTCTCCGCGGTCGTCCATCCAGGGCACGCGGAAGATGATGATGCGTTCCGGTTCCACGATGCGTTCCAGGATTTTCTGGTCCATCAGCTGGGGATAGGCCGTAACATAGGACGCGACGCTTTCCACGACTTCGCGTACGGCTTGATGGAATTCACTCTCTCCGGGGTTCCGGGCGATGACATCACCCATGAAACCCTCAATGTAATGGCGGGTAAAACTGTCCATAAGTTCGTTCTAAAAGGATACACTACTTTCTTTGTGCAAAATTATAATTTTTTCCCTAATTTTGTACATTATGGTTCCTGAATTGGTGGGCAAATACGTTTTCCTGGTGCAGACTTTCGTGGAAACGGGGGATACGGGACTTTCCTGGCAGGAGGTGGCCTCCCGCTGGGAAGACCGCTACGGGGAGCCGTACGCCCGCCGCTCTTTCGGAAACCACCGGAGGGCCGTGGAGGAAGTGTTCGGCATCGCCATTACCTGCGACCGGAGCACCAACCGCTACCGCATCAATGAAAGCGAAAGCGCCGTGGACAAGCGTGAGGCTGTTGCGTACCTCATCAATACCTTCACCGTCAACAGCCTTCTCACCCTTGGGAAGGAGCGGCTCAGCGGCCGCATTTCGGTAGAAGATGTCCCTTCCGGCCAGAAATACCTCACCGTCATCATGCAGGCCATGCTGGACAATGCCGTCCTGCACCTGGAATATCGCAAATATCTGAGCTGTGAGGTGGACCGGCGCACGGTGCGTCCCTATGCCCTCCGGGAGTTTGCCAAACGCTGGTACCTGGTGGCTTTCAGCGAGGAAGCGCAGACCCTTCGCGTATATGCACTGGACCGTATCGCCTCCCTGGAGCGTACGGGGGAGCGGTTCCGCATGCCCGATTCCTTTGATATCGGCCGGGAATTTGAAGCCAGTTACGGGATTTACCTTCCGGAAGAAGGGCAGAAGCCCGCGCTGGTGAAACTGCGCGCGACGTTGCGGGAAGCCGCCTACCTGCAGGACCTTCCCCTTCATCCCAGCCAGACGCTCCTTTCCCAGGAAGGGGAGCACTGCCTGTTCGCGCTCCGCGTGATTCCCAATCCCAACTTCATCATGGAACTGTGCAAGCACGGGGCCGGACTGGAAGTGCTGGAGCCGGAATCGGTCCGCGAAAGCGTGAAACGAGCCTTGAACAAAGCTTTACAACTCTATGAATAAAAAGTATTTTGCCATGGCGGCCATAGCGCTGGCCCTCATAGCCTGCACCGGAAAAAATGAAATGAAACCACAGGAAGGATACATCGGCCCGTCGGCCCTCAAGGTGGAAGACGGCCACATGACCCCGGAACTGCTCCTGTCCCTGGGGCGCCTGAGCGATCCCCAGCTCTCTCCGGACGGGAAGACCATCCTCTACGGGGTCAGTTATACCGATATCGCCGCCAACCGCAGCGTGCGCAACCTTTTCACCATCCCCGTAGAGGGAGGGGAGCCCACGCAGTTGACGATGGACGGAAAGAGCCTTTCATCGGCCCGCTGGGCCCTGGACGGCCAGGCCGTTTTCTTCCTCCAGGGCGGTCAGCTCTACAAGGCAGCCTGTAAGGACGGAACGCTGGGCGCCCGTGTGCAGCTCACGGACATCGAAGGCGGCATTGACGATTATCTGCTCTCTCCGGACCAGAACCAGTTCATTTACGTGAAGGGCGTCCACAGCCACGTGGAAGTCCCTGCCGACACGGATCCCGCCCTGGACAAGGCTGAAGCCTATGCCACCGAAGACCTTATGTATCGCCACTGGGACCACTGGCGCACGGAGATTGCCCACAGTTTTGTGGCGACGTTGTCGAATGGCATTGTGAAGGAAGGGATGGATATCCTGGGGGCCGATTGCCAGTGGGAGCTTCCCAACGGCCCGTTCTCCGATATTGCCGACCTTTGCTGGAGCCCCGACGGCCGTTACATCGCATTCGCCTGCAAGCCTCTCACCGGCAAGGAGTATGCTTTCTCCACCAATACCTGCATCTTCCTTTATTGCCCGCTTACCGGGGAAATCTCTCAACTTACCTTCGAGGGCGGTTATGACACCCATCCGGTCTGGAGCCCGGACGGCAGCCGTCTGGCCTGGCTCTCCATGGAGCGTGACGGCTATGAGGCCGACAAGGTGCGCCTGATGCTTGCCGATGTTGTCCGTGAAGCGGAAGGGGAGGGACAGAGCGCCAACCCCGCCGTGGAGAATATCCGGGAACTGAGCGAAGGCTTCAAATACAACGTGGACGCCCCTGTCTGGGCGGCCGACGGCCAGTCACTCTACTTCTCAGCCCTGGCGGAGGGCCTTCAGGGAATTTTCAATGTGGTGCCCGGCATGGAACCGGTGCGATTGACGGCCGACAACCTTTGGTTCGACTTCGGCTCCCCGTTCGGCGTTCTGCAGGATGGAACGCTCCTGACCACCTTCGCTTCCATGGATTTCCCGACGGAACTGGTGGCTGTGACGGACAATGCCATCCATCAGCTCACCTTTGAGAATGAGCACCTGCTGGGACAGTTGGACAAGCACGAGACGGAGGCCCGCTGGCTTACGACGGTGGATGGGGAAAAGATGCTCACCTGGGTGCTCTTCCCGCCCAAGTTCGATGCTTCCAAGACTTATCCTGCCATTGAAATCTGCCTGGGCGGTCCCCAGGGTACCCTTTCCCAGGGATGGAGCTACCGCTGGAACTACATGCTCATGTGCCATCAGGGCTATGTGGTGGTTCTCCCGAACCGGCGGGGAACCACGGCCTTCGGCCAGCCCTGGTGCGAGGAAATCTCCGGAGACTATATCGGCCTCAATATGCAGGATTACCTCACCGCTGCCCGGAACATCAAGGCCGAGCCTTATGTGAGCGGCGTCGCTGCCTGCGGTGCTTCCTATGGCGGATACAGCGTTTATTATCTGGCCGGTATCCACAAAGATGTGTACGACTGCTTCATTGCCCACGCCGGCATTTTCAACGAAGAGCATATGTACATGACCACCGAGGAAATGTGGTTTCCCAACTGGGACAACGGCGGTCTGCACGCGTATGCCTATGAAGCGGGTAAGGTGGGACCTGCCGGTGACGGCGTCACCTTCGGCGGACTCAAGCAGGGCGGCTCTCCCTGGAGCTCCCTTCCCAAAGCCCGGCGTCATTATGACAATTCCCCGCACAAACTGGTGCAGAACTGGCACACGCCCATTCTCTGTATCCACGGCGGCTCCGATTTCCGTGTTCCGGTGGACGAGGGCATGGCGGCCTTCAATGCAGCCCAAATGATGGGTGTCCCTTCCAAACTCATTGTCTTCCCTGGCGAGAATCACTGGATTCTCAAACCCCAGAACGCATTGTACTGGCACCGTAGCTATTTCGAATGGCTGGATCGCTGGATGAAGGCGGAAAACTGACTTTGTGCGGATGAATCCGGATACGGCCATACAGTATCTCCCCGGGGTGGGTCCCAAACGGGCTGCGCTCCTTGAATCCGAACTGGGTGTCAGTACGGTGGGGGATCTGGTGCGCCTGTATCCCTTCCGATACATCGACCGCAGCATCGTCGTCCGTATCGCCGATGTGCATCCGGACCTCGCCCAGGTGCAGATCCGCGCCATGGTCACAAAGGTGCGCCTGTTGGCCAAAAACGGGGCCGAGGTTCCCCAGGACAACGTCAAGTACAACCTGGTGAGCCGCCTGTCGGCCATCGTGGCCGACGACAGCGGAGAGATGGAGGTCGTCTTTTTCAAAGGTGTCAAATGGATGCACGCCCGCCTGCAACCGGGCAGCGTTTTCATTTTCTTCGGCAAGCCTTCCCTTTTCCAGAACCGGCTCAACATGGTGCATCCGGAGGTGGATGCCCCGGATGCGGCCAATACCGGCGTGCTCACCGGAGTCTATACTTCCACGGAAAAACTGAAGACCTCCGGCATTACCGGGAAAGTGATGTTGAAGCTCATCGGCACGGCCCTGGAAGGCATTCTTCCAAACCTGCAGGACACCTTGCCGGGGTACATCCTCAAGGAAAAAGGACTGGTTCCGCTTACCTATGCGCTCCGGCAAATCCATTTTCCCGTGGACCAGCAGGCCTTGGCCAAGGCTACCTATCGGCTCAAATTCGAAGAGCTGTTCCTCCTACAGCTGTCGCTGCTCAAGCAGAAATTCGTGCGCAGCCGCAGTGCGGTGGGATTCAATATGGCAGCCGTGGGGGAAGCCTTCAATACCTGCTACAGGGCCCTCCCCTATGAACTGACGGGTGCCCAGAAGCGGGTGATCCGGGAAATCCGCGAAGATATGCGCAGCGGTCACCAGATGAACCGCCTCCTGCAGGGAGATGTGGGCTCCGGAAAGACCATGGTGGCCGTGCTCACCGCCCTCATCGCCGTAGGTAACGGTTACCAGGCATGCCTGATGGCTCCGACGGAAGTGCTTGCCCAGCAGCACTATGCCAATATTTCCAGGTATTTAAAACCCACTGGTGTGAAAGCGGCCCTTCTTACGGGAAACACTGGCGCCGCCGCCCGGCGGGAGATTCATGCCGGGCTGCAGGATGGCAGCATCGGCCTGCTCATCGGCACCCATGCCCTGATCGAGGATACGGTCCATTTCCGGGCGCTGGGACTCGCAATCATCGACGAACAGCACCGTTTTGGCGTAGAGCAGCGTGCCCGGCTCTGGAGCAAAGGCTGGCAGGGCATTCCGCCGCATGTGCTGGTGATGACGGCCACCCCCATTCCCCGTACCCTGGCCATGACCCTGTACGGAGACCTGGACGTCTCCGTGATTGACGAGATGCCTCCGGGCCGAAAGCCTGTCCAGACCCTTTGCGTGGGAGAGGGAAAGCGCCACGCCATGCACAATTTCATCCGGGACGAAATTGCCAAGGGCAGGCAGGCCTTCATCGTGTATCCGCTTATTTTTGAAAGCGAAAAAATGGATTACAAGAACCTGGAGCTGGGCTATGAAGAAATTGTGAAAGCCTTTCCGCTACCGCAGTACAAGGTTGCTATCGTCCACGGGCAGCAGACCCCCCAGGAGAAGGCCTTTAATATGGATGCCTTCGTGGCCGGCAGGGCCAACATCCTGGTGTCCACCACCGTCATCGAAGTGGGCGTGGATGTTCCCAATGCTTCCGTGATGGTCATCGAGAGTGCGGAACGCTTCGGTCTGAGCCAGTTGCACCAGCTTCGCGGCCGGGTGGGACGGGGCGCCGAACGTTCCTACTGCATTCTGATGAAAGGCACCAAGGTGTCCAAGGAAAGCCAGAAGCGCCTGGACCTTCTCTGCGCCACCGAGAACGGTTTTGAATTGGCCGAGGAAGACATGAAGATGCGCGGCCCCGGAGACCTGGAGGGAACCCAGCAGAGCGGGCTCCCCATCACCCTCAACATCGCTTCCCTGGCCAAAGACGGTCTCATCCTGAGTGATGCCCGCGGCTATGCGCAGCACATTCTGGACCAGGATCCCGGACTCTCGGAAGAAATAAATGCCCCCCTTGCGGCCGAATTGCGGCGGGACAAATACCAGACAAAGGATTATTCACAGATTTCTTGACGAAGTTCAATCATGAAACGACTCCTCACCCTGCTCGCTTTGCTCGGGTCCCTCTGTGCCTGCGAGAACCACACGACCCTGTTTATCGGAACCTATGCCGATGGTTTCTACGCCTTTGATTTCGACTTGGACAGAGGGGAAATTCTCCCGTCCGACGGGGAATTCGGTTCCGTCGCAAAGGCGCCCGTTCCCAATCCGTCCTTCCTGGCCGCCAATGGCAGCCGGATTTATGCCGTGAGCGAAATGCCGGATGAAAGCGCCGCCGTGACCGCCTGGCATTATACGGGAAATGGATTTGAGAGCCTCGGAAGCCAGCCCACCGGACTTCCTGCCGGGGGTGCGGATCCCTGCTATGTCTCCACGGACGGCCGCTTGCTGGCCGTGGCCAATTACAGCGGCGGTTCGCTGGCCGTTTACAAACTGAAGCCGGACGGCGGCATCGCTCCGCTGGATTCCCTGATTTTCAGTTCCACGGGCGGTCCGGATTTGAGCCGACAGGACCGTCCCCACGTGCACTGCGCCATTTTTACTCCGGATAACAGATTGCTGTTCACGGAGTTCAGCGCCGACGCCATCAGCGCTCTGGACGTTTCACCTTTGGGAGTGGACAATTACCGGAAATTAGCCTCCTTGCCGGCCGATTTCGGCCCCCGGCACCTTCTTTTGGAAGGGCCCCGTCTCTACTGTATCGGTGAACTCTCCGGCGATATCGCCGTGTACAGTTACCCCGATATGGCCCTCCTTCAAATGGCCAAGGCCGATGAAGTGAATGCCCGCGGCGCTGCCGACATCCACCTGAGCCCGGACGGAAAGTTCCTTTATGCCAGCCTCCGTCTTCAGAATGACGGTGTGGCGTTTTTCAAGGTTCTCCCTGACGGCACCTTGGAAAAAACGGGCTATCAGCATACCGGCGGCCATCCCCGGAACTTCACCGTCCTGGAAGACTGGGTTCTCGTTGCCTGCCGGGATACGGATCAGGTTGAAATCTATTCCCGTGACAAAAAAACCGGCGTCCTGAAGGATACAGGTCGCCGGATAGAAGTCCCGAAACCGGTGTTTGTCAGCGATTTTTCTCGATAAGCCGTCCTTCCATCAGGGAATCGTACTGGAGGCGCTTCCGGAAAATGTCAATGGCCGTGTAAATGGCGCTCATCATGGAACGGGGGTCTGCCTCGTCCCGGCCGGCCATGTCGTATGCGGTGCCATGGTCCGGCGAAGTGCGAACGACGGGAAGACCGGCGGTATAATTGACGCCGTCGGCAAAAGCCAGCGCCTTGAAAGGGGCGAGGCCCTGGTCGTGGTACATGGCCAGCGTGGCATCGAAACGGCTGTAATTTCCCAGGCCGAAGAATCCGTCCGGAGAATACGGGCCAAAGGCTTGGATGCCTTCAGCCTGGGCTTCCTGCACGGCGGGCAGGATGATGTTCTGCTCTTCGTGGCCCAGCAGGCCTCCGTCACCGCAGTGGGGGTTCAGGCCCAGGACGGCAATCTTCGGATCCATGACGCCGAAGTCCCGCTCCAGCGAAGCCTTCATGATGCGCAGTTTTCCCAGGATGGCGTCCTTGGAAATGCTTCCCGGAACGTCCCTGAGGGGGATGTGTCCGGTGACTACGCCAATCTTAATCTGGTGGCTGACCATAATCATGGTCACGTCCTCCACGCCGAATTCTTTCTGCAGAAATTCCGTGTGGCCGGTGAAGGAGAAGCCCTCGGCATTCATGGCGCGCTTGTTGATGGGGGCGGTCACCAGAACGTCTATCTGTCCTTCCTTGAGGTCTTTAACGGCGGTGTCCAGAGCGACGATGGCGTTTTTGGCGCTTTCCGGCGTGCTCTGGCCGGGCTCTGCGTAGATATTGTCCGGCAGGCAGTTCACCAGGTTCACTTTGCGCTGGCGGGCGTCTGCGGCCGATGAAATGACGTTTATATCCATGGGGCCGATATTGTGGAGGGTCTTGCGGTAGAATCCCATCAGTTTGGACGACCCGTAAATGACGGGGGTGAAAGAGTCCAGGATGCGCTCGTCGGCGAGCGCCTTGATGATTACTTCGTATCCGATGCCGTTGCTGTCACCTTGGGTGATTCCTACGACGAGTTTAGGGAGTGCCATATCTGTTCTATAGTAAATTCGATTCTTCTTGGTTGAAACCGGTATCCTCGGGGAGGCCGACCTGGTGGTAGGCCGCGACGGCGAGGGCGTCGCAACGCTCGTTTTCCGGATGCCCGGCATGGCCTTTTAACCAGTGGAACGCGACCCGGTGCCTGTGGAAAACGGCATCGAAACGGAGCCACAGGTCAACGTTTTTCTTGCCCTTGAAGCCCGTCCGCTTCCATTTTTCCAGCCAGCCTTCGTTAAGGGCCTTCACGACATAGGAGGAGTCGCTCCAGACATGCACCTCGGCGTTTTCCCAGCGGATTTGCTCCAGGCCGATGATGACGGCGAGCAGTTCCATCCGGTTGTTGGTGGTACGGGCAAAACCACCGGAGAGTTCCTTCTCATAGGATCCGCAGCGGAGAACTATTCCATAGCCCCCCGGGCCGGGATTGCCGCTGGCTGCGCCGTCTGTGAAAAGGTAGATGGGTGGTTTCTTGTCCGTCATAGTATGCAAAAGTACGGATTTTATGTTATCTTTGCAAACTATGGAATGTACGATTGAACAAGTGAAAGCGCAGGTGGCTGCATCGGCCCGGGTGAAGGAAGCGCTCCTGGCCGACGGGAAGGCCCTCGAAAAAGTAGCGGCTGTCGCCGGCCTTCTGGTGGACACGTATCGCCGGGGAGGCAAGACGCTCTGGGCCGGAAACGGCGGCTCGGCAGCCGATGCCCAGCATATGGCGGCCGAATTGGTGAACAAGTTCCGACTGAACCGCAGTGGTCTTCCTGCCATGGCACTTACGGTGGATACTTCCATCCTTACGGCCATCGGCAATGATTACGGCTATGGGGAGGTCTTTTACCGCCAGCTTATCGCATGCGGCCGCCCGGGAGATGTCTTCATCGGCCTGTCCACCTCCGGGAACTCGGAAAATCTGGTCCGGGCGCTCGATGCCTGCCGGGAGAAGGGAATCGTGAGCGTGGCTCTAGTGGGGGCCAATTCCTGCAAGATGGACGCTTATGATCATGTCATCCATATTCCATCCACGGATACGCCGCGTATTCAGGAATGCCAGACATTGGCGGGACACATACTTTGCGATTTTGTAGAAAAGAGTCTTTTTGGCCAGGGTGGGGATGTTTCACAATAAATTATTTTAATAATTTCCGTAATATCTATGATATTATCGGATTTTTTTGTAACTTTGCGCCGCTTAAAATAACAGATGGAAATTTATCAACATTTATTATAGTTCAATATGAATAGAATTGCAATCAACGGTTTTGGCCGTATCGGTCGTCTGGCATTCCGTCAGATGTTCGAAGCTGATGGTTACGAAGTAGTCGCCATCAATGACCTCACTAGTCCCAAAATGCTCGCTCACCTTCTTAAGTACGACACTGCCCAGGGTGGCTTCGCCGGCAAATTCGGAGAAGGAAAGCACACTGTAGATTATAAGGACGCTGTTCTCGCAGAAGACGGCAAGACCGTTGTCACTCCCGGCTCCATCATCGTGGACGGCAAGGAGATCACCATCTATGCAAAACCCAACGCTGCTGAACTCCCCTGGGGTGAACTGAAAGTTGACGTTGTTCTCGAGTGCACGGGTTTCTACACTTCCAAGGCTAAGGCTTCCGCCCATATCGAGGCCGGCGCCAAGAAGGTTGTCATTTCCGCCCCTGCCGGAAACGACCTCCCTACGATCGTCTATAACACCAACCACAAGACCCTCACTCCTGCCGATACCGTTATCAGCGCTGCTTCCTGCACCACCAACTGCCTCGCTCCCATGGCCGACGCTCTGAACAAGTATGCTCCCATCTGCAGCGGTATCATGAGCACCATCCACGCCTATACCGGTGACCAGATGATTCTGGACGGCCCTCAGCGCAAGGGTGACCTCCGCCGCAGCCGTGCTGGTGCCTGCAACATCGTTCCCAACTCCACTGGTGCCGCCAAGGCTATCGGCCTCGTTATTCCCGAACTTAACGGCAAGCTCATCGGCAGCGCCCAGCGTGTTCCTACTCCTACCGGTTCCACTACCATCCTGATTGCTGTGGTAAAGGGTAAGGATATTACCAAGGAAGGCATCAACGCCGCCATGAAGGCCGCCTCCAACGAGTCCTTCGGCTACACCGAGGACCAGATTGTGAGCTCCGACGTGATTGGCATGAAGTTCGGTTCGCTGTTCGACGCCACCCAGACCATGGTTTCCAAGATTGACGAGGATACTTATCAGGTTCAGGTTGTTTCCTGGTATGACAACGAGAACTCCTACACTTCCCAGATGGTCCGCACCATCAAGTATTTGGCTGAACTGAAATAATATTGTTCCAGGATTTTGCTATAAAGGGGCTGACTCTTTTTGAGTTGGCCCCCTTTTTTGCTATCTTTGTCCTATGCGAATACTGATTTCCAATGACGACGGTTACAAAGCCGCCGGGCTCCATGTCCTGGCCAGGGTGATGGCGCAGTTCGGGGAGGTTACTGTCGTGGCCCCCAAGTATCACCAGAGTGCAATGTCTGCTGCGGTTTCTCTGGGCGTCAGGCAGTTGGCCTACAAAGACTTGCCGGAGGAGGGGCCGGGGACGTGGTCCTATCTGGATGCAACGCCGGCTTCCTGTGTAAAATTCGGCCTGCAGTTCAAGTATGAAGCCCGTAATCCGGACTTGGTAGTGGGGGGCATCAACCACGGCAGCAATGCATCTACCGGCTGCAATTATAGCGCCACTATCGGCGTTGTGGAAGAGGGGGCCATCAACGGCATCAAGGCCATCGGCGTCTCCATCGACACCCACCGGGCCGATGCCGACCTATCGGCCGTGGAAGCCTTGCTCCCTTCCATTATCCGTCATTTGCTGGACCATTGGCCGGACCGCAGGGGAATCTATTACAATATCAATTTTCCCAACCTTCCGCAGGAGGAGATCAAGGGGGTACGTTTTGCCCGCCAGGGAAGGGGATACTGGGTGAAGGAATTCGAAGACTGGAACGAAGAACGCCTCTCGGAACTGGGCCTCACGGACGTCTTCCTCTGGCAGCAGCACCGCGTGGACCTGGAAGAAGGGGAGCGCTCCTATTTCATGAAAGGGGAATTCGTAAATGAAGATACGGATCCGGACATGGCTGACCATCTGCTCATGAAGCAGGGCTGGATCACCATCGTCCCCTGCCAGGCCGACCCTACCGACTATCCTGAGCTGGAACGCTTGAAAAGCCTGTCATTCTGAGCGAAGTGAAGAATCTATGAAATATTACATCATCGCCGGCGAGGCTTCCGGCGACCTGCACGGAAGCAATCTGATGAAGGGCCTGTATGCGCAGGACCCCGGGGCCGATGTGCGCTTCTGGGGCGGGGAACTGATGAATGCGGTTTTCCGGGCCCGTCAAAGGGGAACGGGCCTGGTGAAAGATTACCGGGACGGGGCCGTCATGGGCTATCTGGAAGTACTGCTGAAAGGTTTTTCGCTCCTGAAAAAAGTCCGCTTCTGCAAAGAAGACATTGCTGCCTGGAAGCCGGATGTGGTCATTCTTATCGACTATCCCGGTTTCAATTTCAAAATCGCTGAATTCGCCCACGGCGCCGGTTACAAGGTATTTTATTACATAGCGCCCAAGGTGTGGGCTTCCCGCGAAGGGCGCATCCGCAAGCTGAAGGCTTTTGTGGACCGGCTGTATATCGTTTTCCCCTTTGAGATCCCTTATTTCGAGTCCCGGGAGGTGCCGTTCACCTATGTTGGCAATCCGCTGGTGGACGCCATCGACGGCAGTCCTGCCCTCCAGGAGTCCAGGACCGCTTTCTTGCAGCGCACCGGCCTTCCCGACGCGCCGTACATTGCGCTTCTGGCCGGGTCGCGGAATA
>ONTQ01000039.1 GCA_900320795.1 uncultured Bacteroidales bacterium
CTGGGAGACGATGGCGGTGTTGATGCCCACCAGTTCACCCTTCTTGTTCACGAGGGCGCCGCCGGAGTTGCCGGGATTCACGGCCGCATCGGTCTGGATGAAGGATTCAATCTTGAATTCACCGGAGCCGTCCGGCATGCTGCGGCCCTTGGCGCTCACGATACCGGCCGTGATGGTGGAACGGAGTTGGACGCCCAGCGGGGAGCCGATGGCCAGCACCCATTCACCCAGGCGGAGGGCATCGCTGTCTCCGAGGGGAATGGTGGGAAGGTTATCGGCATCCACCTTGATGATGGCCACGTCCGTTGCGGGGTCCGTGCCCACCACGGTGGCGTCGTACTGCTGGTTGTTGTTCAGCGTCACCTGGATTTTGCTGGCACCGTTGACCACGTGGTTGTTGGTGACGATATAACCGTCAGGGCGGATGATGACGCCGCTGCCACTGCCCTTCTGCTCACGCGACTGGGGATAGCCATACTCGTCTCCGAAGAAGAAACGGAAAAACGGGTCGATGGTCTGGTACTGCTGACGGCTCTGGACCGTCACTTCCACATATACGACAGCCTCCACGGCGCTTTCCGCCGCGTAGGTGAAATCGGGATAATCGGTTTCTGCCAAATTGACAGTACGGTATTCTACGGAACGGCCATTTTCGTCAGTAACGACAGTTACTTGCTGGTCCTCGGCCGGAGAGGACGGTTCCATGGCTTTTACGACACCGAATGCGGTGAGGCCGCCGGCCAGTACAGATAATAGTACACTCATGCTCGTTTTCATTGTATAGAAAATTTTATTCTTTTTTTTCCGCAGACAAAAAATCAAAACTTATGCCATTTGCGAGAAAATGATTATATTTGTGAGTTGACATACGAGAGAATTAAAAAGAAAACGATATGAATCTGACCATTTCCAGCACCAATCTTCTGAAGGCCCTCATGGACGTTTCCAAGGCCATCCCGTCCAAGTCTCCCCTTCCTATCCTGGAGAATTTCCTCTTTGTTCTGAAGGATGGCAAGTTGGAAATAACGGCATCGGACTCCGAACTCACCCTCCGCACCTGCATCGAGGTGGAAGGAGAGCAGGAAGAAGGCTCCATCGCCGTCCCGGCCCGCCACATGATCGACCTGCTGAAAGAACTGCCGGACCAGCCGGTGGGCATCAAGACCGTATCGGACAGCTCTTTCGAGTGCAGTTGGGCCAGCGGTAACTCCGTGCTCCCCTATTTCCCGGCAGCCGACTATCCGGAAATTAAGGGCACCGGCGAGGATGCCCTCAAGGTCACCTTCCCGGCAGAGAGCCTGGTGGACGGCATCCAGGGCACCATCTACGCCACCGCAGACGACGAAATCCGCCCTGCGATGAACGGTATCTTCTTCGACATCGACCTAGAAAGCACCACGCTCGTCGCCTCCGATTCACACAAGCTTATCTGCTACACCACCAAGGATGTCAAGGCTTCCGAGAAGGCTTCCTTCATCCTGCACAAGAAGCCGGCCGGTGTGCTCCGCGCCATCATCGGCAAAGATGTGGAGAACGTGGAGATTGCATTTGACAGCTCCACCGCCCAGTTTACCTTCGGCGCCACCACCATGGTGTGCCGCCTGGTCGTGGGCAAGTATCCCAAGTACCGGGATGTCATCCCCACCGCCAACTCCAACGTGCTGCAGATCGACCGTCAGCTCCTCCTGAATACGGTCAAGCGGGTGGCCGTGTGCGCCAACAAGGCCTCCAACCACATCAAGTTCACCCTCAAGGAAGGCCAGTTGGAAATCAGTGCCCAGGACCTGGGCTTCGCCCTCGCCGCCTATGAGAAGATCAACTGCAATTACGCCGGCGACGAACTCACCATCGGCTTCAAGTCCACCTTCCTGACGGAAATCCTCTCCAATATGGGCTGCAACGGCCTGGTGATTAAGTTTGCCGACGCCCGCCGCGCCGCCCTCATCCTTCCTGCCGAAGAAGAGGCCGAAAGCGAGAAAGTCTGCGGGATCCTCATGCCGATAATGATCCAATAATGGAACTGAACTTACAACGGCCGCTGCTGTTTTTTGACATCGAGAGCACCGGCCTGAATATTCCCACCGACGGCATCATCGAACTCAGTTTCGTGAAAGTGATGCCCGGTGGAGAAGTGAAGATAAAAACCTGGAAGATCAAGCCCTGGGATTACGCGAACCATTGCGTGATTCCCATCAATCCGCAGGCTTCGGAAGTGAACGGTGTCAAGGATGAAGACCTGGTGGACTGTCCCAAGTTCATCGAGGTGCTGCCGGAAGTAGCCTCCTGGCTGGACGGCAGCGATCTGGCGGGCTTCAACTCCGCCAAATTCGACCTTCCCATGCTGGCGGAGGAAATCGAACGGGCCCGCGCCTATTCCGTCACCCGCCTTTCCAACGAGGCTGCCCGCGATAAAGCGCAGGAAATGATAGACTGCATCGACAAGCTGGACCTCCATGCCTGCAAGATGGTGGATGTCCAGAACATCTATCACCATTTTGAACCCCGCAACCTCCGCGCAGCCTATCGTTTCTACTGCGGCGGCAAAGATTTCGAGAACGCCCACACGGCAGAGGCGGACACACTAGCCACTTATGAGGTCCTGAAGGGACAGCTGGACCGCTATCAAGCCCCTACGGAATTCCAACAGGAAGTGCTGAAAAATGACGTGGATGCCCTGTCCAAGATTGGCCCGCGTACCCGCAATGTGGATTTTGCCGGCCGTCTGGTTTACAATGATGCCGGAGAAGCCGTCATCAGCTTTGGAAAACACAAAGGAAAGACCGCCCGGGAAATATGGAATGCCGAGCCGTCCTATTTTGCCTGGATTGAAGGCGGAGACTTCACCCTGGATACCAAGCGCCAGTTCTCCCGCCTCAAGGCCCAGTTCCAGAAGGAGCGCAAGGAGTCGCTGAACAGGCCTGCTACCACAGATGAACTGCAGGGACTGGCCAGCAAGTTCAACACGGGAAAACTGTTCTGAACCCCTACTTCACAGGAAGATAATAATGTAAAGAATCGGTGCCTGCCCCGGAAAGAATCCGGGTCAGGTCTTCCAATATCCAGTCCGGATGTACGGGACCCGTTTCCCAGAAGCGGTTCCCACCGCCGGGCGTACGCTGGAGGGTATTGTTCCAGACTTCTTTTTCCAGTACGGGGAATTCCGAGAAGAGCGGATGGACGCTTCGGAGTTGCTCCCGGGTGCCGCACCAGCCAGGGTGGAGCCAGATATCGGCCTCCTGCGCATACCGGAACGCGGTTTCCAGGCCGATGACCGAAGACTCCTGCTTTCCCGGAACCGCCCCCAGAAGTTCGCCGCCGGCATCGCGGATGAGACGGGTCATGTAGTTGTTCCCGCCCGGAATGAACCACTGGTCGGCATACGGGATGTTGATGAGCACTTTCTTTGTGACTACAGGCTGAACCAGAGCCAGATAGGCATCCCGCACGGCACAGAAGACGGAATCGGCCCTTTCCCTGCGCCCGGTGAAGGTCCCGAAAAGTTTAACGTACTCTGCCCGGGCCAGCGGATGGCTCTCCAGATGCTCGCTCACGGTGGCACAGCGGATGCCCAGTTCCCGCAGTTTGGCCAGGTAAGGCGGTTCTGCCGAAGACACGCTGTAAGTGAGAAAGAGGTCCGGCTTCACGGCCAGGATGGCCTCGTAGTTCAGCGCCGCGTCGTAACCGGCCTCGATGGCATTGATTCCGGGATTCCCCAAAAAATGCAGTCCCGAAACGCCTGCTACCGTGCTGTCGGCCCCGATAGCTTCCAGAAATCCCACATAGGAACTGGACATGCATACAATCCGGTGGAAAGGGCCCCGAAGCGTGTCCGCCTCCCCACCCGGCGTGTGCAAAACGGCCGAACCGTCCGGCAGGATGCTGAACCAGCGGGCATACTCCATCCCGCTTTCCTGCTGCACGGCCGGTCCGGCACAGGCCATCACCAGCCACGTTGACACGCAGAACATTGCCAAAAGCCGATTTTTTGTCAACGCGGCAACAAAAACGCCGGATTTGGCGAAAACTGCTGCCGCGTTGACACGCAGAGCATTCCGGAAAGCCATTTTTCTGTCAACGCGGCAACTCATACTAGAAACGGAAACGCAGGCCTGCCTGGAAATGGCGTCCGGGCACGGGATAGCCGGAGATAATCTGGTAGCGCCGGTTCAGGACATTACGGGCTGCCGCATGGATGCCGATGCGGGTGCCGCCCAGGGCGAACTCCTTATCAAAAGTGATATCCAGCACGTGGTAGTCCGGCATGGAGCCGGAGGCGTCGTACCGCCCGGCACGAAGAAGCCACTGGGCGCCGAGGGTCCAGCCGTGGAAGGCCAGGGAGCCCTGCAACTGGGCCGTATGACGGGCCACATAGGCAATCTGCTGATTATAGGTATAACTGTCCGGCGTCTTGTCCACGGCATTTTGCCAGCCGTAACGGGCCGTCAGGGAGACCATCCAGGCTCCGCTCACAAAATCAAAGCCGGCCATCACGTCCGCTCCCAGCGCCTGCACCTTGCCCACATTGAAAGGCAGCCACACATAAGGGTCTTCGGTCGGGGCCGATATAATCTTGTTGGTGAGGTAGTTATAGTATCCGTCAGCACGCGCCTTGAGGGTCCAGCCGCCCAGGGAACGGCGGAAATCCAGCCCCAGGTCGGTGAGCCATCCGTCCTCGGGTTTCAGGGACGGGTTTCCGTAACCCGGATAGTAGAGTTCATTGAAAGTGGGTGTCCGGTAGGCACGGCGGCCGAAGGCTACGGCATCCAGCCCTTCCACAAGCGTGAACCGAAGGTCCAGGGAAGGAGAAAGGCTGTTCCAGGAGGCGCCGCTATGGTCGAAGGTGCCGGCATACTCCACGGCGGCATCGGCCTTGAACCGCGCGAAGCGGAAAGCGGTGGCGGCGGCCCATACCGTTCCCAGGCGGAAGTCTTCGTACAGGTTGGAATCCAGGCCGTCCAGGTTCACGTCGGCCGCCAGGGAGAGTTCCCACCAGGGTTTGACGCGGAATTTATGGACGCTGTTGAGCTGGAACTCCATCTGTCCGTAGTCGGTATTGCCCCACTCGCTCTGATAGAAGAGTTTGTCGTAAGACGCCTTGCTGCTCAGATGGAGGGTATATACCGGGCCGAAGGACTTCCTGAGGAGGAACTGTCCGAAGAGGTTGCGGTCTTTCTGGCGGTCGGTGGAGGGCCAGTCCAGGGAACCGGGCGTACCGCGGTCGGCCCCGTTGTAGAAGACCTTGGCGTGGAAATCGCCCCCTTCCAGAAGGCCGAAGAGGTCCAGCCCGCCGCGAAGTTGACGGAGGTCGTTGTTGGTGCGCAGCGTCCCGTCCTCCAGGGGGAAATCGCCCTTGGTGACAACGCCGCCGGCACTGGCCGACAGGCTCCAGCGCTCACTGAGGCGGAAATTCAGGCGACCGTAGGGCTGCCACGTGGAGAAAGAACCGTACTGAAGGCGCACATCGCCGGAGACCGGACCGTTCCGGAAGACGGGACGTCCGCTGATAAAGTTCAGGCTGTTCTGGGCATAATCGGCCACGACGGCACCGACGGAAGACATATCCAGCATGCCCAGGTCGCTCTGCCCGGACTGGACATTGCCCACGCGGATGCCGTCGATGTAAAGGGCGGTATGCGGGCTCCCGAAGCCACGCAGGCTCACCGACTTGAGGCCGGACAGGGAGCCATAATCCCCCACATAAAGCCCGGGAAGTTGCTGCAAGGTGGATGAAACGTCTTGTAAAGGATTGACTGTAAGGGTATCCGTGCGGGATACCACTACGCCGCGGTCTGCTACGACAGTAACGGCCTCCAGCGTATCCGGCCGGGCCGACATCTGCAAGCCCGCTGCCAAAAGGAAAGATAAAAGCATACTTTTCGCTTATACCGGAACCTGCCCCCGGGCTCCTACGTTAAACTTGAATAAGGCAGGTCTTCTGACTCAATCCCTTCTCCTGCCGCCTTCTCACTCCCCTTCCGGGAGCAATGGCCTATCGGCAGAAGCGTTCACGGATTTCACAGCTGCGGGCACAGTTCCGGATTTGCACCGGCTTCCCTGTTGGGGCCTTTCCGGCCACCTTAATCCAGCGCAAAAATACACAAAAAGCTCTGATTCCGCAACAGACCCTACCGGTCTTTACCCCACAGACGATAGGGATTGTCCAAAAGATGGGAATTGTAGTACCGGTGGTCTCCGGTCACCTCTTCCCCCAACCAGTCCGGCTTCCCGAAAGCCTCGTCCGGTGCATCCAGCTCGATTTCCGCCATCACCAGACCAGCATTGTTCCCGTAGAACTCGTCCACCTCGAAGTACTTTCCGGCGGGTGCGTGCCCGGCCGGAACCAGATAACGGGTTTTGTCGATGCTGCCTCCCCGGCACAGGAGGAAGAGTTCTTCGGCATCGGCCAGGGGAATCTGCTTCTCCCATTCGAAACGGGACAGACCGCCGTTGCCGGAAGGCCCCTTGATGGTAAGGAACCCCTCATTGTCACGAATGCGGACACGGACCGTGTTGCCGCCTTGATGGGCGATATAGCCCTGCCTGATCCGGTACGATTTTACCGACAGTTCCTTGAAACGGCTGTCCTTGACCAGGAATTTCCGTTCTGTCTCGATATGCATTACATGAGCCATTTAGACATGTCACGTCCTTCCTCCAACCCCTTTCGGATTTCAGTAGAGGAAATGTTTACCAGCGGTGCGTCGAGGAGGGTGATCCTATAATCCGGATTCTCCTTCAGGAGCCGTGCCCTGTCATGCCCGCGGTGATAACCCTTGCGGGGGAACACCACCACGCCGTATTCCAGCAGGATCCGCTCATGGAAACGCCAGCCCATGAAATTGGCCAGGTTGTCGGCCCCGATGACTAGGGTGAATTCGTTCTGGGGCTCCCGTTCGTGCAGGGCATCCAAGGTGCGGATGGTGTACTGCGGAGGAAGCATCTTGAGTTCGATGTCCTGCAGGACCACCTTCAGTTCGGGATGGCGTGAAACAGCCTCCACGGCCGCATCGAAGCGGTCCTGTCCGGCAGGAAGGCTGTGGGCGTCCTTGAAAGGATTCTGGGGCGTGACCACCAGATAAACCTGATCGAAGCCCGCTTTTTCAGTGAGGAAACGGATGATGGCCTTGTGGCCAATGTGAAGCGGATTGAAAGAACCGCTGTAAACCGCTACTTTCATGATTGGCAAATATACGATTATTTTTTGTATATTTGTTTGATAACTATACACACCTGCCTATGTCTGGAAAAGTTCTGATATTCTCGGCCCCGTCCGGATCGGGGAAAAGCACCATTGTGAACCATCTGCTGGGCCTGCACCCGGAGATTGAGTTTTCCGTATCGGCCACGTCCCGTCCCCCGCGCGGAGAGGAAAAAGACGGCGTTGAGTACCTTTTTTACAGTGCCGACGTCTTCCGTGCCCTGGTAGCCGACGGTAAATTCGTAGAATACGAAGAGGTGTATGCCGACCGTTTTTACGGAACCCTCAAGAGCGAAGTGAACCGCATCTGGGCAAAAGGGCACGTCATCATCTTCGACGTGGATGTAAAGGGAGGCGTATCTCTCAAGAAATACTTCGGGGATGCCGCGCTTTCCGTCTTTATCCAGGCTCCTTCCGTAGAGGAACTGCGTCGCCGGCTGGTGGCCCGGGCTACCGACACGCCCGAAGCCATCGAGCAGCGCGTAGCCAAAGCAGCCCAGGAGATGACCTACGCTCCCAAGTTCGACACCATCCTCGTCAACGACGACCTTACCACCGCCCTCCAGGAGGCAGAAACACTTGTAGACAGATTCCTTAACGATTAGTCATATGAAACGACCCCTCACCCTTATCCTGCTGCTGACCGCAGCCGTATCGGCATCTGCCCAGGAGGAAGCCCGCCTGCTCCGCTTCCCGGCCACCAATGGAACGGACGTGGTGTTCTCCTACGCCGGAGACCTTTGGACCGTCCCCATCGACGGCGGCCAGGCCAGCCGGCTCACCAGCCATATCGGCTACGAAATGTTCGCCCGCTACTCCCCGGACGGAAAAACCATCGCCTTCACCGGCGAGTATGACGGCAACCGCGAAGTGTACCGCATCCCGGCGACCGGCGGCGAACCGGTCCGGCTCACCTTTACTGCCACCAACGCCCGGGACGACCTAGGAGACCGCATGGGGCCCAACAACATGGTGATGGCCTGGAGCCCGGACGGCAAGAAGATTCTCTTCCGTAACCGGACCGAGGACGGTTTCACAGGACAACTCTGGACGGTGGGTCCGGAAGGCGGCATGCCCACGCAGATTCCCCTCCCCGAAGGCGGCTTTTGCTCCTGGTCCCCCGATGGCAAAAAACTGGCCTACAACCGTGTGATGCGTGAATTCCGCACCTGGAAATACTACCGTGGCGGCATGGCCGACGACGTGTGGATCTACGATCCCAAAGCCGGCAAGGTGACCAACATCACTTCCAACGACGCGCAGGATATCTTCCCCATGTGGGTAGGCGAGGAAATCTATTTCGCCAGCGACCGGGACATGATCATGAACCTGTTTGCATACAACACCAGCACAGGCGCCACTCGGAAAGTCACAAGTTTCACCGAATACGACGTAAAATTCCCCTCTACCGACGGCAAGGTCATCGTCTTCGAAAACGGTGGCTGGCTCTATAAATACCTTCCTGCCACCGGTGTCTGCAGCAAGATTCCCGTCACCCTCGGGGCCGATGCCGTCTATGGCCGGGCCGAGCGCAAAAGTCTCTCCGGCTACGTGCGTGCCGCCAGCCTCTCACCGGATGGTTCCCGCGTAGCGGTCAACGCCCGCGGCGAAGTCTTCGACGTGCCGGTCGGCAAAGGCGTTACCCGCAATCTCACCCGTTCGTCCAACTCCAACGACCGGGGTGCGGCCTGGAGCCCGGACGGCAAGTGGATCGCCTGGATTGGCGACGCCACCGGCGAGACCGAAATCTATCTGTACGATGTCGCAGCCGGCAGTTCCAAACAGCTCACCGCCGGGGCCGATACCTACATTCGCGGCCTCCAGTGGGCCCCGGACAGCAAACACCTCTACTTCACCGACCGCAAGAACCGCTTCGTGGAAGTGGATCCCCTGAGCGGCGCCAAACGCACTGTGATGCAGAGCCCGGCCGGTGAATTCTACGGCGTGGACATCTCCCCTGACAGCCAGTGGATTACTTACACCCGCCCGGAGGCCAACGAGATGAGCATCGTCTATCTGAGAAACCTCGCCAGCGGCAAGGAGTATCCTGTGACCGACCGCTGGTACAATAGCGGCGGCCCCACTTTCTCCACTGACGGCAAGTACCTCATCTTCACCAGCGACCGCGACCTGAACCCGCAGTACAGCCGCATCGAATGGAACTATTCCTATTCTGACATGAGCGGCGTGTACCTGGCCCTCCTTGCCAAAGACACCCCTTCCCCGCTCCTGGCCACCGACCCGTCCGTGAAGATGGACAAGGCCGATAAGAAAGAGGAGAAAAAAGACGAAAAGGCGGCTGCCACGCAGGTGGATCCCGAGGGCATCGGAGAGCGCATCGTGAAACTGCCCGTCAAGGGCCGCCGTTTCCATTGTGACGGCAAAAGCCTCTGGTACAACGGCCGGGGCGGCACCCGCGTGTACACCTTCGCCACCGGAGACGACGAATCCTGCACCGAAGGATCCTTCAATGTCACGCCCGGCTCCAAGAAAGCCCTCGTGATGAAAGGACGGGACATGTACGCCGTCGGCCTCGGCCCCAAGATGGCCTTGAAGGACAAGATCAGTCTCACCGACCTTTCCACCACCGTGGATTATCCGCAGGAATGGGCCCAGCTTTACAACGAGGTGTGGCGCGCCTTCCGCGACGGGTACTATCTGGAGAACATGCACGGAAGGGATTGGAAAGCCGTGAAAGCCAAGTATGAAGTGCTTCTTCCGTATGCCCGCACCCGCCTGGATGTGAACTACATCATCGGCGAAATGATTTCCGAGACCGCCAGCGGCCACTGCTATGTGACCCCGGGCGAATATCCCAAGCCCGAGCGCATCCAGATGGGCCTCCTGGGCGCCACATTCTCCAAAGTCAAGGACGGCTTCCGCATCGACAAGATCCTGGAGGGGGCCACTTATCGGCCCGAACTGCGCTCCCCGCTCACCGAACCCGGCCTGGGCGTGAAGGAAGGGGATGTCATCACCGCCATCGACGGGGTCTCCCTGAAGGATGTGGACAATATCTACAAGCTCCTCGTAGGCAAAGCCGATGTGCTCACGGAGCTTACGGTGGGCGGCAAGAAAGTGATTGTGAAGCCCATCGCCGACGAAGGCCCGCTCCAGCACTACGCCTGGGTGATGAAGAACCTCCGCACCGTGGAGAAGCGCTCCGGCGGACGCGTTGGCTATATCTACATCCCCGACATGGGACCGGAAGGCCTCAACGAGTGGGCCCGCTATTACTATCCGCAACTGGACAAGGAAGCTCTCATCATTGACGACCGTTGCAACGGCGGCGGTAATATCTCTCCGATGATTATCGAACGCCTGCAGCGCCACGTTTACCGCATGACCATGCGTCGCGGATCCAACCTCACGGGGACCGTTCCCGAAGGGACGCATACCGGCCCCAAGGTACTGCTTATCAACAAGTATTCCGCTTCCGACGGGGACCTCTTCCCATGGAGCTTCAAGGCCAACGGTCTGGGCACCGTCATCGGCACGCGCACCTGGGGCGGCATCGTGGGCATCAGCGGATCGCTGCCATATGTGGACGGCACCGATGTCCGCGTTCCCTTCTTCACCAACTACGACGCCGCCACCGGACAGTGGATTGTGGAGAACCACGGCGTGGATCCCGACATCGTCCTGGACAACGATCCCATCAAAGAGTTCGCAGGCACGGACGAGCAGTTGGAAAAGGCCATCCAGGTAGCCCTGGAGCAGCTCAAGGACCGCAAACCCCTGCCCGGTGTTCCCGCTCCCCGTACTTTCAAGGATCTAGGTTTGCCGGAAAACTTTTGAAATGATTTCAAAAATGAGTAAATTTGCGAATCGATAGAAATACAGTTACTAATTCAATAAAACTATGGTTTCTTATAAAGAATTGGGCCTTGTGAACACCCGTGAGATGTTCAAGAAGGCCGTTGCCGGCGGTTACGCCATCCCCGCTTTCAATTTCAACAACATGGAGCAGCTTCAGGCCATCATCCAGGCCAGCGCAGAGACCAAGAGTCCTGTGATCCTCCAGGTTTCCAAGGGTGCCCGTAACTACGCTAACCAGACCCTTCTCCGCTACATGGCGGAAGGTGCTGTGGAATATGCCAAGGAACTGGGCTGGGAGCATCCTCAGATCGTTCTCCATCTGGACCACGGCGACAGCTTCGAACTGTGCAAGAGCTGCGTTGACATGGGCTTCAGTTCCGTAATGATTGACGCTTCCTCCCTTCCTTACGAGGAGAACATCGCCCTCACCAAGAAGGTCGTTGAGTACGCTCACCAGTACGACGTCACCGTAGAGGCCGAACTGGGCGTTCTCGCCGGTGTGGAAGATGAGGTTTCCGCCGAAGAATCCCACTACACCCGTCCGGAAGAAGTAATCGACTTCGCCACCCGTACCGGTTGCGATAGCCTGGCCATCTCCATCGGCACCAGCCACGGCGCCTACAAGTTCAAACCTGAACAGTGCACCCGCGACCCCAAGACCGGCCGCCTGGTTCCCCCGCCGCTCGCTTTCGACGTTCTCCACGAGATTGAGAAGAAACTCCCCGGCTTCCCCATCGTTCTCCACGGCTCCTCTTCCGTTCCGCAGGAGTATGTTGACATCATCAACGCCAACGGTGGCAAACTGCCCGACGCAGTAGGTATCCCCGAGGAACAGCTCCGTGAAGCTTCCAAGAGCGCTGTCTGCAAGATTAACATTGACTCCGACAGCCGTCTGGCAATGACCGCCGCCGTCCGCAAGGTCTTCAACGAGAAGCCAGGTGAGTTCGACCCTCGTAAATACCTGGGTCCCGCCCGTGACGAGATGAAGAAACTCTACATGCACAAGATCGTGAATGTGCTGGGCTCCAACGGCAAGGCCGAATAATCCCGCACACACAAATTCCAAAAAAATCCGGCTCACTGCGAGTCGGATTTTTTTACTTTCTCAGTCTCAGGGAATTGGTGACGACGCAGATGCTGCTCAGGGCCATGCAGGCGGCCGCTATCATGGGATTCAGCAGGCCCAGGGCGGCCGCGGGAACGGCCAGAACATTGTAGAAGAAGGCCCAGAAGAGGTTTTCCCGGATAATGCGGACCGTCCGCTTGGAAAGTCGTACCAGGCTCACAATCCTTGCAGGGTCGGCCGATACGATGGTCGCCTGCGCGGCATTGATGGCGATGTCGGAACCGCCTCCCATGGCGATGCTGAGGTCGGCCTGGGCAAGGGCGGCGGAATCGTTGATGCCGTCCCCGGTCATGGCGACCACCTTTCCCTCTGCCTGCAAGCGCTTGACATAATCCAGTTTGTCGCCGGGGAAAACGCCGGCGCGGAGAAGCGTGATGCCGCAGGCATCGGCCACTTTCCGGACGGCTTCAGGCTTGTCGCCGCTGAGCAGATGCACCTGCATGCCCATCTCCTGCAGTTCACGCACCGCCTGGGGAGAGGTTGCACGCAGTTTATCGGCAGGAAAGCCCTCGGTGAGGGTGCCGGTTTTGTCAAGGACAATCGCATTGACTTTGGCGGCGGTTTGCAGGCTCTCGGCATCTTTGATGAGAATTCCGTGGGAAGCGCCGTTTCCGACCGCAGCGATGATGGCCGTGGGAGTGGCAAGTCCGAGGGAGCAGGGGCAGGCAATCACGAGCACGGTCACCATGTTCAAAAGCCCCAGGGTGAGACCGTCCGCGCCTCCCCAGATGCACCAGCACAGGAGCGTCAGGAGGGCGATTCCGATAATCACGGGAACGAACACCGCAGCGATTTTATCGACCAGGTTCTGAACCGGGGCCTTGGTTCCCTGCGCCTCCCTGACCATCCGGATAATGGCCGACAGGATGGTGTCCTTTCCGCTTTTCTCGGCTTTTACATTAAGGATTCCGCTCTTATTCAGCGTACCGGTATAAACCTTGTCCCCTTTCTGCTTTACGACCGGGGCCGATTCGCCGGTGAGCATGCTCTCATCCACCTCGGAACGGCCGTCGAGGACGATTCCGTCGGCCGGAATTCTTTCTCCGGGCCTCACCGGCAGCACTTCGCCGGGCTGCACGGCACGGACCGGCTGCAGGTCCATCAGGCCGCGGATCGCAGCCGTCGTGCTGTGCTTCGCCCTTTCTTCCAGAAGGCGGCCGACCAGAATGAAGGCCACGATCATGGTGGAAGATTCGAAGTACAGGTGCGGCTCCAGCCCCCGGCTGGTCCATACCTGCGGAAACAGCAGATTGAAAACGCTGAAGAGGTAGGAAATGCTTACGGAAAGCGCCACCAGCGTATCCATGTTGGCACTGCCGTGCAGAACAGAGCGGAAACCCGCCTTGAAAAAACGCCTTCCACACCAGAAAACCACCGGCGTAGCCAGTGCCCAAAGGACATACCCTTTGTACGGGAAATCCTTGAACCCCATACCGATAACCATCACCAGAGCGGCCCCTGCGATGGACAGGAAGGTATCGGTGCGAAGGGAATGATAGGCTGAGGCTCTTTCGGTCTCGGCCTGTTGGTCGGCCTCGTCTTCGGAGCCTTCCACCAGCATGTCGTAGCCGGCATCCTTCACGGCCTGGCGGAGTTCTCCCGGAGTGGTTACCGAGGCGTCATACTCCACCAGCGCGCTGTTGGAAGCCAGGCTCACGGAGGCGCTGCACACGCCTTTGGCATTCTTCAGGGCGCCTTCTACACGTGCTACGCAGGCGGCGCATCCCATGCCCTGTACGGGAAAGCTTCTCTTTCGGGTATTACTCATTTCGGTATTTGGCAGCCTGCTCCGCGATGAGGGCAGCATCGTCGAAGTAATTGATTTTCATAGCATCCTTCATCTCGTGGAGGGTACGGGCAGCCACTTCGCGGGCCGCTTCGGACCCCTTGCGGAGGATGTTGTACACCTCGGGAATGTCCTGCTCATAAGCATGCCGACGGACGCGAATGGGATCCAGACGGTCATTCAGAACGTTGATGAGGAACTTCTTGCATTTCATGTCACCCAGGCCGCCGCGGCGGTAATGGTCCTTGAGTTCGTCCAAGTTGTTGTAGTCCGGCCAGAACTTGGCAAAGTCATCGGCCTCGCAGAATGCGTCCAGATAGGTGAACACGCAGTTGCCTTCCACCTTGCCGGGATCTTCCACGCGGAGGTGGCCCGGGTCTGTGAACATGCCCTTGACCTTCTGTTCCATGTCCTTGGGGGTGTCGGAAAGATAGATGCAGTTCCCGAGGGACTTTGACATCTTGGCCTTTCCGTCCGTCCCGGGAAGACGGCGGCATACAAGGTTGCTGGGAAGAAGAATCTCCGGCTCCACCAGGACGTCACACTTATAGGTTCCGTTGAAACTGCGGACAATCTCGCGGCACTGCTCAATCATGGGCTCCTGGTCCTCGCCTACCGGAACGGTGGTGGACTTGAAGGCACAGATATCAGCCGCCTGGGAAATGGGATAGGTGAAAAAGCCGACGGGAAGGCCGCGCTGGTTGTTGTCTTCGGACTCTCCGTTGTAACCGCGCATGGCCATCTCCGACTTCACGGTGGGGTTGCGCTGCAGGCGCTGCACCGTCACCAGGTTGGAGAAGAATTGCGTCATCTCGTGCAGTTCCGGAATCTGGCTCTGGATGAAAATCGTGACCTTGGAAGGGTCCAGGCCGCAGGACAGATAGTCCAGGGCCACCTCTATAATGTTCTGGCGCACCTTCTCGGGATTGTCAGCATTGTCAGTAAGCGCCTGGACGTCAGCGATAAAGACAAACATGCGGTCGTAATTTCCTTCATTCTGCAGCAGCACACGGTTGCGCAGGGAACCCACATAGTGTCCCAGATGGAGTTTGCCGGTAGGACGGTCGCCGGTAAGAATGATTCTTCCCATTTTCACTTCGTGATTAATGTGTCAACGACCACTTCTTCAGCCTTTTGGGCTGCCTTGACGGCCTTCTCGCTGGCCGATTCTACCTTCTTGGCAGCCCTCACTTCCTTCTTGGCGGCAGCAATATCCTGCCTGGCGGACTTGATTTGGGTCTGGACCTCCTTGAGGGATTTCTTGCTCTGATTTACCTTCGATTCGGACTTCTTGTATTCTCTTTCGGCCGATTTGAAATCAGATTCAAGGGTTTTCAGTTCCTCTTCCAACTGGGAAAGGACCAGTTTGTCCTGGGCGTTCAGGCCGCCCTCGGCCTTACGGTTCTTCTTTTCTATCTTGAGGGAATTTTTCTTGGCCTTGATGACCTCTTTCTTGGCAGCCAGGGATTTCTTCTGGAGCTGGAGGGTCTTTTTGCCCTCGTTCACCTGCTCTTTGTACACATCAGCCTCTTTTTCCAGGCGCTTGATCCGATGCTGGGCGTCCTTGGTCTGCGCGTGGGCCTTTTCCTGGGCCGATTCGACATCCTGCCGGGCCTGCTCCAACTGCAGCTGGGCATTCTGGACGGCTTCTCCGTTATTCTGCGCCATTGCTCCGACCGACAGAGCCATAGCGGCAAGGGTGAACAATACTTGATTCAGTTTCATGTCTTCTATAACTTTAGTTTCCAATCTACAAATTTACACATTTTCTGCCAATCCGACAACTCAAAGGATAAAGGCAAAAAAGGCAGAGCCACGCCCTGCCTTTTTATACAACCGTAAATTAACTTACTGCTCGTCAGGACCCTGGTCCTGAGGACCCTGCGGGCCGCCGTTGAACGGGCCCTGGGGACCACCCTGGAACGGGCCTTGAGGACCGCCCTGAGGGCCACCGGCCTGCTGGCCGGCCTGGTACATCTTCTCGAAGGCTTTGTTCAAGGCTTCGGAATAGCGGTCGATATCGGCCAGGTTCTGGGCTTTGACGGCCTCCTTGAGGAGGTTGCAGTTCTGCTCCACTTCGCTCTTGACATCGGCAGGGACCTTGTCGCCGTTCTCCTTGAGGAACTTCTCGGCCTGGAAGGTGAGGGCGTCGGCGTTGTTGATTTTGTCGATGCGCTCCTTCTCGGCCTTGTCGGCGGCTTCGTTGGCCTTGGCTTCGTCCCGCATGCGTTGGATTTCAGCGTCGGACAGGCCGCTGGAGGCCTCGATGCGGATGTGCTGCTCCTTGCCGGTAGCCTTGTCCACGGCGGACACGTTGAGAATACCGTTGGCGTCAATATCGAAGGTCACTTCAATCTGAGGTACGCCACGGGGAGCCGGAGCGATGCCGTCCAGATGGAAGATGCCAATTTGCTTGTTGTCCTTGGCCATGGGGCGCTCGCCCTGCAGGACGCGGATTTCTACGCCGGGCTGGTTGTCAGCCGCCGTGGAGAAAATCTGGCTCTTCTTGGCAGGAATGGTGGTGTTGGACTCGATAAGTTTGGTCATGACGCCGCCGAGGGTCTCGATACCGAGGCTGAGCGGAGTGACATCCAGAAGAAGCACGTCCTTCACATCACCGGCGAGAACACCGCCCTGGATGGAGGCGCCGATGGCGACCACCTCGTCGGGATTCACGCTCTTGTTGGGTTCTTTTCCGAAGAAGTTCTTCACCAGTTCCTGGACATAAGGGATACGGGTGCTGCCGCCCACGAGGAGAACCTCGTCAATGTCGGAAGGATTCAGGTGCGCATCGGCCAGTGCCTGGCGGCAAGGAGCGATGCTGCGCTGGAACAGGGCGTCGGAAAGTTGCTCGAATTTGGCGCGGGTGAGCGTCTTGGCAAGGTGCTTGGGCACGCCGTCCACCGGCATGATGTACGGAAGGTTGATTTCCGTGGAAGTCTGGCTGGAGAGTTCGATCTTAGCTTTCTCCGCGGCTTCCTTCAGACGCTGGAGCGCCATGGGATCTTTCTTGAGGTCGATGCCGCCGTTCTCGGAGGCGAATTCCGCGGCCAGCCAGTCGATGATGACCTGGTCGAAATCGTCACCGCCGAGATGGGTGTCTCCGTTGGTGGAAAGCACCTCGAATACACCGTCGCCGAGTTGCAGGATGGAGATATCAAAAGTACCGCCGCCGAGGTCGTACACGGCCACCTTCATGTCCTTGTCCTTCTTGTCCAGGCCATAGGCCAAAGCCGCAGCCGTAGGTTCATTGATGATACGCTTCACATCCAGTCCGGCGATGCGGCCGGCTTCCTTGGTAGCCTGACGCTGTGAGTCGGAGAAATAGGCTGGAACAGTAATGACAGCCTCCGTAACCTCCTGGCGCAGATACTCTTCCGCCGTTTTCTTCATCTTCTGAAGAATCATGGCCGAGATTTC
>ONTQ01000144.1 GCA_900320795.1 uncultured Bacteroidales bacterium
AGCTTCCAGGTGGGCAATCCCCTGGCGCTTTTCTTCCCCAAACTTCCTGCCGATGAAACGACCCGCTACGCCAATCAGAAAGGCACGGTGGCCGACATTGCCAAGAATTTTGACTATGCCGTTGCCTTCATGACGGTCACGGCGCTGGATTCGGAGTACGGAGAACTTACCCTGGAAAATGTAAACGGCAGTTCCTCGGCCGAGTTTGAGAGCGCACAGAGCATCACCAAGTTCAGTTTCAGCTATGCCAGCGTGAATTCCGAGGGCATCAGAAAACTCACCATCACCGCGCCCTATATGGCGGGGGAGGTGACCGTGATTCCGGACACCCCGGGCACGGAGTTTTACGTGGCCCTTCCGGATTCCGGCCTGGACCAGAAACTGACCTACACCTTTATGGCCGAGACCGAGAGCGGGATAATCTATGAAGCCACCAGGAAGGCCAACCTCAAAGCCGGCAAATACTACAAGGCCCTTGTAAACGGCATGGCCGAGTACAAGGCTATCGAGACCCCCCTCACCATCGAGGCGCGGGAGGCCGGCACGATTACCATCCTCAACCCGCTGAACCGGCGCATCATGTACAACGCCGAAGGATATGGATTTACCCACATGACCACGAAAGTCACCTCGGACAACCCCATCGAGATTGCAGTGACGGCCGGGCAGCGGGTGATTCTGGGCGGTGAAAACGAGACCTATGCCACCGGCTGGGAAAATTACACCAATATCTCTTTCAGTTCCGACTGCTATGTCTATGGCAACGTGATGAGCCTGGTGAACTGGCAGTATTATGGCAGGCCCGAGTCAGACAGCCGGGTTCGCACGGCCAAAGACTGGGCTTTTACCAGGCTGTTCAGCGGGTGGAACGAAAATGAACACGCCCGTCCCCATCTTCTCAATCATCCGGTCAAAACCATTGAACTTCCGGCCACGTCGGTGGGTAAGGGAGCATACAGAATGATGTTCGCGTATTGTACCAATATGACTGTGGCGCCCGAACTTCCGGCAGCGACTTTTACGGGAGGCCCTTACGATACGACGGAGAATAATCAGCCGTATGGATTGATGTTCTATTATTGCTCTTCTCTTCGCAGAGGGCCGTCCGTTCTTCCGGCCACGACGGTTCCTGCGGCCTGTTACTTCCGAATGTTTGAGGAGTGTACGTCACTGGAAGCTTCCCCTGTTCTTCCTGCGCAGTATCCTGGCAATGATGCCTACAGGGGTATGTTCCAATGGTGCACCAATCTCAAACAAATCACCTGCTATGCCAAGGGCAATTTGGGGGTTTCCGGCGCAACCCGCTATTGGGTTGGCGGCGTTCCCTCCACCGGTATCTTCATCAAAGACCCCGACGCTTCCTGGCCCATCGGCGAAAGCGGCATCCCCACCGGCTGGACCTATGACAATCCGGTGCCCCTCACCGTGGAGGCCGTCGAGGACGGCACCCTCACCATCACAAACCCCCAGGGCCTTTCTATCACCTGGGGCAAAGATATCTCCATGGCATCGGCCACTACCACCAGCCTTACCACCATCAGCATTCCGATGACCGCGGGCGACAAGATTCGCCTCTGGGGCGACAACGCCCGTTACGGCGGGGCGGACGCTATGGTCTATCTTAACACCAACATCACCTCCACGGCCGCGCATTATGTCTATGGCGACATCCGCAGCTTGCTGAGCAAGAGCGATTACCCCAACGTGAGCAGCATTCCCGACAGGGCCTTCTACGGCCTGTTCGCCGATGACACCGGCCTCCGGAGCCATCCGGACCTGGCGCTCACCATGGGGGCTTCGGCCGTCGGAGAATATGCCATGGCAGATATGTTCGCCCGCTGCACAGGACTGGTGCGCGCCCCCTCCCTTCCTGCCACCAGTCTGGCTGCAGAATGCTATGCCGGCATGTTCTCCGGCTGCACGGCCCTTGCCCAAGCGCCATCCCTTCCCGCCACCACCCTCGCTTTCGGCTGCTACATGGGGATGTTCGCCGGCTGTTCTTCGCTGGTGAATGCACCCTCCCTTCCGGCCACCTCCCTTGCAGAGTGGTGTTACGGCAACATGTTCGACAGCTGCTCCTCGATAGTGGCCGCCCCGGACCTTCCGGCCGCCACCCTGAAAAACGGCTGCTACAGCTACATGTTCCGCGACTGCACTTCACTGCGGACGGTAAGGTGTATGGCCACCAACCCCGTCCTGAGCAACTATGGGGTGGAACCAGCGATAGAAGGCAACGTGGACGACTGGCTGGAGAACACCTATGCCACCGGCACCTTCAGCAAGAAAAGCGGCGTCACCTGGCCCGCCGGCAGCATTCCTTCCGGCTGGAGCGTAACGAATCTCTGATCCCCGGGCGTTTCCAATCCATTTCCCGCTCCGGAACACCCGCGAGGGCCTGCAAACACACGCAGGCCCTCGCTTCGCTTTCTATCGGCAGTCTGTGCACAAAAGGGGGGCACGGGGGGCCGATTTTGCACAGATGACACAAAGTTTTGCGCAGGTGACATAAACATCGGCGCTTTTTGTTTCATCTTTGCAGCAGGAAAACCAATCAAAACAAAAATGGATATGAAAAAGATTTTTGCGCTTGCACTCGCGGCCCTTGCCGCCCTGGTGTCCTGCCAGAAAGAGAGTAATTCCCCCGAACCTCAACCCCAAGCTCAGCCGAAGATTGTTTTTGAACTTACGGCCAACTACTCCGGCGACGCCCCGGCCACCAAGGCCATCAAGACCGGCTGGGAGGCGGGCGATGTAATCTTTGTCTTCTTCGAAGGCGTGGAGGCGCCCAAGCACCTGCAGATGCGTTACGACGGTACCGCCTGGACTACCGTGGAGATGAACGGGGATACGGAAGGCGCCATCGGCCTTTCCAATGGCAATGAAGGTCTGATGCGGGCCCTGTATCTCCCCTTCGGAAGCGACAGTAAGATATCCAGCGGCGGATCTTCCGAACCACGCTTTTTTATTGATAATGACAATTACTACGCAAAATGTTCCTATTGGCTTACAGGTACACTCCACTATGTGGTGACCAATAATAAAGTATCCGGAGCGTTTAATATGACCATTCCGGAAGGGTTTGTCCAGTTTTATGTCAAGGATCCGGATGCCGCTACAAAATTGGCTGGAAATGATGAATACACGCTCTCCTGCCCGGCAGTGACGCCTTGCGGCATCAATGCAATTAGTGCTACAGGGCTGGCGATTGAACGAGATTACAGGATGGGTGACCCCGACTATGCTGGTTATGAAATGAGTGCCAATGCTTATAAAGGCGGCTTTCTCTTTTCCGGCTGCCTGGTTGGTGAAGAAGACTACCAGAACACATACGGAAACAGATACTACCTTCGCAGAACCTTTTGGGAATACCATGGAACGATGAAGCCGGTAGAAACAAAAGACTTGTACGTCAATCCCCTCAACCCGCTTGTCAGCCACGACGCCGTTCTCCTGCCCTCAAACGACAGCCCGCGCTGGATGCCGGTTCGCGGCAGCAACAGCGCCGTAGAACTTTCCGGCGCATCCGGCTCTCTGGGCGCTTGGAAAATCAAAAATTACGGCGACTATGTGCCCGCCGCGAGCGAATACCTGACCACGTTCAATTTCCAAACGGCAAACGCCCTTGGTGAGAAGATTCCGTCCAGGGCCGAATGGTTGGCTCTCATAAACGGACTCACCTGGACGCCCATCGTCGTGGACCGCGGGATTAAGGGTATGCTGGGCGTGGACAAGGATGGAAAGTACATCTTACTGCAGAATGGATGTTACTGGACATCCACCCTTAAGAACGAAACAACTGCATTTTGCGTCCAGGTG
>ONTQ01000075.1 GCA_900320795.1 uncultured Bacteroidales bacterium
AACTCAAGGCACTAAGCGCCCTGCTTTAACCACACAATCAATATGGGCAAGAAAAAGAACATCATAAACCGATTTATGTCAGGCAGTTTCCCCGACGAGGTGAAGCTGGCCTTCGGGAGCTGGCTTACCGACCCCGAAGACCAGCAGGAAAAGGAAGATGCCCTCTACAGTGAATGGGAAGCCCTGTCTGCCAGAGATATAAGCGACTCCACCCTGGAGCGGCGGCGCAAGCTCAACCTTATACACCGCCACATGGAAGGAGAAAAGCAAAAAACACTCAGGAGCCGCTTTATGTATTTTGTGGCCGTGGCCGCAGCGGCAGCCCTGATCGCGGGATTTTTCGGCCTGGGCCGGGGAATCCGCTCCCACAGCAACACGCCTTCAGCTACCTCGGAAGTATGCATGGTGACATCCAGCAATTCAAAGGGCGAATTCCAGCTCCCGGACGGCACATCGGTATGGCTCAACATAGGCAGCTCCCTGTCGTACAACAGCAGTTTTGAAAAAGCATCCGTGAGGGAAGTCAAGCTCGACGGCGAAGCATACTTTGATGTTGCAAAAGACGGACGCTCCTTTGTGGTAAATGCCGGTGACCTGCAGGTCAGCGTACTGGGCACCCGCTTCGCCGTAAGGCACACTCCCCTGTACGAGCGCGACCAGGTCACCCTCGTGTCGGGTTCCGTGCGCGTGAAAGGAGAAGGCATCCAGGCGGTAACTCTTTCTCCCGGAGAGCAATTGAGTTATGACCGCCTGCTGGGCGACAGCACCGTCCGCACGGTTGATACAGGCGACTATGTAAGCTGGATACGCTCGCAGATTTCGCTTGAGGACTGCACCTTGGGCAAAGTCATCGAAAATCTTGAGCACCGCTACAGAGTAAAGGTCAGCACGTTGGGAGACATCGACCTGGACCAGCACATCACACTTAAAATCAACGACGAGAGCAAAGAAAAAATATTTACCGTCCTCTCCTTTCTCGCCGATTGCGAACTCCGCATAATCGACGAAGGCAATATAGTCCTGATACGATAATTCACAAAACTTCTCTTATTATGAATAAACTAGCAAAAACATTGCTTCTGCTGTTTCTGTTGGCCTCTCCGGTCGTCTCCTGGTCGCAGGAAAGAAAGGTCAGCGGCAGCTGGCAGAATGTGCCGTTACGCACCGTCCTGAACGATCTGGAAAAACAGAGCGGATTCACTTTTGCCTACCGTACCGCCGAGATTGACTTGGAAAAGCGGGTGAGCGACGAAGCCAAAGGCGAAGATATTCTCCAGCTGCTCGGCAGGATACTCGCCCCCCAGCAAATGTCGGCAAGTATCGAAGGAACCCAGATCATGCTGCTCCGGAAACGGGGCGAGGATCCCAAGAAGACTGCTCCTTCAACTCCCAAGCGCACCTTTTCCGGAACCGTGGTAGCAACCACCGACCGCAGCCCTCTTGCTGGGGTAACGGTGTATGTTAAAGGCACTTCCACCGGCACGCTCACCGACACTGAAGGCCGTTATTCGCTAACGGTAGGTGCCGATGTCAAGGAAATAACGTTCTCAATGCTGGGATACCTCGACAAAAACATAAAGACCACCGAGAACGACAACTACTTCCGCATGGTCTTTCTGGACGAATCGTCAACTGCATTGAGCGAAGCGGTAGTGGTCGCCTTCGGAACCACCCAGAAAAGGGAGTCGATAGTGACCTCGGTGGAGAGCATCAACCCCGAGCAGCTCAAGTCGCTCCACTCTCCCACCCTGTCACAGTCTTTTGCGGGCAACCTGGCCGGCGTTATTTCCACCCAGTCATCCGGCGAACCCGGCTCGGACGGTGCCAATTTCTGGATCCGCGGTATTTCCACCTTCGGCCCCAACAGCAAGCCTTTGTATATCCTCGACGGAATAGAGGTCGGCGTAGGGGTGCTTGACGGTATCTCTCCGGAATCAATCGAGTCGTTTGCCGTGCTTAAAGACGCTGCGGCGACGGCTCTCTACGGCTCCCGCGGCGCAAACGGCGTCATGGTCATTACCACCAAGAGCGGACGCACGTCAGACAAGATGTCCATCAACGTCCACTTCAATTCGACGGTAAACACCTTCACCAAGGTATCCGAAATCGCCGACGGGGTAACTTATATGGAGAACTACAACGAGGCTCTCCGCACCCGCGGCGGCAACGATTATTATCTGCCGGCCAAAATCGAGGCCGCCAAGCAGGGAATCAACAATTATGAGTACCCGCTTGTCAACTGGTACGATATGATTTTCCGCAAGTACTCTACAGCCCAGAGCGCCGACGTGAACATCCGTGGCGGCGGAAACCGCGTAAACTACTTCCTGAGCGCTATGTTCGCCAACCAGAACGGTATGCTGCGGAACTCTCCTGAAGTATCGTTCGACACGGGCCTTAACGCACGCAAGTTCTCGTTCCAAAGCAACGTGACCGCCAAACTGACCAACAGCACCACGGCGTCCATAAAGATGACGTCCATATTGTTCTACAAGAACATGCCGTATTACAGCACGCAGCATTATTTTGCCGCGGCTCTATATGCCAATCCCGTAAATGTATCGCCCACATACCCATCTGAGTGGCTGGGCAGCGATGCCGACTATGTAGTGTTCGGCGGTACCGACGAGTGGGACGGAACCACATCGTGGACCAACCCCTACATGGACCTGTCGGAAGGCTACCGCAAGCAGTTTACAGAGAACACCACGACTTCGGTCCGCCTGGACCAGAACCTCGACATGATAACCCCGGGACTCAAACTGTGGGGACAGGCGTCGTTCTATTCCTACACTGCCGCTACCCTTACTTTCCGCAAGGCGCCTTGGCTCTACCGTCTTCAGGGAATAGACACCGACCCCGTCAGCGGCGAAAAGACCTACTACCTCTCACAGCTGGGCAGCGAAGGGTCGAAATACATAGGCTCCGATACTTCATCGAGCGGCTATCGCGAACTTAACCTGCAGACCAACCTCGAATACGCCCGCAGTTTCGGCCCACATTCCATAAACGCCGTGGTCCTGTACCACCAGAAGGAACACGTTGACAATCAGGCCTCCAGTTACAACGCCCGCCTGCCCAAGCGCGAGCAGGGATTCGCCGGACGTCTGTCATACACGCTTCTGGACCGGTACGTACTCGAAGCCAACTTCGGATACAACGGCAGCGAAAACTTCATGAGAGGGCACCGCTGGGGCTTCTTCCCCTCCATGGCGGCCGGCTGGATCATCTCCAACGAGCCGTTCTGGGACAATCTCCGCAGCACCGTTGACCTGTTGAAGATACGCTATTCCTACGGCCTTTCCGGTAACGACTACCTGTCGGTACGCTTCCCCTACATCTCTTCGGTCGCAATGAATGTCAACAGCGGTTTTATCCAGGGATCCTGCGCCGACGGCTTCTATTCCGAAAAGGGTAACGTCGTGAACCTGTGGGGTAACGAAGACGCCACCTGGGAAGTGAGCCGCAAGCACGATATCGGCATCGAATTCGGCTTTATGAAACAGCTCAAATTCATCCTCGACATTTTTGACGAAAACCGTACGGGCATATTCATGGCCCGCCAGGTACTCCCCGCCACATCCGGTCTTTCAGGCGTGTCGCCACGGGGCAACCTCGGCGCCGTACGCAACAGAGGTGTCGACTTCAGCCTCGAGTACAAGCGCATTTTCAATCCGGACTTTTCCATCAGCGCGCGCGGCACATTCACCTACGCCCACAACGAAATAACCGACTACGACGAGCCGGAGATCCAGCCTTATCCTTATCAGTCAAAGATAGGCCAGCCGGTATATGCTCCTTACGGACTCATCGCGGAAGGCCTGTTCAAAGACCAGGAAGACATAGACAACTCGCCTACCCAGACTTTCAGCACCAACTATAAGCCCGGCGACATCAAGTACAAGAATATGAATGACGACGATGTCATAGACGAGAACGACGCTACCTACCTCGGGCTGCCCACCGTGCCGGAAATCAACTACGGATTTGGCGCCACAATGAAATACAAGTCGTTCGACTTCTCGTTCTTCTTCTCCGGGCGCGACAGGGTATCCATCCTTATGTCCGACGCGGTACATCCGTTCGTCAACAAAACGCACCGCGGCTTGAATATGTTCAAATGGGTGGCCGACGACCACTGGAGCGAGAGCAATCCGAACCCCGATGCCAAATACCCCCGCCTTGACTGGGAATACAACCCCAACAACATCCCTGCGTCGAGTTTTTGGCTCCGGGACGGTAAATTCCTGCGATTGAAAAACATAGAGCTGGGATGGACCTGGAAAGAAACCCTCAGGGTGTACTGCACGGGCACCAACCTGTTTGTCCTGTCTCCGTTCAAACTCTGGGATCCGGAACTGGCAAACGGCGCCGGAGTATCTTATCCTCTTACCAAGAGCGTTCAACTCGGTTTGCAACTTTTTTTCTAAATTTGGACTCTGATCATGAAAAAGACTTTATTGATCCTCGCTATACTCCCGTTCCTTGCGGCCGGCTGCAACTTTTTGGATGTTGTGCCTGAAGATACCGCAAGCGTGTCGGATCTGTACTCCTCTCCTATGCAGGCGGAGCGCACGCTGAACTCGGTTTACGGCTTCTTCCCTCACCACATAGGCTATCATACCTATCCCGATTTCTTCCAGAGCGGCGAAGTGGTTACGTTCTACAGCAACCCTATCCGCTGGGCCGCTTGGAAGGCCATGCTGCACGGCTACGAGAGTTCCAACAGCACATACTTCGGCATGTGGTCGGGCGACACCGCAACCCAGCCCGGAGCCATGAAATATGACCTCTACAAAGGCATACGCAACGCCTGGACTTTCATCAACAACGTCGAATCCGTGCCCGGCCTGAGTCCCGAGAAGGCCAAGGTTTATACGGGCGAGGCTTATTTCCTAGTCGGCCTGCTGCACTGGGTGCTTATGCAGCATTACGGCCCCGTGGTGGTGGTTGACCACGAGATTTCGATGAACGATCAGGTATCGAACATTCTCGTGCAGCGCTCTTCATGGGACGACTGCGCCGAGTTCGTATGCCGTATGTTCGACGAAGCGGCCACAAGGCTTCCCGCGCACCGCGACGACAAAGAGGCCGGGCGCGCCACTTCCGTTGCCGCCAAGGCCATCAAGGCCAGCGTGCTGGTCTATACCGCCAGTCCACTGGTGAACGGCAATACGGACTTTGCCGACTTCCTCAATTTCGACAAGACTCCGCTGATTTCGCAAACCTACGACAAAAACAAGTGGAAAACGGCCCTGGACGCACTCCAGGATGCAATAGACCTGGCAGAAAGAGAGGGCTACCATCTGTATGTCGACCCGGCGGCCAGCGCCCTTCCCGAAAAAGAACGGGGACGCAACAACTACTATAAGCTGTTCATCCAGCCCATGACCGACAGCGGCAATAAGTGCGAGTACCTCTGGTCTTCCGCCTATGACGACCGCACCGGCACTCCGAAGGGCTATTTCAACTACATCATCCAGAGGCTCGGAACACCCCGTGCATGGGATGGAGCCAAGGGCACCGACCTCGACAACTTCAGGCCCTTGAGCGTTCCGACCATGCAGGCGGTTTGCACCTTCCTTACCGAAGACGGACTCCCCCTGTGGGCCGATCCCAAGACGAAGGACGAATTTGCCGCCAACAAGCTCCTGACCATAGCGCCGGGCGATTCCACAGCACGCCTGCATCGCGGACGGGAGCCCCGCTTCTATGCGTCGGTGGTGTTCGACCGCGGAAACATCATCTACAACGGAAAAGAGAAGAACACCATCTACACACGCGCAGGAGAGTATCACGGCTACTGCGGCAGCCGCACCTTGTATCATTCCTGCACCGGTTACTATTTCCAGAAGTTCGTGTCAATCAGCACCCAGTTCGACCAGACCAACCGCACGTTCAAACCGGTTTCCTACAGGGTTCCGTTCCTGCGTCTGGCTGAGTTGTACCTCGATTATGCCGAGGCCAGCTTCGAGCTCAACGGAAGCTTGGATGCCAAGAGTATAGCATACATCGACAAAGTGCGCTCCCGCTGCGGACTGCCCGGATTCGCCGAGTCGTGGTCCAAAGCCGGCGGCATCCCTTCCGGCGACCAGCTCCGGGAGGCTATACGTGCCGAGATTGCTGCAGAAGTATGCCTTGAAGGCCGCAACTACGACAACTTCCGCCGCTGGAAGATTGTGCATAAGTTCCTTGAGAATACGCCTATGGAGCTGAATGTCTATGCCGATGATTCTTCGGCCGAGTCGTTCTACAAGCTGGTACCTCTTGAGGAGATTGCCCCGCGCTCTTTCAGCTACCCCAAGAACTATTGGTACGCGATTCCCATCACGGAAATGAAGATTAATTACAAACTTGTGCAAAATCCAGGATATTAATATGAAAAAATTTCTTGTCTTAACTCTTATTACCCTTTGCTGCTCCTGCTCTTCAGGATATAAGGCCCTCAACCGGCAAGCCGCCAAGGAGTATCTTGAGCCGTTCCGTACCGATGTTAGCTGGAACAACTTTGCAAAGAAGTTTATCTATGCTCCGGCATTCCATTTTGATGAAGTACAAGGTGCTGAATCTTATGTCTTTACGCTGACTCCCGACGGCGGCGAGGCCCTGAGTTTCAAGGCTTCCAAGCCCACGGCTCCGCTCTCGCCGGTGTGGGACAAACTGCCAGTGGGAAAGCAAGTTGATCTTACCGTGGACGCCCTGGCAGCGGACGGGAAGGTGATAGCACGGGCCGGCGAACGCAGTTTCCTTAAGGACTTCCCTTTCGAGGGCCCCTACCCCGGACCGGCCTGTGACTACCGCGAGGCGGCGCTCAAGGGAGCACTGTACGTCCACACCATGCCGGAGATCCAGCACTGGAGTACCTCTACGGTGCCGGACATGAACTATCCGCACAATACCTATCCCTGCAAGATAATAAGCGCTACTATACGCAACGAGTGCCTGATTGCAACCATGCTGCCCGACCGGCGCGAGAACGCCCTGGCGGTGGCACGCGGCGCGGCGCAGTTCCTTATCGACCAGAGCCGGCCCGAAGGAGACCCGCTGGCGTACTTCCCTCCGACCTACTATCTTGACAAGGAGGCATCAAAACGCGACTGGAACAAGGGCAAGACCATGACCCTTGAGGCGGCCAGCGCAGGACAGGCTTTCCTTGACCTGTACGATGTTACGGGCGAGAAGCAGTGGCTCGACCGTGCCGTGGCCATAGGCAGGACCTATATCAAACTCCAGCACGAGGATGGTTCGCTCCCCATCAAGGTGGATTTTGTAACCGGAGAGCCGGTGAACTCGGTGTGCGCTATGCTGCACCCCCTGCTGCGCTACTACAAGCGTCTTGAGGGATACGGCTTCGGAGAGTTCCTGCCCTACCGCATCAAGGGCGAGGAGTGGATGAATTCCACGGCCGTGAAGGTATTCGATATGACCGGTCAGTTTGAAGATGTGAACGTCAAGGGTCTGGAGCCTTACCAGAACCTCACCAACTGCACTGCGGCTCCTTACGCTTCGTACCTGCTCACCAAGGCAGCGCCCACAAAAGAAGATATCCGCAACTCGGAAGACCTGATCCGCCTGAGCGAAGACCAGTTTACGCATTGGGCCTATCCCGAGCGCACAGCCGACGGATTCTTCCTGCGTTATACTCCTTGCGTGCACGAGCAGTATCACTACGAGATGCCCGTCGACAACAGCGCCTGCAATGTGGCAAATGCCTGGCTGGATTACTATCGGGTGACCGGAGACTTGCTCGCCCTTGCCAAGGCCAAGGCTATGATAGACAATATCACCCGCATGCAGAACGCGGTGAACGGCAAGATTCCCACCACCTTTGAGTGGCGTGACGCCCGCAAAGACCGCAACCGCACGTTCTGGGTCAACTGCTCGCTGAGTTCCATCCAGATGCTGCTCCGCGCCGACAGCTTGAAGGACGACTTCAACAAACTTCCTTAATCGCATCGGGGTTCCTTCCTGCGGAGGACCGTCTGCGCCCACGCAGCCGAGTGGGAGGGGCCCGCTTGCGGGAGGGATAGGCCGAAGGCCGTAGTCCGCCGCAGGAAGGAGTCCCGAAGCGGCAATATCAAGTATTTTTGCTTTTCTGAAGAATTTCCGATATTTTAGTTCAAATCTAAGGCCTCGTAATAATGTTAAACCGTCCAACTTTTGGGGGTCACATCAAGTTCAAATCTAAGGCCTCGTAATAATGTTAAACCGTCCAACTTTTGGGGGTCACATCAAAGTGAGCGCAGTTGTTCAATGGGATATTCAGACTAATACACAAAAGCAGCACGCACAAAGCGATATGTCGATGTTTGATCCTTAGGTCCCTCATAAACATCCCAGTATATAGATGTAGATGTAGATAAATAGAAAGCATAACCCTGGTAAGTGGGATTATCAGAGACAGATTCTGAACTTGTCCAGTAACCATCATCATTATGAAGGTAATCGTGCTTCAAGTTAAAGTCCATTTTGTCGAAAAAATCATATTTGTTGGTGATAGAGGTGCCCTCCCCTTTCACCAAGCGCTTGAACTGCATACAAGCCGGCAAGAACCAGTGGCTGGCGCCTTCAGGCCGCTCGGCACCATAGTTCCAAGCGACATAGGCAGCCGGATGCTCCTCAAAACCATAAGCCTGAAGAAAATTGGTATTGTCATATCCGTAATCGTCTATCGCGGGATAATCATAAGGATTGAAATTATGATGACCTGCCGCTATATCCCGATAAACATCTCTATGGCCCCAGATAAAATTGTCGGTTCCTCCGTAGGAAACATCCGATGACGCCAGGACAAAAATCCGGCTGTCAGGGAAGTCGTGATCAACCGCGCTGGAGGAGACATAGGCAATATATCCGATCCTGACCGCGGGATTTGCGCCTTTGGGGGCGATTGTTCCGCTGGGATAAACTTCCCATCCCACATATTTACGGCAGTCTGTGCCCTTGTTGATCCGGCTCTTGATGCGTGAGAGGGTAAGCTGAGCAGGTGACGCCTGCGCAGTAAAGTACTTTCCCCTTACCAGAAGCATCGAAGCGTTCATCTCATACCAGGCGGCTGTACCTTCTTCAGAAACGCTGATGGCGAAGTCTGTCCAGACGTTGGCGTCGTCGCCACATGGGATGGCCACATAATAAAAGTCTGTGGGAGAGGAGGGGGTGATAGTACAGGTCGTCCCTCCAAATTGCAAGATGATTTTTTCCGCGACAAGAGCAGCTCCGTCATTTTTACGGTACAGCTGGAGACCAACAATAGCCTGCTGGCTCACAAAGTCGGCATCAGTGGTGATAACCGTCGTTCCGCTTACAGTAGCGGTAACAGTGGCAAGCGCGTAATCGCAGATTTTGTCGATGCTCTTTGCATTCCCTGTCAGCGTTCCATCCTGAGAGGCGTAATCGGGGCTCCCGTATTTAAGAAGTAGCTCTTCTCCGTTTTGGGGGGCTGCGTCCAGCTTACCCGTAAAGGTGGTGCTGGCAGTGCCGCCACTTTCCGCAGTAAGGGTACCGTACTTGGTTGTCGTTCCGTCTGCGGTCCATACCTCAATGATGTCGCCCTCTGTCCATGTGGCCGAAATGGAAGAGTGTTCCCCCAAAGCCAAAGCCTTGGTCGCGACTTTCCCGGCCTTGACCGTCATGGTATAAACTGGAGATTCCGGAGTGATATCAGGTGAAAAAGGCTCCGACTTGTCGCAGGAAGTGAATAAAGATACAGTAATGACTGCTGCCAAGCAGCACAACAAGGTTGTGTTTCTCATCATTTTACCCCCGTTTTAATCGTCAGAACCAATCATGCCCCAGTTGCCGCCATAAGAATAATCACTGCGGTTCCCGGTTTGCTGAGGGTCCCCGCTTGCACATATTACATTCTCCTGCGCCACTGTCACCACATTGCATTCAGGAAGGGTATAAGCCCATTTTTCTTTCATAAAACACTACTAATTAACCACACAAATATAGCAAAAAATTTTGTGAGGCTGACCAAAAAGATTCTTCACTACGTTCAAAATGACAGTAAAAGTAAATTCCCTGTTTATCGGTCTCTTTG
>ONTQ01000113.1 GCA_900320795.1 uncultured Bacteroidales bacterium
TTAAGGTTAACACATACTCGCGTAATTTATTGATTTACAATTTATCTATATTTAACCCGATTTAACTCAATTTAGAATTTGTGTCACCGCCCGAGGCACAAAAGTGAGAACAACTGGCCGCCCAGGTGGTTTAGACGCAGGAGTGCGATGTTGCCTTCTTTGTGACTCAACCCAAACGCCATTCGGAGGGAGTCTTTCCAGTGATAAGTTTGAAGTTACGGAAGAAAGAACGCTCGCTGAGGAAACCAGATTCGTCGGCCACCTGGCCCAGAGGCATATCGGGATGCTCCTGCAACAGACGTTTAGCGTGCTCCACACGGAAGGACGCCACAAAATCGCTGAAACTCCGTCCAAGCTGTCCGTTCAGGCATGCCGATACATACGTCGCATTGGTGCCCAGTTCTGCAGCCACATCTGACAGACGGAGATCCTTACGGAGGTAGAGCCGGCCTTCTTCCATAAGTGCGACGATACGGGAAAGAAGGTCAACCCGTGGCGATTCTGCAGGGGCCGGGGCAGGCTTTCCACGACGAACAACAAGCACCAGCACAAGACCGGCAAGAAAGCCGGAAACAAGTAGCCAAGGCCACGGGAAGCCATTCCTGGCCGGAACATCTTCAAAGTCGTCCACATGCAAGATAAACGCAGATGAAACCGGATGGAAGTTATCCTCCATACGTCCGCCGACAAGCGCAATCTGCCCGGGACGAAGAAGGATCGAACGGGATTCATACGGGAAAGGGCCATCCTCCTCCGGAGCAAACAGAAGGGAGAGCTTAGCCTCTCCGCCATCCAGGGCCTGGTCATAATCAACCACGAGCACCGCGCAGCCGTGTCCTTCAGACAAACCGGTCATATAAGCCTTTCGACGGGCGCGGTCTACCAGCAGCCGGTCCCAATAGATCTGCGCACTGTCTGGGAGTGCCATAGAAATAGGCTCGTCGGTGGGGAGCAGGCTGAATTCCTTCCCTTGCACGCGGGCGATGGCAATTTGCCCGTCGGAACGCCGCATAACCGGAAATAGATAGCTTCCGCCTCCCAGGGCGTACCCATTGGATGAAGCTGGACGCAGTACATACGGAAGATACTCTTCAAAAAGCTCCGGCTTGAACGAATCTCCTTTCAGGCAGTCCACCCAGCCACTTAGATACTCCCCGCGGGTATCAGTGCCGCCGAAAACGAGGACATCGCCGTCCTCTGTAGGGAACAGAAGGGGCGCAGAACGTTCTTCGGTAACCGGTTTAAAAATGGAGAATTCTCCATCGGCAGTATAGAGGACGATGTTGTCCGACGCATACCAGTTACCACTCACCACCACGGTACTGTCCTTGAGCATAACTGCCGATGAAAGCGCCCGCCTCCCTGGCATGATACCAAGCGGATCAAAGGTTTCCGAAACGGGGTCGAACATCTCAACGCCAAGTGTCTGGCCAATGCCGAAAGCCTCTGCGCTACCGCCTCCAACCACAACGCGGCCATCTTCCAGAGTTACCGAGAAAGCCCCGGCGTGCGGATAGCGCATCGGTGGAAGCGCCCTCCATTTCCCGTCACGGAAGACCTCGGCCGATGAGAGCGGCACGAACCCGGTGGTGTAACCGCCAAGGGCATAGATGCTTCCGTCCGGAGAAACCACCATCGTGGGAAACGAACGGGGTACCGACATATCTGGCAAGCGCTCCACCTGCAGTTTCTGCAAAGTAGCGTTTGCCAGAAGGGCGATAAGCGGTATGAGCAGCCTGACAATCACAACCGCAAAGATAGCAAATTCCAGCCACTGAAGAAAGCCCGTGTAATAGAATGCGTCTCCTTTGATGTGCTCCTCGTTTTAAAGATTTGGCAGTAAGGTTTCTCATATCTGGCAGTGGGGGTGCCGGGAATGGCTGTACCTTTGTTTTTGGTCCAGAAAAGACCACCTGAACGTTGTTTTTGCTATTCCGGCCAATATCCACATATTTATGCGATTCACAATTAATCAATTTTCATTGAAATGATTAAGCCTGTTACTAACCTTTTTGCTACTCTGCTTTGCATAGCGGCGCTATTCTCTTCCTGCGGAAAAGTAGCAACCGACCATGGTTCGGAATCCCCTTCCGGCGGCGGGAATGAAGAAGATCCTGCAATTGTATTGGAAAAATCCGACATTGCCGTTCCGGCCGATGGCGGGACGTATACAGTTTCTTTCACATCCAACCGGGACTGGACCGCTTCCGTATCTGACGACTCCTGGGTGCATCTGACAGAGACTTCCGGCAAGGCATCGGCCTCTGCAGCGACCATTCACTTCCTGGTGGACGAAAATCCAGACCAGAGTGAACGCTCGTCAGTTATTACCCTTCGGGCCGAAAGTATCAAGAAAACCGTAAGTGTGAATCAGCAGGGGTGCGCCCCCCCGCCAACACAGGATTACTTCATTCTGAAGAACCTGTCCGGAAAAGAAACAGACCTGGTCCTGATGTCACGGGAAGGTGGCCGGCAGGAACTGATGGTAAGTACTTCCCTTAAGCCAGCTGAATGGAGCCTGGAAGGCGAGAACGAAACATGGTGCAAGGTATATTGGGACGGAAGCCTGATCCGTATGGAAGTGGATCCGTATGGGGAGCAATACGAGTATTTATACCCACGTTCCTGCAAGGTGAGCATAAAGTCGTCCAAGCTTTCCAACGTGAGCTTTACTTTGGCTCAGGAAAGCGACACGGAACTCCATACGCTTTATTACAGGAATCAGTTCCAACTCTCTCCGTCAGGAACTCCGCTGGATATTTTCATCTTCACCAATTTCTATCAATGGAAAGTGAAAAACGACAGCGACTGGTTTACTGCAGAACAACCGGACCGTATGACCCTTAGGGTGCGGGCAACGCCAAAACAGGAGTGGGACACCCAAATCCGTAATGGAAGTGTAACCCTTTACAGCGCAGCCTGGGCTGAAGAAGATCTGGAATACATCTACTGGAGCCAAATCGTCAAACTGTATTTTAGTGACGGAGATCCGGACCTTTCTGGAGAAGACTATGAGTATGGTGACAAACAAGATTGGGATTAAACGCGTATGAAAAAGTATATTATCGGAGGTATTACCATTATTGTAGCTCTGGCCTGCACCAGAGAGAACCTGCAGCCCGAATCCTTCTCTAAAGATAACGGGCTGGTTGCCACTATCGTCTCTTCCCATACAGACACAAAAGCCATCCTCCTGGACAACCCAGGCGTGAGGATGGAATCTTTCTGGCAGGCCGATGACCATATCGGCGTAGCTGGCTCCGACGGTCAGGTGCAAGTTTTTTCTGTAAGAGATTCGGATATCCTTAATGATGGGAAAACGGCTGTTTTCCGTAGTGACGAAGCCGTCCCTTCCGGCCAGCTTACGGCTTTTTCTCCCTGGCAGGAGAATGCAAGCGTGGGTGACGGCAAGGTAACTATGACCCTCCCTGCCATTCAGAAGTACACCAAGGTAGATGGCGTTTCCCAGCCTGACCCTGCCGCTAACCTGATGGTGGGTAGCGGCAACGCAACCGGCGGTGTTTCGTTCCGCAATACCCTGTCTATCCTGAAAGTCGGCCAGACGTTTGATAAGGACGTTGTTTTGGAGAAAGTGGAATTCCGTGACCTCAGCGGAGCGGCCGTAGCAGGAACAGTAACAATTAGCTCTGGAGAAGCCCCCATTGCCGTTGTGTGCGGTAAAGAGAAAGTCATTACCTTGAACTGTGAAGAAGAAAAACTCAAGGTAAATGCCGGTGAAACTGCGCGTTTCTATATCATGATACCGGCCCGATCTTATCCCAAAGGTGTAGAGATTGACTTTGTGACCACGGGTGAGGAACGTATTGTGCGCACAACCGGAACGATAGGCGGCGTCTCGTTTGAGCGCAGCGTCGTTTATCCGGTGGGAGACGTTCCCAATATGGATTATGAGCTGCCATCGGCCGCCACCTTCCAGGACGGAGCCCTCATGATGACACCGGAGCTGCTTCGCAGGGTAAAGTTCCTTACCGTTGAAAAAGTGCACGTCACCTCGGACGACGGCAGCGAAACGGCAACTTATAACGGGGTCCCCATCTCTCTTCCGGCCATAGAGATGCTGGTCCCGCGGGACATCAAGATGGAAGTTGGGAACTGGCTGGTGTTTGATGCCACCGATGATCTTCCTTCAGGCGGCATCCTTAAAGTCAAGGAGGTCAGAGACCCCTACGGGGATGAAAACCACGCCTACGTGTATGCCGTTCCCACCAACAACCCCTTTGCCGCCTACAAGAAACTGGAAGTAGGCGGAGAACTGTACGGAGAGGATGGGAAAGAAAATCCGGATAACGGGCTGGATTTAGACCTTTCCAAGTATCTGAGTGCCATAAAAGATGCGGAAGGTAATTCCATCCCCTTTTCCCGTAACGCCCGGGGAGAGATTGTGTTTGACCAGGGCGCCATGCAAACGGCGATGAGAAAAACCGGGGTGTCCATGAACAAGACCATCAGTTCGCCCCCGCTTTCCATCTCCCATTCAGGAGACCACTGCTCGGGCTCCTTAAGCGCCACTTTGTCCGTGAGCATGCGGATGGCCATGCGCGTGGACGAAGGGAAGCTCTGGTATATGGGCTTTTCCTTCAATCCTTCGCTGGAACTGGGAGCCGAATTCTCCATCAAGGCAGAAGGCTCTACCGGTAAGTCCATCCATCTCATCACGCTGGAATTCTACCCCGGCATTCCCATCGCGCCGGGTGTTATCCTTACTCCGGAACTGGATATCAGTGCTGGAGTAAGCGTGGGCGGTTCCATCGAGCTCAAAGCAACCATGAGTAAGAGCTTCGACCTGGGCACCTACGGCTTCTCCTACAGCGAGCAGGGCTTCACCTTCCGTCACAATGAAGCCCAGCCACCGGGAGATAACGGCTTCAGTCCGGAACTGGGCGCTTCGCTTGAGGGCAGTTTATCGGCCACAGCCACCCTCACGGCTACCCCCAGAATCAGCCTGTATGGTCTCCTCAGTGTGGGCCTTGCCACGGATTTCAACCTCACGTTCGCCCTCAAGGCCGGAGTCAGTTCGGATGATGGGGCTTACGGAAAGCTGGAACTGACGCCAGGCCTGAAATTCACGCCGGTGACGGCTTCGCTGGGGGGCATCTTCTCCAATAAATGGGACGACTATGCCCCGGAGGTAGAATTCGAGCCCATCTGGGAGCGCTATCTGTTCCCTTCCGTTAGAGAGAG
>ONTQ01000101.1 GCA_900320795.1 uncultured Bacteroidales bacterium
GCTCTGATATAACCTTCACGCTCCAGGCTGAATTCCAGTTTTCTGGTGAGAAACGGTCGGCGATAGGTTATTTTTACCGTCTCGAGATTGTCATTCGGGAATCCGAATGCCAGGCAGCCGGGCATTTCGATGAAGGAATCGACAGGCTGTTTGAAAAGCGCCTGCATTTGATCCAGCGTCCCGAGTGCTTCGTCAATTGAGCTCCCGATCGGAATGAAAAGCTTGAAGACCGGGTCGAACAGGACTTGAACAACATCATCTCCAAAACCGAGGGCGCCGACGCAGAGGTAGTAATGGTTTTCCCCCTCCGATGGCATATTGAAGAGGTCCAGGATGATTTCATCTTCCTGCTCGACGGAGACAATCTCTTTAATGACCGGGATTGAGGAGTCTTGAGCGTAGGAACCGGCAGTCCAGAGAAGGACGGCCAAGGCGCAGAAAAGTTTTTTCATATCTTGAAAGATTTGGTTCAAAGATAACATTTTTTTTTGATTATCTTTGTAACTCTCACTACTTATGCTATTTCTATGCCACGGATGATGAAAGAATCGATTCTTGTTTTCCTGCTGGCCGCCCTTTGCTGCGCGTGTGCGGAAAAGCCTGCTTTGAAGAGCGGAAATCCTTTATTTGAGGGGTGGTATGCCGACCCTGAAGGCGTTGTCTTTGGAGATGAGCTTTGGATTTATCCCACCTGGTCCCATACTTATGGGGAGCAACTGTTCATGGACGCTTTTTCCTCCAAAGACCTGGTCCACTGGACCAGACATGAGAAAGTGATTACCCAGGAAAACATCTCCTGGCTGTGGCAGGCGCTGTGGGCACCCTCCGTTGTGGAACGGGGTGGGACATACTACCTCTTCTTCGGGGCCAACGATATGCATGAGAAGGGCGAGGGAGGTATCGGCGTGGCAGTGGCCGACAATCCCGCCGGTCCGTTCGTGGATGCCCTGGGGCACCCGCTTATTGACGAGGTGGTGAACGGTGCCCAGCCAATCGACCAATTCGTATTCCGGGACGATGACGGATCCTACTATATGTATTATGGTGGCTGGGGGCACTGCAACATGGTTCGACTGGGAGAAAACCTCATGAGCCTGATACCGTTCGAGGATGGAGAACTGTACAAGGAGATTACTCCTCAGGGCTATGTGGAAGGTCCGTTCATGCTAAAACGGAATGGCATGTATTATTTCATGTGGAGCGAAGGCGGCTGGACAGGCCCGGACTATCACGTGGCGTATGCCATGTCGGATAGCCCTTTCGGCCCGTTTGAGCGCATCGGCACTATCCTGGAATCGGATCCCGAGGTAGCCACAGGCGCCGGCCATCATTCCGTTGTCAAAGGAAAAGAGGCCGATACGTATTATATCATCTACCACCGGCATCCCCTGGGAGCCACGGACGGTAATAACCGCGTGGTTTGTATCGAGCGGATGTACTTCGATGAGAACGGCCATATACTGCCCGTAAAAATTACCTTCGAAGGCGTTCCTGCCCTGACAGAGGGTTTTTGAATCTACATGACGTAAGGCAGGTTTTCACTCGGGCACTCGACGATTCAATCGGGGATTGCATCCCACCTGGAAAAACAGGAGGGATGCAAAAGTCAAGAGTTACAGCAAAGCTCTCATTACTTGAGGTTTTCCTTAACATCGTCGTAAAGGTCAACATGGGAGGCACCGGGGATAATCATGAGCTCCTTGTTGCTGCCGGTCAGGAGGCTGAAGGCATACTCGCTGAAATAGCGGCTGTGGGCCTTCTCGCCGTGAATGAGCAGAACCGGATTCTCGATCTCTCCGGCCCTTTTCTACCAATATCGCAGAATTTTACTTATTTTTGCCCTCATGAAGAACATTCTCTACATAACTGACCCCAATGTTTATGCGCGTTTTGTCGGAGCGCCCGAGATGCATCCGCATATCAGTGTCATCCATTATGATGAAGTGTGCCCTTTGCATACGAGCCTGAACAGATATGGGGTTTACGGCTTGTTCATCCAGCGCACTTTTCCCGAGAACCTGACGTATGGAATGAAGATGTTCTCCCCGTCAGAGGGCTCCATCCTTGCCGTGGAGCCGGGCCAGATTGGCGGGAAAGAAGACGACGGGGTGCCCATTACGGTGAGTGGCTGGGTGCTGCTTTTTTCGCCGCAGTTGCTTCGGGGAACTGTCCTGGAAGACAAGATGAAGGACTACCCCTTTTTCTCTTATTTCGCTACCGAGAGCCTGAAGATGAAACCATCGGAATGGGGGAGGATCACCCAGCTGCTCATCCAGCTGCGCCACGAGTTGCAGGAGAATGCCGATTCGGCGGCGCTCAGGGCGGTCGCCCTAGGCTATATCGGCCTTGTCCTGGAATATTGCAAGCGGATCTACCTTCGTCAGCTCTCGCAGGAAGATAAAGCAGCCCCGGATATGCTCAAGCGATTTCATCACCTGCTGCGGCAGTACTATCTGGACGGAAAGCAGTTGGAAACAGGAATTCCTTCCGTGAAGTTTTTTGCCGACAAGATGGCCTACTCGGCCCGCTATCTGGGCGACATCATCCACAAAGCGACCGGCGGCACAGCCATCGGCTATATCCATTCTTTTGTAATTGAGCAGGGCAAGAACCTTCTGATGAACGGCTACAACGTCAATGAAACTGCACACCTGCTGGGTTTTGATTATCCCCATCACTTCACCCGCCTTTTCAGGAGGCTGACAGGGATGACTCCGACGGAATTCCTGGGAAAGAAGGGATGGTAGCCGGTAAACATAAATTTGCCCGTTGCTCAACAGCTGCAGTCTAAAGGAGACAATCATACAAAAAAGAACTTGATAAAACAGGATATTCTGCGTAACTTCGCGTCTATGAAGAAGATTCTTACGATTCTGGCTGCCATTTGCGCCATTGCCTGCATCGGCCACAAAACCACTCTTTACGATTTCACGGCCGAGACCAACAGCGGCGAGCCGTTGGACTTTTCCCTTTACAAGGGAAAGGTTTTGCTGATAGTCAACACTGCTTCCAAGTGCGGTTTTACCCCACAGTATGACGGCCTGGAGGCCCTCTACCAGAAATATGCCCCCGAGGGCTTTCTCGTCATTGGATTTCCCTGCGACCAGTTCGGACACCAGGAACCCGGAAGCGATGCGGAGATTGAGCAGTTCTGTCGCCTGAATCACGGTGTGACATTCCCGCTGATGGCCAAGTCCGATGTGAACGGCGAGCATGCCAATGCGGTGTTCAAGTGGTTGTACTCCGAAAAACCTTTTGCTGGATTTGGTGACAGTGAAACCGGCCAATTCATGGACAGAATGCTCTCCAGGAATGATCCGGATTATGCATCCAACCCGGAGATCAAGTGGAATTTCACGAAGTTCCTTATCGACCGGAAAGGCCGTGTCGTAGCCCGCTTCGAACCGGTTGTGACTCCGGAGCAGATTGCTCCCGAAATCGAGGCATTGCTATGATAAAACAGGAACCCGAAGTGGATCCGCGGTGGACATCTTTGCCCTTGCGTAACCAGAGAACACCTTCTCCCTTACCGCCAGGGGCTATCTGTATGGGTATTGTGAACTGGCTATGAAAAGGCCCTTCACCATTCTCTTCCTGGCTATCCTCCTCTTCTACGGCTGCCGCAGTGGCGCCTCATGGCCCATCCCGAGGATAGCGAATGGAATCCTTGTCCCCGAAGACACGCTTTCCCTCGGTCTTTCCCGCTGCGAGGTCGCAACGTGGGCGGAGGTTCACCGCTCCGACGGATACGTCAATAACGCCGTCATCACCTGCTTCAAGGGACGATACTACTGCATGTGGCAGGAGTCCGCAAAGGACGAGGACACGCCCGACACCCGCATTATGTACGCGACAAGCACCGACGGGAAGTCATGGGAGGCGCCTTCCACGCTCGTTCCGCCCACGGAGGACCATTTCGCGTCTCCCGGAGGATGGATCCGCCGCGGAGACTCGCTCACGGTCCTTGTGAACTACATTTATGCGCCCGACCGTTCGGCCGGAGGGAGCGCCTACTTCATCTCTACCGCTGACGGGCAGTCTTGGACAGCCCCGAGACCCGTTCTCATGGCGGACGGGACGCCTGTCGGGGGTATCTTCGAGCAGGACCCGCTGCGCCTTCCGGACGGCAGGACCGTCGGTGCCGTGCACTTCCGCCCGGGGACGACCCTCTGCCCGGTCTATACGGATGACCCGTCCTGTGTGAGTGGATGGAAGAAAGCCAGCTTCCCGGAAGGGGAGGGTACGCCCCTGGAGCCCAGCCAGTACCTTGCCCGCGACGGACGCCTTGTCATGCTCTTCCGGGACCAGCAGTCCTCTTTCCGGAAGCTCTATGCCGTTTCGGACGATAGGGGATCATCCTGGAGCGCGCCCCGCCTGAGCAATATCCCGGACTCCCGCTCCAAGCAGTGCGCCGGAACGCTTGCGGATGGCAGGGCCTTCTGGCTAGGCAATCCCACCGGCACTAAATCCCGCCGCGCCCTCGTGCTGGCCCTCTCCGAGGATGGATACCTCTTCGACAGGGCCTGTCTCCTCGCCGGCCCCGGGGACCTGCCCCCGCGCAGGAAGGAGGGCCGTTACAAGACGCCCGGATACAATTATCCCAAAGCACTCATCGAAGGGGATACCCTCTGGGTGGCGCTCACCGTCAACAAGGAGGATGTCCGGGTTGTGCGGGTGATCCCAAGTGGAGAAGAAAAGAACCAGCCCCTACAAGGAAGCCAACGAGGCCTTCCAGGCCGTAAAGCCCTCATATTCAATCTGCAACTGGTTAAGATAGAACGATAATGGACCACCTTCCGCTCAGTGATATCCCCATGCTGGTATCGACCATCAACTTCCTCCTTCGGGATGAGGAGTTCGACAACCTGGACCAGATCTGCTACTGTTTCAACGTTGAGCGGGAGGAGATGGAGCGGCTGCTGGCCAGCCAGGGCTATGCCTATCAGGAACATCTCAACTGCGTGAAATGAAGGCCGATAAGAACATCGTCGAGCAGGCTTACGCTTTCTTCCACCAGAAGCTGAAGGTCTATGAGCATTCCATGTCCGAACGGGAGATGGACCATATAGAGGATTGCATCGCAGACTACGCAAACGCTATGTCCAAGGAACTTTTCGACGAACTCTCCCAAGGAAATCCCTCCTTTCTACACGAACACACCGCCTTCCTGAACGACTTGAGGAAGGCGGTGAGCGAAATGGAGAATGGAATAGGGGAGGCTGACTAATCCTCCTTGTAGTATTCCTCAGAGAGTCTCTTCCGGTAGGCCCGTCTTTCCGAGGCGGATGCACACGGCATGGCGGCATCAAACGCGAACATCATCTTGGAATGCCTTGCACGAGCACGTCTTTCCTTCTCGAACACGGCCTGCGTCTCGGCCTCCGTCTTTTCGAACTTCACCACATTGGTGATGGAAAGGCTCACGGTCACCCCGTCCACGTCGTGGTCCGTTCCCATGTAGGCGAAGCTCCATCCTTCGTCCTTCAGGTGCTGGATGAGCGCCTTGACGGCCTTCAGGGAGTATTCCGTGGAACTGTTCTCGTATCCGTCGGTGATGATGGTCACAATCACTGATACGTTCGGGTCTCCGCTTAGTTCTTTCTGCAGCCGGGTCAGGGTCTTCCCGATGGCATCGTACAGGGGAGTGGATGCCCCAGGGACATAGGTCTCCGGAGTAAGGATGGCCGCCTTGGCAGGATCCTCGTTCCAATATATATTGTCAACGAAGGTGCTGTCAAAGAGCACCAGCGTCATGAAATGCTCCTGCGTCTCGGCATAGGTCTTGGCATCGGCCTTGATGCCGCCCAGTACCTCGTTGTAGCCCTGGATGGCCGATTTCTGGATGTCCCACATGGAACCGCTGCGGTCCATGATGATTACGTTGTAAACTTTGGTTTTGCTGATTGTGTTTTCCATGGCTCTGTGGTTTTAAATTATTAAATGCGTCATTCCGACACAAAGGTATAAACAATAT
>ONTQ01000041.1 GCA_900320795.1 uncultured Bacteroidales bacterium
TTGCCGATGATGGCGCCGGTGCCACCGCCCACGGCGGTACCGATGGCCGCACCGATGGCGGCACCCTTGCCGTCCTTGCCGATCAGATAGCCGAGGCCCGCGCCGATGGCGGCGCCGGCGCCGGAGCCGATGAGGGAGCCCTTACCGGTGTTGGACATGCCGCAGCCGGAGAAAATCATGGTTCCGCAGAGGAACATCAGAACGAATTTCTTCATATCAGTAAATGGTTTAAATGGTTAATTCGTTATTTATCTTGTCAAAAATATCGTTTTTTTCCGTTTTCCGCAAATTTTTCAGCACCTTTGATGCAAGGTTCGGGCCATAGGCGGATTTTCTTACCGGATTTTAACTGATTGAAAATGATGAAAAAGACGATACTCCTTGTTCTTGCCGGCCTGCTGGGTCTGGTTTCCTGCTCGAAAGACGGCTATGGCCTGAGCGAAAAAGGCGCTTACTCCATGGACGGCATGGCCGGGCCCGGTTCCATGGGCGGACCGAACGGCCAGGGCCGGCCCGGCGGGCAGGCCGGTGTCCTCACGGCCGGCGAATGGAACGACCTGGCCCATTGGGACTTCTGGAGCAGGCTGATGACCTCGCAGGACTACGGCGGGATGTCGGAGTACTGGCGGATGTACACGCCGCGCCGAGTGGCCGTCCGCGTCGCGGACGCCGCCGGCAAGCGGCTCCCCGCTATCCGCATCGTCCTGGAGCAGAACCAGGAAGCCATTTGGAGCACCCTCACCGACAACCAGGGGGATGCGGATCTCTGGGTGGACCCGTTCCATGCCCAGGCCGGCACGGACAACCTCGTCGTCGTCGTTGACGGGAAGCCCCAGGCGTCGGCCCCGAAACTCTCCCCCTGGAACGTCCAGCAGGAAGAGGCCGAGGTGAACTTCTATGTCCTCGACCGGGCCAAGGCGGCGGAAAAACGCGCCGACATCGCCTTCATCGTGGACGCCACCGGCTCCATGGGCGACGAGATCGAATTCCTCAAGAAAGACCTCGTAGACATCCTGGACCGCGTCAAAGGCGGCCAGGGCGAGATCGGGCTCCGCACCGGCGCCGTCTTCTACCGGGACGAAGGCGACGATTACGTGACCAAGTTCTCCCCCTTCACGGACGACTACCGCAAGACCATCCAATACATCGCCATGCAGAACGCCGATGGCGGCGGCGACCTTCCGGAAGCCGTCCACTCGGCCTTGGAGGCCGGCCTCCAGAACCTCGCCTGGAACACTTCGGCCCGCGCCCGCATCGCCTTCCTCGTCCTGGACGCCCCCGCCCATCAGGACCACCAGGGCGTCGTGGAAAGCCTCCAGGCTTCCATCCGCGAGTACGCCCGGCAAGGCATCAAGCTCATCCCCGTCTTCTGCAGCAGCCCCTCCAAGGATTGCGAATTCATGTGCCGCTTCTTCGCCGTCCTCACCGGCGGCACCTACGTCTTCCTCACGGACGACAGCGGCGTCGGCGGCGACCACATCGAACCTTCCGTCGGCGAATTCCAGGTCGAACCCCTCAACGACCTACTGGCCCGGCTCATTGCGAAGTATATCGGGTAGGCCCTTGTCCTTTCGAGCCGGGCTTTGGCCGTTTCGAGCCGGGCTTTGGCCGTTTCGAGCGAGTCCCCCTTTGTCATTTCGAGCGGAGCGCAGCGAAGTCGAGAAATCTAAAAAATTGAAAAAATATTTGGAGATTCGGATTTTTGCCGTATCTTTGCAGTCCCGTTCCACGAGAACGAGTCTTTGACATCCTGCGGAAATAGCTCAGTTGGTAGAGCACGACCTTGCCAAGGTCGGGGTCGCGAGTTCGAGTCTCGTTTTCCGCTCTGAGAGGCGCCAGCAATGGCGCCTCTTTTCGTTTATAATCGACTTCTCAGGGCGTTGAGGGGCCGATTTTTTGCATTTTAGGGGGTGTCGTAATAAGACTTGAAAAGCCACGAATTTTTCTCCTATTTTACACCAAAACCTCATTTTTTACTCCTATTTTACTCCCGTTTTCGCCCTATTTTACTTATATTTGCGGCAGAAGGAGAAACCACATGGAAGGAGAGACCAATAACCAAGAAAAGAATCGTCTTGTTCGAAGGAAAAGAATTACCATCAATCTTGAGCTTCAGAAGAAACCGAATGGGTATCCTGTGAACTTGAGAATCACGGAGGACGGCAAGCATAAGCGCTACAAATCCACCGTGGAACTCAAGCGTAAGGAAGACTGGGATGCCAAACACCAGAGAATTAAGCCGTCTGAGCAGAAATGGCAAAGTTGGCAAAAGGTTTTGGACGATCTAAAAGAAAAAGCCCTGACCATCCAACGGGAGCTTGAACAAGCTGGCACGGCGAGCGCCGACAAAATCATTGAGGAACTTCGATACGGCGCTCATTCGGAATCCTTCTTGGTCTACGCTGAGCAGAAGGTGGCCGAGTGCCGTGCTGCCGGCCGACTCTCAAGCATGAACAAGTATAACCAAGTCTGCCGAAAATTCATAGCCTTCATGGAAAGCCGCGGGCGCAAGCCAGATACTGTTACGTTCAAAGAAATCGACTATCAATTCATCGCCGACTTCGATGCCTTCATGCAGTCGCTGGACAACAAGCAGTACATGGCCCACGGCGACCGCCCTGATTCTGTATCAACCGGAGCCAAGAAACTGCACCCGAACTATATCGCCAAGGTGCTCCAATACATGAACACCATTTTTGAGAGCGCCGAAAAAGCCCGTCTCATCAAACACGAGGACAACCCCTTCAACTCATATAAGATAAAGACAGTGAAGACGGACCGTGAAGAACTGTCATTGGACGAAGTTCTACGCATCGTCCATCTCGACCTGGCTGAAGGAACCGGCGAGTGGCACAGCCGCAACTTCTTCCTCTTCGCCATGTACTGCGCCGGCATCCGCGTGGGTGACGTGCTCTGCCTCCGCTGGAACAACATCACCGAGGACAACCGGCTCCACTATCAGATGTCCAAGAACCACAAAATCCAGGACATCCCTCTGCTCCCGCCCGCAATCGAGATTCTGGACATGTACCGCACCCCCGACGCCGGTCCTGACGATTTCGTGTTCCCATACATGAAAACCGGCAGGTACGCTGAATTATGGCAGGATGTCAAATCGCTCCGGGACTTCGACCTCCTCTCCGGGGACATGAAGCTAAAGTATAAGCAAACTGTCAGTACGAAAGAGGCCCAGGTCAACAACGGTCTCAGGAAGATCCGCGATAAGGCCGGCATCACCAAACCCCTTTCCACCCACATCGCTCGTCACACCTTTGCCCGTCTCGCCAAGGAAGTGCATATCGACAACGCTCTCCTCCAGGGCCTTCTCCAGCACAGCAGCGTTAGCACTACGGAGAAGTACATGGGACGATTCAGCACCGACGCCCGGGATGAGGCTATGAAGGAGATCTTCCGCCCGCTCGCACCAGAGATGCTTCGCAAGAATGATCTCCTAAAGCAACTGGCCGAACTCCCAGAAGAATACCTTGCGGCCATGCTGGAGGAATACAAGAAAAAGAATCAGTCGTGACGAGCATTAGCTGATATCGCGCGGTTTTACTATATTTGTAATGCAATCACCGCGCGATATGGATTCTATCAAGGATTTTTCCGAGGATATCCGTGTTTTTCGAAACATGGTACAACGTTCGCTTTCTCCAAAATTGTATCTACTTGACAAGCAATTAACTCGCCTGCGTGCTCTCCCTGACAAATGTGACGAGGAATTTGCCATTAAGCTGTTTGGGAAGAAGCACTATAAGGATCCCCGTGCCTGGGAGTATATCAAAGCAGAGAAATGGGATCTTATTAGATTATTAGCGGAATTTCTAAGCATGTTCAATAAGGACGGGACACCTTCGCTTCCTGATACTGACCGCAAATTATATATCACGAGTAAATGTGAAGAGCGCGATGCCCATAGAGCCGAATTGGCACAAGTAACCCAGGACGTCACCGCTTTTTCCGAACGTGTCCGACGCGATTTCGTTCTGGATGCCACGTTAAAATACGCCGAAAAGAAAAAATTCTATGCATTGCTCGATGAGAAGATGTGCGAGTCTGACGCCGTTCATCTACTGTCCAAAAGCGAAACTCATCGTTTTCTTTTATCCATTGCAGAAATGGAACCGCCACAGAAAGAAGCGATTTTGGAGTCCTTGTCTGAATATGCCGGTTTCAGTATCCGAGAGGCCGTTCTTGCCCATGATACAGACGTAGTTGAAAGCTATTTGACTAAACTTGGCGATAGATATTTCCCATTTGTCTCTGAGGTATCGTCATTAGTATACGGTTTGCAAGACGCCAACACCGTTTATAGTACCATAGAAAAGTGTCTAGAGGTCTGTAAAAGCATTTCCACGAAATACTATATTAAGTCATATAACGCAGCCGCCGCCCTTCCTGTTGATTTAGGCGCCATCTGTCTTACCAAAGAGGACTTGTCTCAGAAAAGCCTCTCTCTTTTTACGGCGGATGAAGTCGATGCCCTCCACGGAATAAAGAAAAGGGCTAATAACACGTCAGGAGCTCAGCAGAATAGCCCTACGGCTACCCGAGGGGAGTCAAATAAGACAGAAGAAACGACACGACGTCCTAAGCAAAAACGGCCAGTTATGCTAGGCGATCATTTCACCGACATCAAGCCAAAGTTTATGGATTATGATATTATGTCGGATATCGCCGATACTCTTTGCGAAGCCGGATATATGGAAGACACCCCCGACATGAAACGGCTGTTCATATATCGAATAACCGGAAAAGGCAATCCGGCTCCGGAGCTTCTTACGCAAAAAATAATATGGTACCTTAGAGCGAGTCACCCCAACGAACTTAATGGGTTTCTATTGGAAATTGGAACAGGGCACAAGAATTATAGAGAGTATATCTCCAAATTTTTCGTTTTTGCTACCGGGAAGAACGAACAAGGTGAGATTCAGTATAATTATAATCTAGTAATTGAGCCGCCCACACAGCATAAGAACAAAGACATCATTGACCTCTTGATGCAAAAACGCTCGCTTCGGATTCTGTTTGAGTAGTTGGTTGCCCTCCACCACAATTCATATTCGAGTCACTAGAAATAGTGACTCTTTTTTGTGTCCTAATTTTACCTAATTGAAAGGGTTTGTCCCTAATTGGTTTCTAATTGTTCCAAAGTCGAAACTAGTTAGAAAACAATTAGAAATCAATTAGTTGTTATTAGTGGACACGAGAAATTCCGTGAAGTACCTTTGCCCCGTGATTAAAATGAAAAAAGAGAAATGTACACGGGAAAATACATCATTATTGACGCCGAGAGCCTGAACGAGATCGCCCAAATGACCGCAACAACAGTCGTTGCAATGTTGAAGGGCAGCGACATCCTCTCCTCTACTGCGAACGCGCATGAGGACGACCTCATCGATTCGAAAGAGGCGTGCCGGATTCTAGGCTGTGGTGAACGCACGCTTCAGCGCTATAGGTCAGCACGGCTTCTGAACGTCATCTACCGCGGACCTCACCGCTGTCTCTACGTCCGTTCCGAGGTCATCGAATTCAGGAATGCGAACACGCGCCCCAGCCGGGACCAGAAGAGAAAATAGCTTTTTTAAATATTTAATTATGAAAAAGTCATTATTTGTCGTAGCTGCCTTTGCAGCCGTCGTTTTGGGAGCCGCCGCCCTCGTGGCCAGCGCCCGCAGATCATCGAGTACCAGCACCACCACTGGCACAGACACCCCCATCACCCCGGACCCTGACCCTGCACCCCGCAGCGCCACCCGGGATGAACTCGCTGCACTTCTCCAGAGGTACATGAGGGAGCCCCGCACCGGCGGCGGTCACGCAGTCTCCGTCACCCGGCTCCCCATCCCCTCCGGCGGTATCAGCCGGAAGGATGCCTGGTTCTACCGCCTCAGCCCAGACCAGCAGGTCATGCTCATCATCGTCCTGTACGAGCAGTATGACCTTTCCCATGGGCAAATCAGCAAGCTCGTTCCCCCGTCCGCCCGCGCCATCGGCCGTGTCCTCCGCGACGCTGGTGCCGTGCGCTACTCTGACCGCCTGCATCCCGCCGGTCGTCCACTTGCAGCTTAAGTTTCACCTTTATAATCACAGTATCATGAAAGATCTTCCCATTGTTTTTTCAGCCAGTCGCATTGTCGATCTGGCCATGTGGTACCCCCAGGCGCTCATCGACGCTTACCATGCCGCTGTCGCGCGTGGCTGGGACCCACACACCCTCATGGTCTGGACGAAGTTTCCAGCCGCACTACTCTCCGAGCCTCTGCGCTCATTCCTTGTTGACATCCAGCGCCAGGGTGTTCAGGTCTGCCTCCAGCTGACCATCACCGGCATGGGTGGTTCCGATATCGAGCCAGGTGTTCCCGCCTGGGAAGACACGGTAGCCGCCATCCCTCCTGTCGCAGAGTTCATCGGTGATGTCCGCCGCATTAAGCTCCGGATAGACCCTCAGCTCCGCTACAGGGATGCTGCCGGGGTTGTCCACAGCAATTATGCACTCTTCGAGCCCATCATGGCCGCCTGTGCCGCGCAGGGCGTCGAGGATTTCGCTACCAGTTTCGTCGAGAACGACATGCACAGGAAGGTCACTTCACGCTTCAGGAAGGAGGGTTTCACGCTGATGGCCCCGGATGACACCGAGCGTCTACAGATCGCCGATGGCATGATGGCCGTCGCCGCGAAGTACGGTGTAAACCTGTCCGCCTGTGCGGTCCCCGGCTTACCCACCGGCCACTGCCTCGACGCTGACCGCCTGGAAGAGCTGCATCCTACCCATCGCACACTCGTTCATGAGAAGAAAAAGAGGCTCGGTCGCCCGCTCTGCGGATGCTGCTTCGACCTGGACCTGGGTGGCTGGCCCGCAAAGCCGTGTACGTCTGGCTGCCTGTACTGCTACGAAAACCCCGTCAGATAGTAATGACTTGTACAAACCGGCTCCGGCGGCTTGCCCGCCGGGCCATTAAACTTCATCATATGTTACATTTATTTCAACATGCTCCGCATCCTAGCGTTGTAGCACCCCGTTTCGAGCGACCTCTTTACGAAGCCGCCCTCAACCTCTTTAAATCCGCCAGGACAGAAAACGGTCACCCTATTACCGAATGCCATCCTGAGGACAATTACGTTGAATTAAAGGGCGAAGATCTCCTTCGACTGCTGGACGCTGTTGGGGATTTCAATGAGTACGGTTATAGCGCAGAAGACGCATGCCGGGCCAACCTCATCGTTGGTCTCATCGGAGGCGCCGCTATCACTGCCGGAACCTTCGGAATCTTCTCCCTTGCCCGCAGACGTCGGAATCAGCGTCGCAACGGAGGCAAGTAGCTATCATGACCGGTGATTGAGGGTGATACCTCCGCCGGTCGCCAATTAAACCATATTACATCTATGGCAAAGAACAAAAATAACCTTACGCTCGGGGCCGTCAGCGACTCCGGGTCCATTTCACCCTCGCCGCTTACCGGACCACTTAACCGGCAAGTTCCTGAGCGAGCAATTATGACCGCAGCGTTGTTTTCCACTAGGTCAAATGAGTGGGAAACACCACACCAAACGTTCTCCGTTTTGGATGCGGAGTTCCATTTTAATCTGGATCCGTGTGCGACGGTGGCCAACCACAAGTGCCCTGACTACTACACGAAGGAGGACGACGGCCTGACGAAGGACTGGGGCGGTCGCCGGGTCTTCTGCAACCCGCCATACGGACGCGAGATCCAGAAGTGGGTGAAAAAGTGCTACAAGGAAAGCCAGAAACCGGATACTCTCGTTGTCATGCTCATCCCTGCCCGGACTGACACCGCCTACTTCCATGACTACATCTACGGGAAGGCCGAGATTCGTTTCCTGCGGGGTCGGCTCCACTTCAACGAGAGCAAGGGCGCAGCGCCGTTCCCGTCCATGGTCGTCGTCTTCAGAACCCAGGCTATTTCTGCCTAACCGAACTGATTACCGTATGAAGAAATTCCTACTGATCTGCTCCAAGAGCTCAATGGGATACGTAACGGACACCTTCCGCGACATGAAAGACGGGGAGGTCAGGACCGGCTACACCAAGCCGAAGTCCTTCACCAGGCCCGACGGTACGGAGAAGTCTGTCGCCTCGCTGTGGCTTACCAACCTCAAGGGCGATGACGAGAAGGCCCGCAAGACCACCACCCTCATCAAGTCCTACAGCGAGGATCCGACCGCGTATCCCAAGCTCGACAACTACGACGCCATCGAGGTCGGCCGGGTGAAAGACATCCCCTACGACTACGAGGGTCCCATGGCTGTGCCCGTGACCTACCTCGAAAATCCGCTCCCCGGCTATAAGACGCTGGGGATGCTGACGGGCGAGCATACCGTGATTGATGGCGTGTACGTTCTTGGGCACCAGGGCAGACTCAACGGAAAGAACCTGTTTACACGTATTATAATCCAAAAAGAAACGCCTATGGCAAAAAACGAAAAACTGAAGAAGGCCCGGAAGGCCAAGGACGACGAATTCTACACGCACGACAACGACATCGCCGCGGAGGTGAGCCACTACAGACGGGCGCTGAAGGGCAGGTGGATATACTCTCCCTTCTCCGACTACCGGTACTCCAAGTTCGTGGCGTACTTCACCGAACACTTCCACGAGCTCGACCTGAAGCACTACACGGCGACCTGTTTTGACAACGGGGATGGGGCCTGGCGGTATGATTTCGATGGGCAGAAGGCGACCGTGACCAAGCTCGACGGTAATGGCTCCTTCGATAGCGCCGAGTGTACCGCCATCAAGGACGCATGTGACTTCGTGATCGACAACCAGCCGTTCAGCCTACATCATGAAATCCGGGCGTGGCTGGCGAGCGCTCCGGACAAGACCAAACTCGTAAAACAAACCGCATAACTATGGCAAACGCTATTCAACCCACGGCCTTACCAGCCGTTCCGCTTGGAATCAAGGGTGATTCCGGGTCTGTGTCCACCACCCCCTGCGCCTCTACGGCCAAGGGAGGTACCTTCTCCACCGGCAGTTTCATTGCCGGAATCCTCACCGGACTGGTTCTCGCCGGTCTTACTCACCTCGTCTCCGGAAAGGGTAAGCGTTCCAATGGATCCAGGAGCGCCCAGCCCGAGCCCCATGAAGAGCCCAACCTGCCCCCTCCGCCTTCTCCCGCTGTCGATGCGCACGACAACGATGGATGCACGGTCGAGGAGCCTACTCCTGCCCCCACCGGTCAGCGCAAGCTCACCGATGAGGATGTAGAAACTATTCGCGCGATGAAGGCCGCCGGCAAGAGCGTAAAGGAGATCGCGACCCTTTACGGTGTTTCGCCCAAGACCATTTACGCGCGCACGCGTCCCAAGAAGAATTCTAACCATCAAAAACAGAACGAAAGCCAAGATGAATAGCAATACCTCATCTTCATTCTGGACCAAGTGCGGGGATTTCCTGCTCAAGGTCACACCCATTATCACCGGTATCGTCACCATCGCTGCGCCCATCATCGAGTGCAAGAAGCATGATGCGAAGAACCGGAGCAATGTCCGCGCTGAACAGCAGCTCATGGACATGCGCTTCTACGACTGGCTGCGTCGTCAGGAATTCCGTCTCCAACACCCTTACCGCAAAAATGGGAGGAGAAGACATGGCAAACGGTAATTTCCTCAGCTTTCTGGATGCGATCCGAGGCCTCCTTCAGGGCCTCGGATCCTCCTCCAGTACCGACGATGTCCCCCTTGTCGGTGAAACTCATGCCCCTTCTTTCCGTTCCGGTCGGCGCACACACGGCCGTAGGGAGAAGGACCATATCAAGGGTAAGATTGGCGACTTGACTCTTGAAGCTGACGGCCAAGACGCGCCGGAGATGTTTCGGGACGCCAGTAACACCCTGACCAACGCCTACGCCCGCCGGAAGGGAATCGACTTCCTCTACGGGACCCTTCAGCGGATGCGGGACAAGGAGCTCGGGGTAAAGATAGTGGCGGCGGACAACGCCACTGAGGACGTTGATGAACAGCCCCAGTTGGAAGACGAGGTTGACTTCATCGACGACTTCAACAGCAAGTTCAGGCCGCCATCGCTGACTCACCTTCCGTTCTTCCTGGGCCACATCCTTGCTTGCCTGCCGAAAGGGTACTTCGTTCCGATGTTGCTGCACCTTCTGAGCATGTTCGGCGCCCTCTGTTTCTCGAAGGTCCGCGCTCTCTACCTTGACGGCAAGCGGCACGCGGCCAATATCCAGGTCGTGGTCGAAGGAGGATGGGGGCAAGGAAAAGCCAAACTGGAGGACCTCTACCATATCCTCTTCGAAAGGGTTATCGAGTCTGACCGGACCAAGCTGCTTGAGGAGAACGACGAGTCCACAAAGAAGTCCCGCCCTCACCGCATCATCCAGACCGCCGGCATTGGCCTCACTCGTGCGAAGATGTTTGATGTCCTCGCTGATAACCAGGAGATCCACATCTTCATCTTCGAAAGTGAAATCAAGGCATTGGTAAATAGTCTCAAGGGAACCGGCGGCATCACGACCGACCATCTCAGGAAGGCCTTTGAGAATGGCTATGTGTACCAGAACAACAAGCTCTCCACATCGAAGTCCGGAAACTACCCCATCTACCTGAACTACACCATCACCGGCACGATGGGCGATACGGGGCAGTTCATCAAGAAGGAACTGGAGGGTGGTACGCTGTCGAGGATTGCATGGACGGCCATACCGGAGGCTGGCAAAGAGCTGGAGAATCTGGAAATCGATGCCGCCGAGGTGAAGCAGTTCCGTGACAAGATTGACGACTGGCGGAAGCTCTACTGCTACACGACGGACGCCAATGGGAATGACGTGCCTTGTAATGAGACCGACATTGACCTTTCCTACCTCTTCCCGGCGCTGAAGACGTGGTTGGATGAGCAGTACGACCAGTCCGTGAAGGAGAACAACCCCGCACGTCGGAATGTTCGTGCCCGTTCTGCCTGTATCGCCTTCCATTGTGCAATTGTCCTTCATCAGCTTTACGACCAGGCCATGACCGCGGATGACAAAGAGGAAGTCATCAACGCCACCATCTACCTTGCCAATTACGTCATCGAGTGCTTCCTGTTCAAGTTCCAGGACGAGCAGAACAAGGCTTATTGGCAGAGAAGGGCGGCGGAGAAGGTGAAGAAGCCCGTTGCCAATCCCGCGCAGAAAGGAACGGCGGCGAAGTCACAGTTGACGGAAGAGGAACTGACCGCCAAGGTACTCGCATTCTACCAACGAGGAGTCCCTGGACACGGGCTGATGAAGACGGCCATGAAGTTCGGCATCAATCGTGAAAAGGTCCGCTCCATCCTCATGAAAGCGGGGAAGGATGTGGGGGACGAAGACGGGGTGTGATAGCGTGTGTGTGCCTGTGTGTGTTGAGCCAAAACCGCTGATAACCAAGTCTTTTCCCGTGTATGGCGGTTGAATCGGACACACACTGAAACACGCTTAAAACACCCCGAGAAACACTCAAGACAAGGGCAGCTACAGATAATGTGGTTGCCCTTTTCTATGTGATGATGACAGAAGAAAGGATGATAGATGGGTTTATGTTGGTGCCGTACAGGAAGGACACGCATCTCTCAAAGGATGCGGGTCTTTCCATGATATCAAAAAGCATTATGTAAGTAGTCTATGGGACTACTACTATTATATCCGTTTGAAAAAAATGCACAAAAATCGTACACCTGGATGCGTAGAATAGGGAAAACGGTCAATTCCTTACAGGTGCTGATATGTACGTCAGCACTAAATCTTTAATATCATTTTTAGTCAGGCAAAGGGGACCGTCGTGATGATGCTCCTCTTTGTTTTCGTCCCACCCGATGAAAAAAGCGGTCAACCCTTTCGAGCTGACCGCCGGGGCAGACGGGCCCGGCGTCATAGTGACGCTGTTTCTCTATAAGCTACCATCCTTACCAAAAATGGCTTCACGCAGCTGCATCAAGGATTCATTGGCCCACTCTCTGTCCTGTCCAGCGGGGATGTGTGCGACTTGTCCATTGGAAAGAACCAGCAGGAGGTGGTATGCTCCAAGGATATATGGGTCCGAAACATTAGTCATCGATACATCGGTAATCATGTCCAAGGGTATCTGCTTGTCACCGTATACTAGAACCCCCTCCTTCCGGAAAAGCAGAATGGATCCTTCGGGTTCATTGGCTTTGGTTGGGTTGACAACAATCAGTTCATCCGGTTTTTGCGGAAGCGGAACATGCTCATCGACGAGTTCCGGTTCATCGGCGACATCATCAGGGAGCATACGAGGCGGGCGCTTTTTCAGGACGATGAGATTGCAGACGCCGTAAATGATGCTGGTCATGCCCAAGATGAACGTCTGCCAGAAACCGTCCTTATCTGCGCGCCCAAGAAGAATGCTCAGGATCACCAACACTAAGCCCATCACCACCAGGAACACCGCGATGATTGCCAGGGAGATGCGGCCCCCTTTTGTGTCATAGATGAAATCACGTTTTACCATATTTCTGCTGTTTAAATCATCAGTCGTATCCTCCCATCCGACTTGACAAAGGTTTCCGGATGCGACAAAACCACGGCCCATATCTGCTTCTCTGAAACCGGCTCCTTATCCCAGCGCGTATAAAGGCCGCGTTCATTGATTTCCCGGGCGATTTGTTCTGTCTTCATACCTTGGTTGGAAGAGGCGAGGAGGTATACGATGGCTTCTTCAAGTTTCATTTATAAAATGCGAAAGAATCTGTTCCAACTCGTTGAGATCCTTTACCAGAACCTCGCGCGGCTTCGAACCATTCTGCGGTCCTACGATACCGGCGGCTTCCAGTTGATCCATGACCCGTCCGGCTTTCGCATACCCCATACCAAGCCGCCGTTGAAGATCGGACGTTGAGCCGCGCTTCATGGAAACAACTAGCCGGGCGCACTCCTCGAAATGCTCATCTAGCTGCTTCATATCCACCATGCCGCCACCATATTCCTCCTCATATTCTGTCCACGGGTCCGGCAGGTAATATGGCGTACTGAAGCTCCTTTGGTATCCCCGCTGCTTACCGACATTTTCCACAACACGGTCGAATTCATCGTCACGGACATCCAAACTCCGCAAATGATAAGTCTCCAGGTTGTCCCGAAGGATGAAGGAACGGGTATCTCTTAAGGCATCGGGGCCGCTATCCATAAGAAGCATCTTCGACTCGTTCTTCGAATTCACCCGGTATGCCATTACGCCGGGAAAACCATCAGCAAGTTCCCGTGGCAAAAGGTCCTTCAGCAGATAAGTCGTTCCGAACACAAGATGGATACCGGCGGGCTTACCAATTCGGGCAACACGGATAAGCTGATTCAAATACGGCTGTTTATATGGTTTCGTCTGCGGCAGGAATTCGGCATATTCATTTGCAACGACAACGATGTACGGAAGGAAATGATGGCCTTCAGCTGGCAGCAGTTGTCTTTGGCAGTATTTCTCGTTATACTGCTCGATATTCCTGCAACGCGCCTTCTGGAAAAACTTTAACCGGTCTTCGATTTCTTTCAAGAGGCCCCCCATAACCTTTGACGAGTCACTTGCAGAGGATACGATGCTATTATCAGCGTCCGGCAAGCACGCGAAATAGTGGTCTTCTAACTTCTCATAGCCCATGAAATCTAGTCCATGAGCGTCCATTATAACCAGCTTCACCTCCGAAGGATGCCTGGTCATGAGTAGCGAGTAGATGACCGTTTTCAGGCTCTGGACGATGCTATCATAACAAACGCGCGAACCGGCAATAAGCAGATTGGGAGAGTCCACAAGGTCGATGATCTTCACGGCGGAGTTCTCATCCATACCTACAGCGATGGGCAGCTTCATGGTTCCGTCATCCCGTAAGCCTTTCAATTCGTCAATAGAAGGTGCCCCCGGGAAATCGAACAAGGGCAGTTCGTCCCGCGGGTTAATCTGTGGAAGGGCGGCTGGGTCGGTGATATCGTTCAGTGTCGGCATATTAGCAAACGGATTAAATATCGTTCAACACTTTCTCTTCTGCGATTTGCGGTGCCTTGTACCAAGAATATGTAATTCCACACGCCCAAAGATCCGAATTCTTCACGTTCAGCTTCCCAACTGCGACATAGACCAAATTGCCCAAAGAGTCTTTGTAATAGTAAACATGCTGGCCGCTCTTGATGCCCATTTGCTGTTGCAACTTATACTTCTTACCAAGAAGCTCCCGCAATTCATTGAGTTCCTTGAGAGCATCTTCTTCGCTGCTGAAGTTGTTGGCGAAAGAGATGCTGCTAAAATGCTGCTCCGTAAATCTGACAAGCGTGGTCTCCCATTCCTTCCCGGCAAAGGAAACATTCTGGATGCCCCATGTCCCTTTTTCAACCAGTTTCCAGCCGTAGCCGATACCGTTGTTGGTCATCTTGTCCTTCACGCCGTATTCACCCTTGTCCCCGAAATTGGCTCCGAAGAAAGTGGTCTGCACTCTCTGACCTTGATTCGCGGGGAGTGACATTACCCCACATGATTGGATGATAAGAGCGGCCAAAATAGCGAGATACAGTGCGACGCGTGTTTTCATTGTTTCGTCCTTATAGGGTTAGTGTTGATATCCACAAAGATACGGAAAGACCGACAAAAAAGGAACATCCACTTGCGTAACGATCTCATTTTTGCCATTTACACCAAAAAACCGTATTTTTGAAAGATAAACCACGATACATACGATGATTACGGGTGAGATAAAGACACGTATCGACCAGATATGGGATACCTTCTGGACGGGAGGCATTACCAATTCCATTACCATCCTGGAGCAGATGACCTATCTGTTCTTTATGAAGATGCTCGACGATGCGCAGCGGACCAAGGAAGCCAACGCCAGCGTGTTCGGAGCCACCGTGCAGGACCCGACCTTCAAGGAGGGCATGTGGCATAACCCCGATACAGACCGCGATGTCCCGTATAGCGACCTCCGGTGGAGCGTCTTCAAGAATATGGAGGCCGAGCAGATGTTTCGGACCGTCAGCCGGGATGTCTTCGCTTTCATCAAGAACCTCAACGGCGGAAAGGAGTCGGCCTACAGCAAGTTCATGGCCAATGCTACCTTCCTCATCCAGTCGCCGCGCACACTGGTCAAGGTCGTGGAAGGAATCGACGCCCTGGACATGAACAACCGGGACACGATGGGCGATGTCTATGAGTACGTTCTCGGGAAGATGGCGGCTTCGGGCAACAACGGTCAGTTCCGCACTCCTCGTCACATTATCCGGATGATGGTGGAACTCATGGATCCGCAGCTGAAGGATACCATCTGCGACCCGGCTATGGGCAGTGCGGGCTTCATCGTGGAAAGCGCCAAGTACATCCAGTCCCATTACAAGAAAGAGCTCCTCAAGCGGGAGAATGCCGACCATTACAAGAGCGGCATGCTGCACGGCTTCGACACCGACGCCACGATGCTCCGGATTGGCGCCATGAACCTGATGCTCCACGGTGTCGACAATCCTGATATCGCCTACCGGGACAGCCTCTCCACCGACAATACCGACGAGAACTGCTATACCCTGTGCCTTGCCAATCCGCCCTTCACTGGGAGCCTGGACTACGAGGCGGTGAGCAAGTCCCTCCTTGCCATCACCAAGACCAAGAAGACGGAACTCCTCTTCCTGGCCCTCTTCGTGCGGATGCTCCAGACCGGCGGCCGTTGCGCTTCCATCGTTCCGGACGGCGTTCTCTTCGGAAATAGCACCGGTCACAAGTCCATCCGGAAGGAACTCATCGACAAGCACCGGCTTCAGGCAGTCATTTCCATGCCGTCCGGAGTCTTCAAGCCCTACGCCGGAGTTTCCACCGCTATCCTCGTGTTCACCAAGACCGGAGCCGGCGGCACGAACAAGGTCTGGTTCTATGACATGAAGGCTGACGGTTTCTCCCTGGATGACAAGCGCACCCCCGTCACCGAGAACGACATCCCCGACATCATTGAGCGTTGGAAGAACCTGGATGCCGAAGAGAATCGTACCCGCAAGGACCAAAGCTTCCTCGTCCCCGTCGATGAAATCCGCGCCAACGACTACGACCTCTCCATCAACAAGTACAAGGAGGTCGAGAAGGTCAAGGTCGATTACGAAGACCCTGCCGTCGTGCTGGGCAGAATCCAGGCGCTGCAAAAGGAAATTGCGGCCGGTCTCGCCGAGTGATGTCTGTACCGTCATCGGTGGCGCTACGCCTAAAACGGAAGTAAAAGAGTTTTGGGGAGGGAAAAATTATTGGATTACTCCCGCAGATCTCGATGGCAGAAAGTACCAAGGAGCAACACCCAGAACTATCACAGATGCGGCAGTAGAAAAAACCAATTTGCAGTTGTTGCCCGTTGGCACGGTACTCTTATCTTCCAGAGCACCCATCGGAAAAGTTGCCATTACGACTGTTCCAATGTACTGCAATCAGGGTTTCAAAAATATAATATGCCCCGACTCTCTGCTGAATGAATTCGTTTATTGGTTCTTATTCTACAACAAGGATTATCTGAACTCACTTGGGACAGGAGCGACCTTTAAGGAGATTTCAAAGAAAACGACCGAAAGTGTTTTGCTTCCTGTTCCCCCTCTCTCTGAACAAGAACGCATCGTCGCGGAACTGGACCTGCTGCAAGGAATCATCGACAAGCAGAATGCGCAGCTGAAGGAACTCGACACCCTCGCCCAGTCCATCTTCTACGATATGTTTGGCGACCCAGTGGAGAATGAGAAGGGATGGCCATTAAGCACGCTCCTCGACATTAGTACAGGCAAGCTTTCATACGGCTCAGGCGCATCTGCCATTGATTATGATGGGAAGATCCGATATATACGAATCACTGATATTGATGATAATGGCTCCTTAAGAGGTGAGGCCGTATCACCTAGCGACTATAGCGATAAATACTTGCTCCACGATGGAGATATCCTTTTTGCGAGGACTGGGGCCACTGTAGGAAAGACATATCTTCATAAAAAGGAAAATGGCAATTGCATCTATGCTGGTTACCTTATCCGGCTTGTCCCTAACAAGGACCTCGTTCTTCCTGAATACGTTTTCGGTTTCACGAAGACATTATACTACAAGAGATTTGTTGCTCTCGCACAGAAGGCCGTTGCTCAACCCAATATCAATGCAGAGCAATATGGGAGTCTACTAATCGGTGTACCGCCCATCTCCCTCCAGCAATCCTTCGCCACTAAAATCGAGGCCATCGAACGCCAGAAAGCATCCATCAACGCCTCCATCGCCGAAACCCAGAAGCTCTTCGACTACACGATGGACAAATACTTTGGATAATGGACTATTTGGAAGATTTCATCACAAACTTATCTTCTCGTTTCAGGAAGGAGAACGACCTGTCCGACATCACCTGGACAATGTGCCAGACGTCAGACCGTTTTTTGGAAGCCTTTGTGCAGTTCTTCTTTCCAGGGGTGAGTACGGATGATATCTATCTGCAAAGGGAATTGTCCGATGATGATAGTCGGCCGGATTTCTACTTCCAATCCGAGGGTAAAGAATATCTGATAGAGTGTAAGATCTACGACCGCAACCACCATTTCGAGCAATACACCAAGCGCTTCAATGTCCCTCCAGAGCATCTGGGTTACATTACGAATTATCCTCTACAGAAAGCCGGTTTTACCGTGCATACATGGACAGAACTCTATGTGTATCTCAAGGGGAGAATCCCGGATGAGGAGGCTTCCCTTTGGTGCGGCTATCTCGGTTACCTCAAAGATGTTTGCTGTGTTTTTCTCACGAATACGCCTATGAATCTCGACGGAATGTTTTCCTTGTACACCTTCTACCGCGGTCTTGACGAGGTGTTCTCTTTTGACAATGATCACTACACGGCTTTCCTCTATGACAGCCGGAAGGACACGAACAGTGGTGGTAATTTCTCAGGAAGCACACCGCGGGAAGGCGTTATGGGCAAGTATTTCGAAGTCGCTTTCAAGCATGTCCGGATGAAACGAGCATGGGGATGGATGGGGGTCTATTTCGAGCGAGAGCATCCTTTGGTGTGCATTGGCTTTGATGATCGTGACGGATGGGGGAAGTCTGTCTTTGACTTGCTGATAGATCGCGTGGACGATATGGGGGCAGGTTTGTATTTTGATGCCCCCTATTACGATGATGAGACTAACGGCATCTGGTTCGATTTTAATAAGGCGGACGAGTTCAATCAGCTCGGCAATAGCAAGGAACAAACCGCGCTACTGAAATCTTTCCTACAGGAAGTCCTTGATACGATTTATTCCATAAAACAGTCCTAACTCCATGCGGAACTTCGACTACATACGGGATTTGGACCTCTATACGCTGCACCGGTTCTGTGCGGCGGCGGAGGAGCATCAGATTAGCGACCCGGACTACAGCGCCATGAATGCCAGGAAGGCGCTGGAGCATATAGCCCGGGCGCTGTACGAGATGAAGCATATCCCGGTGTCGGACCGCACATCGCTGTTCGAACTGGTGGACGGGGAGCCGTTCCGATCGTTCATCAATGATGAGAAGGTGATGATGGCCGTGCATTATGTGCGGAAGGTCGGCAACAGCGCGGCTCATACCGGTAGCGTGACCAAGCGGGAGGCTTTCTTCTGCCTCCTGAACATCTACAACGTCGTCGGTGCCATCCTTCTGAAGCTCAAGATGGTCGATGAGGTAAAGCCCTTCGACAAGTCGCTCGTCCCCGGCTCTGTCCAGGTCCCTGTCGCAGTACCATCCAGCGTGGAAGTCAAGCCGACAGATACTATCGTCACGGCCGCCGCCGCGGAGGCGGTGACATCGACAGCGCCGGTGGAAGAAATCGCCTCCGACATTTCCGAGGCTGAAACCAGGAAGATGTATATCGACCTGATGCTACGGGAAGCGGGATGGCCGGTTATGGAGCAGGAAGGTGTCGTTCAGCCGCTGCGGGCATGCATCGAGATAGAACTGCAAGGGATGCCGAGTTCCAGCGGGACCGGCTATGCGGATTATGTCCTCTTCGGCGGGGACGGCCGACCGCTGGCAGTTATCGAGGCGAAGAAGACGTCGGTTTCTCCCAGCAAGGGAAAGCATCAGGCCGAACTCTATGCCGATTGCCTGAAGGATCAATACGGCGTCCGCCCGGTCATCTATTACTCCAACGGCTTCGAGACCTGGATCATCGACGGCCTGGGCTATCCTTCCCGGCAGCTCTTTGGTTTCCATACGGCCAAGGACCTTGAGCGTCTTATCCAGCAGCGGGGACGGAAGGATATCACCGACTTCACCGTCAAGGACAGCATCTCCGACCGCCACTACCAGAAGATGGCCATCAAGGCGGTCTGCGAGCATTATAACAAGAAGCACCGCAAGGCCCTCCTGGTCATGGCGACAGGGACGGGCAAGACGAGGGTGTCCATCTCCCTCGTGGATGTGCTGATGCGGAACGGCTGGGTGAAGAACGTTCTTTTCCTCGCCGACCGGACCAGCCTCGTGAATCAGGCCAAGAAGAACTTTGTGAAGCTGCTTCCCAATACTACGACCTGCGCCCTGAATGAGAACGGTGGCGACAAGGACCTGGGAGCCCGGATAGTCTTCAGTACCTACCAGACGATGATCAACTACATCGACACGGAGGATAAGCCATTCTCCGTGGGACGGTTTGACTTGATCATCATCGACGAGGCTCACCGGTCCATCTTCGGCAAGTACGGAGCCATCTTCCACTATTTCGACGCCATGCTCATCGGCCTGACCGCTACGCCGCGTGACGAGGTTGACCGGAGCACCTACGACATCTTCGAGATGGAGCAGGGAGAGCCCAACTACGCCTATGAACTGGACGACGCCGTGGCTGACGGGTATCTGGTCAACTACCATGGATTCAAGCGGGGCAGCATGATTCTCAAGGAGGGCATCAAGTACAACAGCCTGACCGAGGAGGAGAAGAAGCAGATGGAGATGGTCTGGGAGTACGAGGCCGCGCGCAAGGCATTGGACCCGCGCTCCGGGGATTATCACCGAGACATCGCAGGAGACGAGATATTCAGCTATATCTTCAACGAGGACACCGTGGACGCCGTCTTGCAGGACCTGATGGAGAACGGCTTGAAGGTCCAGAGCGGGGAACGTATCGGCAAGTCCATCATCTTCGCATACAACCACCGCCATGCCGAGCTCATCGTCCAGCGGTTCGGTGTACTCTATCCTGAATATGGGCCCGGGTTCTGTGTCCTCATCGACAACTACGTCACCTATGCGCAGGACCTCATCGACAAGTTCGAAATCCGTGACGAGGAGCCGCAGATAGCCGTCAGTGTGGACATGCTGGATACGGGCATCGACGTACCGGACATCCTGAACCTGGTTTTCTTCAAGGTCGTCAAGAGCAAGATCAAGTTCTGGCAGATGATCGGCCGTGGCACCCGACTTAGCCCGGGAATCTTCGGCGGAAAGGATAAGGAGTGTTTCTATATCTTCGACTGGTGCCGGAATTT
>ONTQ01000122.1 GCA_900320795.1 uncultured Bacteroidales bacterium
TTTTCCAGGTACCAGCCGGCATCCCAGCGGAAGAAGGTGGGCATGCGGTAGTTGTTCATGCCGGAATACAGGTCGACAGTGAACTCTTCCCCGGTCAGTGACGGGACCGAATAGTGGCCGATCGGAACCGTCTCCCAACAGCCGGACTGGAGGGTGACCAGGGTGGTTACGCCCATCTTGAACCGTTCGCGCTGGACGAGCGTATAATCCCCAGTAACATTGAGCATGTGCCGACGGTCGAACTTCGCTGGGAACCACTCACCCCCGTTCAGCCGGTCGAACAACCGGTCCGTCTTGGAAAGAGTGTATGCCAATCGAGTCTCCAGCCGCTTCCCACGGTATCCATAGGTGACTTCCATTCCGAACGACCGTCCCTTTCCTGAATAAACTCCGTTCCGCCAGCTACCCAAAGAAGCCTTGAAGAGGCTTCCGCCATCGGCGAAATAGAGCAGGTTTTCCATCCATTTCCAGTATCCGCCGATGCTCCAGGAATGGGCGCCGGCATCACCGAACAGGCCGCCGTACACCTGGTCGGCCATCTCCGGCGCAAAGTCAATGTCCGACGGAACCACCATATCCAGCGACCAGCCCAACGGCAGTCCTTCCAGGGTATGGTAGAACTGCGCCAGATGGTCCACCGTCCCTTCCAAGCCAATCCAGTCGGCCATGCACCACCGGCCCAGCAGGCTGAATTCGCCCTGGCCGATGTCTTTCCCATAGTTTCCGGAAGTCTGATGCAAGCTGTAGCGAAAAGCGCCTCGAACCTGGACACGTTCTCCTACCTGGTAGTTCACCTGCGCATGAGCCATCCAGGTGTTGCTTGTCATCCGGTTGTCGGTAATGCTGGCCGAGTGTTCCGGTCGCAGCAGGCTCCCGGAATAGCTCGACGACGCACCCGGATTGAACAGGCCCTTGTGCCACTGCACGCCGCCGTCGACCGTCCATCGCTCATTGACATGCCAGTTGACCTGCGTCTGGACGGATACCTCCCGGAGGCTGTCGCACACGGAGAAATAGTTCTTGACCGCCTGGTCCGGGGCGATGATTCCGCCCATGGACTGGTCCACGACCACGGACTTCTCCTGTGCCTGCAGGGAGGCGCGACTGCTCCAATAGCCGATGGTCTTCAGCGAGAGCCTGTCGCCCAGGCTCCAGGTCCACTGCGCCCGGCCAATGAGATTGGACCAACCCATCCGGTCCTGCGTATTCCCTCCCTGGGTGAACCGATAGTCGTCCTTGCTCCGGAAAACGGTTAAATCCAACGTCTGACGGTCGTCCAACCGTACATGGACCTTACCGTACACATCGTAGACGAGCGTCGACAAGCCGCTGATTTCCGAAATCATCTTATCGACGAGTCCGAATTCCAAACCCAACGGGGAGTAGCGGGCGGCAGCGACGGCAGACACACGGTCCTTGACGATGGGCCCGTTGGCCTGGGCGCTGAGCATGAAGTTGCTCACACTGCCGGAACCGTGCCACTGGTGCATGTCGCCATCGGACGAGTGCAGCCGGATATGGGAAGCCGTCAGGTTGCCCACGTCGGAACTGAAACCGCCCACCTGGAACTCGGTATTATCAACCACATCATTGGACAGGGCCGTCGTGAAGCCGAGCAGGTGGCTGGTCCCAAAGACCGGAACCCCATCCAGCGTGACCACATTCCCGCCGAGGTTGCCGCCTCGGACATAGATGGAAGAGGTTCCGTCGGCACCGGTGGAAACCCCGGGCAGGGTCTGGATAAACTTGATGTAATCCGATTCCCCCATCGGCGAAACCTGGTTGCGGATCTGGTCTGAGCCCACCACCTGCACACCCACGATCCGGCGGATGCGGGAATCCTCGATCTTTGACGCCCTCAAAGTGTCACGAATCACGACTTCCTGCGCCCACAAAGGCATTCCATTCCCAATGAGAATACTTGCGAAGAGGAAGATTAAAAAGCACTTACGCATATTCCCTCCTTATCGCAGTGAAACGGTTACACACTCGGCGCCGAAGATTCCGACTCCGCCTTTGATGTTTGAATAGACACCCTCACGGCTGTACAGTGTTTCAGTCAGATCACCAAACACGTCGCTGTAGCCCGCCTTATACAGGGTTCTCAGGAAAGCGTCATATTCCTCGGACACATGATGGAACTCATATACCACCCATCCCGTGGCCAGGTTGTGAGTCGTCCATTGCCAGGTGTACGGGTCGTCCAGGTTGAAGTCGGCGAAAACCTGAAAGGTGAACGGGGATTGGGTATCCGACCCAAAAGAAGACTCATTATCTATATTCCAAAAGGCATTTCCATCATCATCGTAACCCTGACGGTAATCTGTCAGGGAATACCGGTTCAAATAGCCTCCTTCCGGATATACAAGGCGCAAGAAACCCGTATGGAGAGGCAAATCGGCAAAAGCTGAAAGACTCTGGAAATAAGGCAGGACGTTCAAGCCGTCCCCGTACCAAGTGCTTTCCTTCCAGATATCATAAAAGGCCGGAATCAATTCTTTGTCCCGCTCCTCGATGGCGCTCTCAATCTGTTTTGCGCGATCCGGTGAATAACAGGCAAGGTCTCCCAAAGTAAGCTGTGTCGCATTGAAGTTGTCCACACCGGCAATATCCGTGGCCAGATAGACGCTTCTATACGCATGCCCCGGCACATAAAGGGCATCCAGCGGGAACTCCTCCGGCTTCTGGGGGCTCCGTGCCGTCACCCATAATGTACAAGCCTCCTGATAGGGGTGGTTTTCATAGTACTTGGTCCCAAACCCAGTTTCCCCGTCAATGAAAAACCACCGTTCATCATTATGGAATTCCGATCCGTAAATAGCTGGGTCCAACAGTTTGAAACCCCAATTGCGAGTCTGGTTCCAATAGGACGGATTATCAGACTTCCAATCGTACGCTCTTTCACTGAACAACCTGTCCGCGTAGAACAACTCATCGGCATAAAAGGGAGACGTGTCCCACAGATAGGGATTATACATCTTGTGGTCCGGATGCTCCCGGTCGACGTAGTAATCATTGACCCGGATACTGTCCGGAAAAGACGTTTCCGCGGTCAGTTCTTCACCGTTCTCCAACACGATACGCAGTGAATACGCCGTCCCCCAATGCGGAGTGAAATGTGCTTCCCAACGCGCACCTTCTGCATGTTCAAAAGCAATTCTTCCTCCTGGAGTGGCCGTCACGACAACCTCCCTCGCCTTGATCTCCGGTTTGCCCCCAGATGGCGATTCCGCCGCGCTCAAATCCAGCGTCTGCACATCACTCTTGTTTGTGAGCACGCAATACACCACCGCCGGCATCTCCTCATGCGGATCCATGACGATGGTCTCGACGCACGAAACCGCTCCGATGCAGGTCAGCAAGTATATGATATAATATGCGAATTGCTTCATCTTATATACTATACAACTTACATCCCTAAATACGTCTTCAAGGAAGTGCAATTATATCTATTCCGTCCGTGAATGGATTGGGTTATTTCTTCTTCAACTGAACATCGGCCAGAAACTCGAAAGCGCCCTGATACGATCCCGTGCCGTCACCATCCTTTGTGCGTTTGACTTCCGGGGTCACTTCCGTGGACTCGAATTCGCCTCCGTTCTCCTCTCCGTCCACATCCTCAAAAGAGATGGTGACTGGGGGCAGACCGTCCAATGACCGGGTTAATAATTGATAGGCCCCTTTATCATCGGAATACAGCGTCTCTTCCACATCCTTGCTCCAGGGTGAATATTTCAGACGAACGGAAACACGGATACCCTTAATGGGCCTCCCGTCCTCGTCGCTGACGGTTCCCAAAACCTTGTAGTCCGCATTTGGCGGAGGGCCGTACATGGCGGAGTCGTTACTGTCATCGGCCAGACTCTTACCACAGGAAGCGAATCCCAGCAATCCCATGATGCCGGCTGCCAGATACTTCCATATTTGTTTCACTCCGTTCTTCATATGTATTAAATCTGCGGCTGCCTAAAAATACTACTTTTCTTCCAATAACCAAGTACTGCTCAATCACTTTACCTTCCCGATTAAACTTCAGCCCGTGAATGGATTGGGGTGGAATGGCCAAATCTCTTCCATAATTGAAAGAATCAGAAGCCTACTACATACCGGAGTGTGATTGCCGGAGTGAAAACGTTCAATGCTGTGATTTTATGCCCGTATGAAATCGTTGGGGTATCCACATGTAACTTGACATAGTCGGATACGGCGCTCTGCTGGAAGAGAAGACCCAGAGCCAGAGCACTCCGTCTACCCACTTTCCAACCGACCTGCGGCTCAATGAAAAAGCCATCGTAACTGGGCTCTTTCCTTCCTTCACTCCATCCGTCGCCAGCCCAACCCCAGTCATAGAGAGTGAGAGCACATATCGCATATCCTACGTCCATATTGGCGTAGAGTTTCTCCTTACCATAGCCAAGACGCATAAACACCGGAATATCCAGTTCGTTGCAGAAAGACCGATGATGGGAACCAAACTCGGTAAAGTATTGAAGACAGGGTCTGGCAAACCGTGTTCCGGCACCTGCACCTATCCTGAAACCGCCACCCAAATCATATTGGGCAACAAACTCCGGAGTAATGGAAACTTGAGGACCTCTACCGACACCGACGCCTGCAACGAATTCCCAAGAATAGGTCATACGGCTTTGTGCCGATAACGAGAAGGATGCCAATCCCAAAACGAGCAGGAGAACAGTCTTTTTCATACCTGTTTAAGGGCTAACTAGTTATGATACATACAATCTCGATAACTGCCGAATCTTGCATCGTGAGAAAAACGTTATAGTCTCCTCCTGTGAATGGATTGGGTGGAGGGGCATGTGGGGGTTTCATCCAACGACCATGTGAAGAACAGGAAGATGAAAAACGAGAGCGGATCAAGGGGCCATAGAGAGGCCTAGAATGGGGGGCAGACTGCTTTAGGGCCTTTTGAAAAGGGGCCTAAAGCGGACGAGATGGCCTTGGAGGCTTTAGAATAGCGATGGTTCCGCTCTCGCTTTTCATGGGGAGTACCGCTGAGGAGAAATCGAACAACCGAGACTTCAAAGTAGTGCACTTAAGATTAGAATCCAGCTCGCGTTTTACACTTTTGTCGAGCAAAAAAGCGAAAAAAAGTGTGAAAATGCTGTTTTCACACTTATTCAACAGGGCCGAAGGACGTTTACAACTGTTCAACGTTGATTGCGTATGCCTCCGGGTCAAACGAGAATACACAGTGGTATGCCGTGCTGGCTACCTTGAAGCCAGATAATCCTGCCTCATATCCATAAAGCAAGAACAATGCAATGTCGGTGGGCGCAATGAGTGGGCAGAATCTGAGGTGGGAATGGACGGCATAGAGCACAGGAGAGCCGTCGTCCATCTTGAGTTGGGCGGGTATGTAAGTTCTGTGGTAACGACGGAATCCCTTGATGTTTCCTTCTGAATCGCAGTCGTATGAGAAGTCGCAGCCAAAGGGGATGACTCCATGTTTGAAAGTACATCCCTCCGGACAGGACGGCAAGTCTTCGGGATCAAGAGTCCGAACAGCGCGGAGGACCTTCTCGCGCACGTTTATTATTTCAATCTCCTCTGGGGACAGGTCTCTGACAACATCCGTCCCCGACGCGGTACCTGTCTTAAAGTTAAATGATGCCTCAAACAACGCCTTGGTCTTTTCTTTATTGAAAAAGACGCCTTTTATCACATCCTCGTTCTCTTCGTCGCCCACGGGAAACCAACCACCTATCTCGTTCATCGTCGCCGGTTTGCTGGCTGCCAAGACGTCTTCCAGCACCCAAGCACTCTTCTCAAAAAGGTACAGAAGATACGCTTCGGCCAGGATACTGTCGTTCGCGGCTCTCAGCTCCTCTGCATCGGGCAGCGGCTCCGATTCCTGGGCGAACGCGGAGGGCATGATGAAGAGCCAAAGCAGGAGGAAAAATACAAATCGTTTCATGACTGAATGGTCATTCGTCCGTGATGATCACTTCCTTTTCCGCCACGGTCTGCGTCTCTCCTTCGTCCGAGGTGATGGTGACCCGGCGCTTGTTCCACCACTGCGTGGTCCATCCGGTGGCCAGGTCGATTTCCGTCGCCGAGAACTGCTCCATCGTCGCCTGCATATGGGCTTCCGCAATCCCGGCGTCAAGCTCCTTTCCGACCTCTTCCGGCGAGACGCCCTCCGGAATGATGCTCGTGGTCATGCTGAGCACGGATTCCCGAAGGAAAGGCAGCATGGCCTCGTTGTCGACTTGGAAATAGGAACGGATCACCACGCTCGTCGAGTCGGACAGTTCTTCGTCCACCCAGAAATGCATGTCCACCTGGATGGTTCCCGTGGTGTTCGGGAACGGGTTATGGAGTTCCTGCTTGACGGTGTATTCATCTTTGAGGCTCAGCCGGGTGCCGTGGTAGAAAAGCAGGGGAAGGACATCGTCCAGGCAGGCCATGGTGATGGTCTCGGGACGGCACAGCTGGTCCGTATAGGTGTCGATCAGCCCTTCCCGGGTCAGGCCCAGCTCCTTCAGGGCCTTCTTGTCCTGCCGGGCCAGGGCGGCATCGACCGAAAGCGGAATCGTCTGTTTCAGCGCCTCGGTCAATTCTTCCACATTGACAAGACCCTGCACCGTGCCGAACTCATTGGTCTGGGTCTTGATCACGATTCCTTCGGCGACCTTGCCGAAGACATCGGCCCCGACGCCCAGGCTCATATTGGAATTGAACACATCCTTATAGGAGGTCTGGAGCACATAGGAGTGCTCCGTCGCATCGATGACATCGAAAATCCGGGTCTCCGAGGACGCCTGCGTCGTCTTTTCGTTTCCATCCTTGTCGATGGTGACCGTTGTACTCTTGCATTCATAGACGGCCCGGTCGCCCTTCTGCCAATAGGCGCACACCTGGACGGTAGAATCGGGCATCATCTGGCCGAAAGCCAGGAAAGGAAGGAATGCGGACAAAACCGCGAAAAGGAAGCGTTTCATCTTCATCGTGAAAAGGCTAATAGTATCCGTCATAGGGTATTTTCCCTCGGTAATGGATACGAAGCGTACGACCGTCCGTCAAAGAAATCGCCATGTCGATCTTTCCGTCATCATTCATGGCTCCCGTGGTACTGTTTTTCACGGTTCCTGCGTCATAGTTCTGTATCCTGACGGCAGAAACCTGTTCGCATCCTCCTTGATATACGCCTTGTTCAAGGGGGATCACCAAGGGAGCATCCAGCTTCAAGACACTTCCGTCGATAACGATCATATCGATGAACTGCCCCGGCTTTGAATACGTAATACCGGTGTGGCGAAATCCGAGAATGGTCACGACAGAAGTCGCCTCTTCCCGCAGTGGACCCTTTTCATAACCATACTCGTACATATGGCATCGATGGGAAGAACCTTTACTGGGCTCCGCAACACCTCCTCCCATGAAAGTCGAGCCAATGGGGACGACACATCTCCCGTTCAGATAGACACCGCTCGATTCGGGCTTGTCACTGGTATATTTTTCACACGCCATCACCATGGTTGCCAAGGCGGCAAGAAAGAGGATTCGTTTCATAGCGTTAACTACTTACAACACAAATATAAAACTTTTCTATAGAATCCCAATAACTGCCGAATCTTGCATCGTGGAGAAAGAATAATCTTATCTTGTTCCTGTTCAGAACCGATAGGGTTCTTCGTCCCGGATCAGATGGAGGCCTTTCTTGAAGACGAAGGTGAAGGATTCAGGGCTGTAGGTGGAGCAGGAATAGTTGAACGTGTATTCCTTCCCTTCTTTCAGGCCGGTAACGACGGAGGACATTTCTTCCACCCGGCACATGCAATTAGCGGTCGGTCCATCTTTTTCATAGACTCTGTAACGGATGGTGTTCCCATCGACCGAGACATCGCAGGCGATTCCGTTGAGCTTGATGGCGCAGTTCATCGTCGCATTCGTGCGGGTGACCCGCAGGTTGCCGTCTTCGTATTTCAAGATAAGCAGGGAGACGTCCGACTGACTTAATCCGGCCCTGGTCCCGGCATCGGTAGCGCACCCGGTATGGGTGAACTCATCGGTTTTGGGCAGGAGGGATTTGTAGCATCCTGACCATATAGGTAGGACAAGGAGGAGGAGCAAAAGTTTTTTCATGTTGTCCATTATGTAGCTTTCATTTATTCCAAAACTTTCCGAGCTTACAACGTCATTGTTCTTTTACAAAGATAGACCGTTCAACCGGTTTCTACAATATAAACACACGAAACTCCCGAATACGTCCCGCACGTCCGGTTTATTATTTCAGTTTTATGGGAAAATAAGTGCAGAACCACCCTGATTTGCACTTATGTCGGGCCAAAAATGAAAAATAAGTGCGGAAACGGGGGTTTCTGCACTTATTCTGAGGGGTTGGCCGCATGGGGTCCGCATAGGGACCGCTAAGGGGCCGGGAGGAGACTAGTACCGGTTCAGCGGACGGCCGGCGGTCATCATATGGACCTTGCGGACGACGTCGTCGAGGACCTTGCCATGCGCGGCGCGTTCGGCGAGCTGCTCCTCGGTGGGTTCCTTGGCCGTGAGGGCGGCGAAGTGCTCGTTGCAAGAGGCGAGGACGGTGTCGATGAGTTCGACGATGTCCAGCATGTCCTTCTCCACGAAGCCGCGGGAGGTGATGGCCGGGGTGCCGATACGCAGGCCGCTGGTCTGGAACGGGCTGCGGCTGTCGAACGGGACCATGTTCTTGTTCACGGTGATGTCGGCCTTGACGAGCTGGTTCTCGGCGAGGCGGCCGGTCAGGTCCGGGAACTTGGTGCGGAGGTCGATGAGCATCAGGTGGTTGTCCGTGCCGCCGGAGATGATCTTGTAGCCCCTGCGGACGAATTCGGCGCACATGGCGGCGGCGTTGGCGATGACCTGCTTCTGGTAG
>ONTQ01000155.1 GCA_900320795.1 uncultured Bacteroidales bacterium
AGAACAAGCAGGTGATGGTCTTTGACGAATTCAATATTCATCCGGAGAAGGAATCCGAGCGGAAGCTCGTGGATTGGGAACGGACCTACTTCCTTACCAGGTATTATTGTGTATAATTAATAATTAATCGGCCCAGGCTGTCCTCCCTTTGCTCGGTTACTACCAGTTCATGGACAAGTTCTTCACGCCCGGCTACCTGATTGATATCGTCGCTGCGCGCAAGTAGCTGTTGGTTGTGCGCCAGAGAGGTCTCATCCTCATTGGGGCCTGATTTTAAGGACGAGACGGTCATTTTGGCCCTCTCGTCCTTGTTGTTCAGCCTTTTTAAGGACGAGACCACGTATTGGACAGTTGTCTTTTCGAAAATTTATTTATCTTTGCATGGTGGGGAAGAATGAAGGAGAATAAAGAAGAATAAAAGCGAATAAACGAAAATGAAGGCGAATAAAGAAGAGGCGCACATCCTGTTTCAGCCAACGTTTGGCAACCGTCCGGAAAAGTATATCGGCCGTGACGGTGTGATAGAGCAATTTGTCGAAGGACTTAGGGAACCTATAGGCTCGCGTAACCGTTGTACGCTGTTCTTGGGACAACGTGGTATGGGTAAGACGGCCCTGCTACTTGAATTGGGTGACCGTGCACAAAAGGAGGGTTACGTGGTGGCCCGTGTGACAGCCCATGAAGGAATGCCGGGAGCCATTATCGAGCAACTTCAGTTAAATGGGTCAAAGTATTTTGGCGATGAAAGGCCAAAATTAAAGGGGGTAAGTGCCGGTGTCTTGGGCTTTTCCTTCGGGCTCACCTTTTCAGAGGTGACACAGAAGCAATATGGCTTCCGTTCCAAAATGTCACTCTTGTGCGACCGTTTGGCAGAGAAGGGCATGGGTGCACTTATTCTCATAGACGAAGTGCGTACGTCCGCAGCCATGCGAGAGGTGGCTTCGGCCTATCAGGAACTGGTAGGGGATAGAAAGAATGTGGCAATTGCGATGGCCGGACTTCCTCACGCCGTTTCTGCTATTCTGAATGACGACGTCCTAACCTTTTTGAATCGTGCTCCACGGGTAGAGTTGGGATTGATTTCTACCAATCTGATTCGCGCTTATTATGAGCGGGCGTTCAAGACCGTGGGTATTGGCGCTTCAGACGCAATGCTTGACCGGGCCGCACTTGCCACCCGTGGTTTCCCGTATTTGATGCAGTTGATTGGCTATTACCTGATTCAGTATACATTGGAAGGAGAGACTATTACGGACGAAATTATGGGCAAGGCCGAGCAAGCGGCATTGTCAGATATGGACGAGAATGTATTCAAGCCCATTCTTAATCCTTTGTCCGATAATGATATTTTTTTCCTTCGTGCTATGGCACGCGTGGGAGGAACGGTGACCACGGAGAAGTTACAGGCGGCTCTTGGACGGAAAGGCCCCTCTATCCAGACCTATCGAAAAAGGCTAATTGAGAGCGGCGTGATTGAAGCTCCCCGCCGGGGAGAGCTGGTGTTCGCTGTCCCTTATCTGGCAGATTACCTGCTTAAAGAGATGAATAAACAATAACGGAATGAATACCGGGGAAGGACGGTTGCGGGGTTGCCGAATTTTTTCTATATTTGTGAATAAACCAAAAAGTAAGGACATGACTATGAAAAATGCAACGTCCGTCAAATGCAACAACGGTACCTTTGTCGGCAAAGAGACAGACGAACTGATTATCTGGAAGGGCATCCCCTACGCAACCCAGCCGGTGGGGAAGCTTCGCTGGAAGAAGGCGCTTCCTGCCGCAGACGATGACGGGGTATACGATGCCACCAAGCCTGGCCACGTTCCCATCGGCCCCTCGAACGACTCGGAGGGAACGGCGGAGTTCGGCGAGGACTGCCTCGTGCTCAACATCTATTGCAATACCCGCTGCACAGGCGGCCAGAGGCCGGTCATGGTGTGGATTCACGGCGGCGGGTTCTGCGCCGAATCCCAGGCGTCGCCCCTGTATGACCTTAGCCATATTGCCAAGCAGTGTCCCGACATCCTGTTCGTGTCCATCGACTACCGGCTGGGCTTCATGGGCTTCATGAACTTCGAGCGGGTCCCCGGCGGAGAGCACTTCAAGGAGGCCGGCAACCTGGGCCTGCTGGACCAGCTTGAGGCCCTCAGGTGGATACAGAAAAACATTGCCGGCTTCGGCGGCGATCCGGACAACGTGACCATTTTTGGCGAGTCGGCAGGCTCGGCCAGCGTCACGTTCCTCCCGCTCATCGACGGAAGCGAGGGGCTCTTCCGGCGGTGCATCGCCCAGAGCGCCAACATTGCCTATACCGACACCATGGAGCACGGCATCCACGTTACGCAAAACTTCCTTACAGCCGCGGGCTGCCAGACCATGGACCAGCTCATGGCCCTCACCACCGAGGAACTTGTAGAGGCCTATCAGAAGGCGGTTGTCATTGACAAGAACAGCCTTCTGGGTGCGGCCAACTTCCCGCTTTTGGACGGCGTCACGCTGCCCGAGGACCGGGCAATCCTGTACGAGATGTGGGGAGATGAGAAGCGGGCCAAGATTGATTTATTGCTGGGTTCCAACCAGGACGAAATCCGGTATTTCGTTCCGCTGGAGGGCGGTGAGGAAGGCTTCGCGGATACCCTCAGGTGGATTGCCAGGAAGGACCGTACGCTCCTTAACGACGAGGAAAAAGCCCAGTACGACGCGTTCATGGCCACGCTCGCGGGAGAAAGCGAAGGGCGCCGGCTGGAGCAATACTGCAACGACATCAACTTCCGCGCCGGCAACACCGATATGGCCATCCGGCACGCTGCCGCCGGCGGCAACACCTACATGTACTTCGTCAAAAAGCCGGTGTTAACCTCCGAGCTTGGCGTAATTCACGCGGCGGAGCTTCCGTTCCTGTTCGACACGTACATTGTGGACCCGATGGGGAGCGGAGAGAAGGTGGGAACCAACGAGTGCGAGTTCCGCCACGTCGTGAAGGAAATGTGGGCGAACTTTGCCCGGACAGGCAACCCTTCCACCGGCAAGTACGAGTGGAAGCAGTTCTCCGGGGAGGACCGCCGGACAATGGTCTTTGACGATACCATCGGCATGCAAAAAGACCTGTTCGGAAGGCGGGAAGACCTGATGATGTCCTGGGCACGGCGCCTTGGAAACGGCTCGTCCAAGCGGGTCTGCTAATTTCGAAATTTGTAAAACACTAAATAAAAGCATAACCATGAAAGCAGACAAGATTATCAAAAACGCAAAAATTTTCACTGCGGATAAGAACCAGCCCTTGGCATCGGCCCTGGTGGTAAAGGACGGTAAATTTGTGTATGTGGGCGATGAAGCCGGCCTGCAGGGCTACGAAGGCGAAGTAGAGGACCTGGGCGGTAAATTCATTATGCCCGGCATTATTGACAGCCACGTGCACATCACCATTCCCGTTGGTTTTGAGTACGCACCTATGGGAGAGCGGATCGAGCCGGACGGCAAGCAGGCTGCGCTGGAGCTGATGGCGGACTATATCAAA
>ONTQ01000094.1 GCA_900320795.1 uncultured Bacteroidales bacterium
CGACGATACAGACCCCGGTCTGGAAACCGTAGAAAGGACCTTTAACTGGAATCTGGACTCCTTCTTCCATGTCGTTCATGGCGAGCTGACGCTGAAATTCAATCCGGAAAAGATTGCCCAGCTACGTGCAAGCAATCCCTTCCGCCTGAACCCCGGCGGCTCTTTCCGCAAGAACGTGGAAGCGCTCATGAACTCCTGCAAGGAGAACCGCAAAGTGCATGAGGTCCTGCGTTATATCGACCAGAAGGCCCGCGAGAATGGTCTCAGTGAAATGGACACGATGCAGTTCATCCTGGACTTCGCCCAAAAGCCGAACATTAAGTACGAGTTGGATGAGAAGTGCGACGAGATCGGCAATCTGGGCGAATATGCCCGTTATCCGGACGAGACCATGTTTGACGGCCGGGGAGACTGTGACTGCAAGGCGGCCCTTGGTGCCATCCTCTTCCGTGAGGCAGGCTACAAGACGGCGTATCTTACAACGTCGAACCATGCAGCCATCGCCGTGGCCTTCAAGGACAAGTCGAATGCCGATCTGGTATCCATGGCGGACCAGTCGCTGGTGACCAAGGACGGCTATATGTATTTCTTCTGTGAGACGACGGGCGACGGTTTCAAGATTGGCGAACTGGGATCGACCACAAAGGAAGCCGTCGAAGACATCCTATTCCTGAATTAGCATGAAACGATTCGGTTCCATAGCAGCCGTGCTGCTGATATTCATCCTCTCGGCTCTCGCCCTCATCAAAGTTTACGATAAGGGCAAGGACCAGAAGCCCCTGCGGTATGCCGACATCCCCCAGGAGACCATCGACTGGATCAACTCTATCGGAGGCGGACTGGACGACCTTCTGTCAGGCTTTAATCCCTTTCCCCGCCCCACTCCCTGGGACAACAGCGGGGACTTTGGCCAGGACCCGGAATCCGGGCTTCAGACACTGGAAGACGAGTATTTCATTTTCTATTTCCCGGAGAAGCTGAAAAAGAAAGCCACACTCTGCCAGCAGCTCGCCCACGAGGCCATCCCTCACCTGGCGGAGGTTGTCGGCAAATACTTCTATCCGGATGACATGAACGGCCGTAAGGTCCCCATCTACCTGATGCCGGACCAGCGTTCTTTCGACCGCCTGATGGTACAGAGCTTCTCCGGGCAGGAGGGCAATTACGATACGACCGCCGGGATTACGATTTTCGAGATCTCCCCTTCGGGGTTTTACCTCAAGGGCATTGCGCTGAACGGCCGCTATGCGTTCAGCGAGGATGCCTACACCAAGAATGTCCTCTGGCACGAGATGACGCACTACTGCTTCTTCGCCTCCATTGACTATAATCAGTATCTGAACCTGCCCAAGTGGTGCTATGAGGGGATAGCGGAATACACTTCCCTCCCCGGAGAGAGGCCTTCATTCAGCAAGGGTGAGATAAAGATGCTGCGCGAGGACTGTGACTTCTCCGCACCGCATTTCCCCTATGTGTTTGAGAACTACAAGGGAGGCCAGTCCATTTTCTGTCACATGGAGGACCGTTACAAGGTGACGGGCGTGCATTCCTTCTTGAACATACTTTACAGGAAAGGTATCCCCACTTCACTGAAAGAGAATTTTTCTACTACGGTTCCAGCTTTTGAAGAAGACTGGAAGGCAAGTCTTGAAAACTTTATAGATTAACACCACCATGGCAAATGCAAGCATTCACTCCATCGGCCTTTTCATTGACGGGCAGTATTATTATCGGCTGGACAAGGCTTTACAGGAGAACAAGTCCGTCCGGGTCAAGCTCGAAGGGGTCATCGATTTCATCGAGAGAACACTCTCGGCCAAGTACGGCCTGGACCGGGAGACCTGTATCGTCACGGAGACGCATTTCTTCCGCGGACGCCTGAACGCGTTCGATGCCAAGGCGAGGAATCAGCTGCTGGAGGACCGCAAGTTTGAAGACCGGCTCATCAAGAACGATGTCATTCTGCACTACAAGCACGTGTATTATCTCCCGGACGGGACGCCGCACGAGAAAGGGATCGACGTCTGGCTGGCGCTGGAGGCCTATGAGCTGGCGCTGTACCGGGATTTTGACTTCATCGTGATTATCACCGGTGACGCCGACTATGAGATGCTGGCCCGTAAGATCAAATCCCTGAAAAAACCCGCCATCCTCCTCTCATGGCATTATGATGATCAGAATCCGACAGCCAAGGACTTAAGGGAAGAGATCTCGTTCCAGATCAATATCAACGCCCTTCTGGAGAATAACCCGGGACTCCTTAACCGCATCACCGAACCCGCCAGTAAGTAACACCCCTCCCCCATGACCGACCAGGAAATCATACAGGGCCTGATTGCCCGGGATGACAAAATCACGCAGTACTTCTTTTTCAACAAGTGCCAGCCGCTGTTGTTCTCCGTCATCGAGAACATCTTCGACAGCAAGGCCGACTACAACGAGTTAGTCAACGAGCTTTACGCCCATCTGATGGCGGATGATGCCCGGAGGCTCCGCATGTATGAGGGGCGCTCGTCCATCTACCAGTGGCTCAAGATGGTGGCCAGGAACTACTTCCTGGACAAAAAAAACCGTGAGCGGGTGATAGAAAACAACTCCCGCGACAGTCTTTTAAGTGAGGTCGCAGAGGATATTGTCGATGAAAGCGACTCTCCCGACAGGACAGAGGCCGAAATGAACGTCGCCGTCATATTGGATCAGATTGAGAACGAGCGCTATCGTCTCGTGATTGAGAAGCACGTCATCGAGGGGATGAACTTCGATGAACTGGAGAAACTCACCGGTATCAAGAAAGCGAACCTGTACAATATCAAGATGCGGGCCCTGAAAAAGCTTGAGCATATCGTCCGCATCGCCCACACCCGGGGCGACTCCCTGTGCGCAGTGCGCTGCGAGAACTACATTCTTCACTGCTTCGGCATCCACCGGTCACTTGAGGAGCTTCGCGACAGGGCTGTCTCCAGCGGCTGGCTCTCCGAGGAGGGGGCGCTTGTCAAGGACCTCGGGAATACCGCCCTGTCATTCGGCCTTCATGTCGAGAGGCGGACCGATGCCACGCTGCAGGACATCATCAAGGCCCTGGAAGAAGGGAAACAGGTCCTTACGGCGGTGGATGGCGGCGAACTTATCGGCGACCCCGTGGAAGAGCGGCTGGAGGATGTCCTCGCCGGTGGCATCGTGGACCACTGCGTGGTGGTCCTCTCAGTAGACGTCAAAGACGATGAGGTAGCCCTGTACGACCCGGCTTTCGGCCCCATTCCCCTACCCGTCTCCATCGCACATTTTATGGACGCGTGGGCAGACTCGAACTACCACTGCGTGCTGATAAGCAAATAACGGAACTTTATTTGAAATTTTGTTTTAGCCGGTGATAGAATCCTCCCCCACGCCTGTCTTTATTCCGGACTAAAACGAAAAACACTATGCAGAAAACCAACAACAACTCCATCGCCACAAAGAACTACACCCTCACTTTCTCCAAGGAAATCGGCAAACTCTGGATCCTGGCGGACTTCGCTCCCCTTGGCAAGTCTTTCAGCCGTTTCTTTGACGAGAACCTGGGACACGACATCGGCAATCTTGTTACCGTGGGCTGCGCCAACTATGTCCTGGACACCCTGGCCGGAGACCGGAAGACGGTGGTCGTCGACCTCATGGTAACCCCCGAGCGCGCCGATAAACCCGGCTACGTGGAGTTCGAGCTGGCGGAGACCGGCAGCCTGTCGGCCCGGTACCTCGTGAACGGCTGCCCCGGGAAGCCCCAGCTGGAGGCCTGGTTGAGTAACTCCGTCAAGTCGTTCCTGAAAGCGTATCCCGCATTCGCCTACATCAAAACGAAGTAGATGACCCTGAACCCATGGCTCGAAGAGAAGGTCCAGGAGTACCGGCGCATGAATAATGCGATGGTGCTCCGGGCCAATTACGCGATAGCCGTCAAGAAGGGGGCCCGTCTCAGCTGGAGCCAGCACCTCATCCTGCGGGCCCTGGCATCCGCCATGGAGAAGGACCCCTTTTTGAAGACGCTCCGTGTTAATATGGATCTGGAGGACTCCACCCGCGAGCACCTCTACGACCTGCACATCGACTGCGTGGCTGACCTTCTCCAGCTCTCCGAAGAGGAGATTACATCGTGCAGTATGCATGGGGACCTGGATATGAACGGGATCAAGTGTTATCTGAAAAAACACGGGTACACGTTTCTCCCATGCCCCCGAAGGACTTACAAAATCCCTTCCCTCCCGGCCGCCCGCGACATCGGTGATTGTGACTGGAACACCTGGTGCCTGAATCCTCCCGGAAGCCCCGTGGCGTTTGACCTCTCGCGTCCCACGCTGACGGGCAGGTGGTTTGACGAGTACTATGCCCGGTATGAGCGCCTGGATGGAGAGGAGAAGTTTCAAAAAGAGTTCCTCGACGTGAAGCCCCGTTTCCCGCAGGGGGGGATGCCCGATGAATACAGGGAGTTCTTTCACGCTCTCGGCAACCTGTTCATCTCCTACAATGTCATCTGTTCGAGGAAGCATATATCGCCACAGTTTTTCAGGCCGCGGAACATCCCGGAGTCGCTTTTTCAGCTGAGGCACTTCCCTACCAGCAGGTTCCTTTCGCTCTGGAAGGAGGCATGTAAGGTTGTCATCGACGTTTTAGAGCGTACGAACCCGCTCCGCCACGCGACGGCGGAGAGATTCCTTGCAGCTGACATGGAGGAGAGACTCAAACTGGCAGAGGCGGAAGATCATGATGAGCACCTCCAGCAACTGATGATCACCCTTGTGGAGCTGAGAATCGACATGGAAGACATCATATCCTTTTTGGAAAGAAGCCTCACTATGCCTCAAAGAGAGGATCCGACGCCTGTCAACCCCTGGATAGCCCAGGTCATCATGGAGTACCGGAAGCGGCACCCTGATGACTACATCCGGAAGCGCTACGTCTCTTTCCTGCAGGAGCATCCGGAAGCATCCTGGAGCGACTTCCTGGCCGCCGTGGCCCTGGAGTACAAGGTCAACCGGGAGCCTTTCCTCAGGACGCCGCGACGGGAATTCGGCTTTTCGGAGCATCTCCGGGACATGATGAACGCCATGGAGATAGACATCGCGGCCGACCTGCTTCAGTTCACTGTTGAAGAGATTGCGCAGTTCTGCTCCCAGGAGGGAGAGAGCGCAGTCCCGATCGCCCTCTTCCTTTCCGGGCACGGGTATCGTCTCCTTAGCCATCCGGAATATACGCTCAAGTATCCCCTGCCGGAGATTGAAGAGGAAAAGAAGCGCAACATCGAGGTGATAAAGGATCAAAGCAGTACGGCCAGAACGATTATGAGTTATACAGATGAGCCCCTGAAGGTCCGTCTGGAGAAGGCTCTTACTACCTATCGGAGCGCACTGCACCTTGCCAGGACGTGTGACCTGCCGCTGAAGACACAGCTTGACGTACTGGTGGATATGGGCAGGCTTATGGAGGAGCATATTGATGATTCCCCGGAACTGACCGAGGATGCTCCGGAAATTGCCGAGAGGGCGGTCTATTATTCCGTTCTGGTTCGCGGGCCGAAGGCCAAGTGGACGGCGGGCTGTCTCCGGCTTTATGGTGCCATCCTATCGAAGAAGAACCGGCACGGGGAAGCGGCAGTCCAGTATATAGCCGCCGCCGACATTGCGCGAGAGAACGACGGGCCGGAAGGACTGTGGGTGGGAAAAGACTTCCGCTCAGCCGGAGTCTGTTACTGCCGGATTCCGGATTATCGTAAAGCGCTTGAACTGTTCTTTAACGCCGAAACAGTGTTCAAGAAACGCCCGGGCGATTCTCTCGAGCTGGAAGAGACTTACGGGAATATCGCTGAGTGCTGCCGCCAGCTCGGGGACAAGGAGAATGAGGAAAAGTATCGGCTTCTGGCAACATCCGTCCGGACGACGAATGGGATATAGTTCAACAGCCTCGATGACTGCATCGATTTGTCTGATTCAGAAGATAATCTATCAGAAGTTACATTCCTCCAATGTTTATTCACCGCTGGCCAGTGCCATCGGTGTAACCGGAAAAAAGCGGCTGGGAAACATCCGCCGGTCCATCCCAACAGACGCGCTCCCTGGGCCACGTTCCGTATTCCATGACCTGGTCCAGGGCTGCTTCCTCGGAGAAGTAAACTTCTCCTCTCTCCGTCCATGCGTATCGGTCATAGCGCTTCTGAGGCACAGGAAGCATAATGGGAAGGACCATCGGCAATCGACCGCTGACAAATATGATGAGCGTGCAATCCATAGCACAAGGGGTGCAGCATCCCGCAGGCACCACCGTGGCGCCGCTTTGGCTGGTTGTCCGGATTATGCTGAAGGAAGAACGCTTTTTGTATTCTGAGCTTCTGTATAAAGGACGTTCACCGCGGGGTAAATCTATCACTTGAGCAACTGGTTTTTCAACTTGAGCGATAGAACCCGAACCAAAATAATGTCTTTCTTAAAGATTATTTAGTAATTTTGTAAACCGTCAAAGACTATCCGCATATGGAAACACCATAACAGCCCTTTTAACTGGTGCAAGTCCTATGAGGAAGATATCTTTGAACACCAGTAGGACATTTTTCCAAATACAGACACCCAACTCTAAAGTTCTCCGAACTAATCGCTAACCTAAATGAGGTGCTTGAGCCAAGAGGCATCGAGCTCATACGAGTAAAATGGGACCCAGAAGCGGACGGTTCCATCGAGGAGTATAAACGTCACTTATCGGATAGCGAAATGTGCCTTACGCTTTTCTGGCAAAGCCTCGCAGAGAACTCTCAGCAGGAGCTGGACACGGCCTACAATGAGTTGAAGAATGGGAATAACCCGAGAAAACTCTATGTGTTTTTCAAGGAGCCATCGAAGGAGATAGCGGAATCACTCAAGGACTTCAAGGCAAACTTTGTGAACACTTATGGGCACTTCTACTGTAAGTTCGAAAATGCGGACACGATGAACCTGCATTTCATTCTTCAGTTGGAGGCATACAATAACCAGACAAATAACGACCTGGTTAAGGTCTCCGATGGGATGGTCTTGGTCGGCGGTAAGAAAATGGCCGAATTAAAGAACGTCCCTTTTGCCGCCCTGAATAAGGAATACCAGCGGTTGCAGCAAGAATTATCCTCATTAGATGAAGAAATCGCAGGCATCAGCATTCAATATGCGGCAAACACAAAGGACAAAGAACTTCTCAAGCAGTTGACATCTTTAGGCAGCAAACGTGAAAAGATTAGCGAAGAATTTGAGAAATACCAGACACACTTATATGACATTGCCCTGAGTTTTGCGAAAATGTCGGGAGAGCACTATTCTGAACGCATGAGAAAAGCCCGTGAGTTGTTTGAGAAAGGTAACACGGTTGAGGCAGACCGGATACTGAACCTGGAGGAGATGAAGAGGGAAGCTAAGAACGAGCTGAATCTCCTGGAGCAGAACATCCGCAACCTGGAAACCAAAGTCGAAGAGTTTCGCTTGAAGGCTGATACGGTTATGGCCAACACTTCCCTATCTATCCCTGAAAGGTTTGCGGAGGCATGTGAGGCGTATGAGGAAGCTCTTTCCATTGCAAGAGAGATTCACATTGATAAGGAGAAATTGGCAGAGTGTCTGTTTGATTATGCATATTTACTACAAACGTTTAATCGGATGTATGATGCTGTTTCTATATATCAAGAGGCATTGGAAATCCGAAGAGCCCTGGCGGACAAGAACCCGGACGCATATCTGCCAGATGTCGCAACGGCCCTAAATAATCTCGGCATTCTGCAAAGAGACCTTGGACACTTCAACGAGGCTGAAGAAAGCTATCGAGAGGCACTGGATATC
>ONTQ01000074.1 GCA_900320795.1 uncultured Bacteroidales bacterium
AGAGTGAATAAAGGAACGAAGGTCAGAAGCAGGAGCCAGAGGCCGTCTGTCAGGCTCAGGGGCATCAGTAGCGTCAGGAACAGGACGCCGCCAATCAGTTCGTACAGCAGCATGGTAGCGCTGCCCTCCCCTGTTTTCTGTGCCACATTGATGTTCAGGATGGAGAAGAGTGAGTACAATGCAGCCGACAACAGTCCCAACGCAATGCCCAGACGGTACCGTACATCCAGACTGAAGAGCAGTACGCCGGAGATGGCGATGGCAGTCCTTCAACGAGCATTCTTCTCAGGAGCCAACGTACAGAACAAGCCTGCGGCTGCGGTGGCCATTTGCCGTCGTGGTGGTGCCACGGCTGCGTACCAGACGCTGAACATGATTTTCGAGATGATGAACATGCCTGTAGTGACTTCGCAATACTGGAACATTGCTTACGGCCGGGTTCCTGGTGAAGTGATGCAGGACACGGAGGGTATGCAAACCATGCGTACGCTGGCCGACAACATGGCTTGGCTGCTAAAGAAGATTCACGCCGATGGCAATCCTGATTACCCCGAGCGTGAAGACTGGCAAGGAATGAATTTTATCAGATAAAATCACTACTTATCCAACTGATTGTAAGCCTCCCGGCACTGTTTATCATCCTCACGAACCTGGTTTTCCCTGGCGCTGACGGGATCAAGTACGGAGTACTCTCGCAAATAACAGTCAATCACGACAGAAGAAATGCTCACATAGAGATAACCTGGCGGATCCCTTGCAACCGGGCTGCAGATTATAGTCCCAACTGCTGAAGGAAGTGCCGGAAAATGTCGGGGCGGCAGGCCAGCGGGAATACGAGGCCATACACCGCGCCCCAGAAGTGGGCGGAGTGGCCGATGTTATCCATGTTGCGCTTGGCCATATACCAGCAGTACAGAAGATATAGCGGTGCGAAGATGTATCCGGGTACCGGGATGGGAATCAGGTAGATGTAGATGCCCATTTTCGGCTCGAAGAGAATGGACGCAAACAAGATGGCTGAAACGGCTCCGGAAGCTCCGACAGCATTGTAGTTCCAATCGTCTTTATACTTGAAAAGGTCCCAGATGGCAGAGACGGCAAAAGCCGTCACATAGAGTATCACATAGAGACTGATACCCAGCGTACTGCCAAAAGCCAACTGGAAATACTGCTCCACTACCCTGCCGAAAAAGAACAGGGTAAGCATGTTGAAAAGCAGGTGTCCCCAACCACCGTGGACAACACCGTAGGTCAGCATCCGGTACCACTCCTTCCGGTGCCAGACGGAATAGGCATTGAATAGGAGCTGGTTCCCGTTCAGCGTCCCGGTGAAGCACAGGAGGCTCACCAGGCAGGTAATTGCCATGAGGATAATAGTGACCATTTGGAGCAAAAATACAACAAAAAACCGAAAAATTGGTAAATTAGCGGTATGTTTTCGGATTTGTCATCCATACCATCCAACTCATGTAACACCCGGAGCTTACGGTACACCCCATTCAGCTATAGTGACCGATATGGAATGCGCCTTCAGCGGCTGACGCTGGACGGAGGCTTCTCCTGCCCCAACAGGGACGGCACGCTAGGTTTTGGCGGATGTACATTCTGTGACAATGCGGCCTTCCATCCCGGGTACACGAAAGGGAAAAGCCTCCTTGAGCAGATCGAGGCCGGCATCCGGTTCCACGCCCAAAGAGGCCGGAAGGCCGATGGATATCTGGCGTATTTCCAAGCGTTTTCCAACACCTATGCGCCCCTGCCCGTTCTCAAAGAAAAGTATGAAAAGGCCCTTGCACACCCTTCGGTGAAGGGAATTGTCATAGGTACAAGGCCCGACTGCATGGACGAGGAAAAGCTGGATTATCTGGCGTCACTACGGGTTAAGGGCGCCATCGTACGAGGTAGAGTACGGTATCGAATCCGTCTTTGACCAAACCTTGATACGGGCGCATCGTGGGCATGGTTTTGCCTGTACGGCATCGGCCATCAATGAAACAGCCAGCAGAGACATCCCTGTAGGCGGTCATGTGATACTGGGTTTGCCCGGCGAGTCACGGGAAATGCTTCTGGAAGAAGCCGGTATCCTCAGCGCTTTGCCCTTAACCAGTCTCAAGTTCCACCAGCTTCAGATTATCAAAGGGACACAGATTGAGAAGGAGTATGCCGATAAGCCAGAAGATTTCCTGCGGATGGGACCTGATGAGTATGTCGATTTACTGGTTGACATACTGGAGCGACTGAGGCCTGATATCGCCATTGGACGTATTGCCAGCAGTGTTCCTCCCCTCTTCACGGATGCGCCGTGGGGACTGCTGAAGCATGAGGAACTCTTGAAGCGGCTGGAAGCCAGAATGGAGGAAAGAAACACCTGGCAGGGGCAACGACAGGCGTAGATTTACTTGATTTCGGTGAGGGCGCCGGTTACAGAATCGATGATGAAGCCCCGGACCACCACATCCTTCGGCATCAGCGGATGGTTGACGACAGCCGCCACGGTTCTCCTCACCGATGCCTCCGTGTCATGGAATCCTTCCAGCCAGCCGATGACATCTTTACTGGATTCCCATTCCGACAGGGTCTCCTCACTGATTCCTCTCTCCAGCATGTGCGGTTTGAACTCCTCATAATGCATGTGACAGGCCCCGCAGGTGGAGTGGTGCACGACCATCACTTCCTCGACGCCCAGTTCATAGATGGCCACCAGCAGTGAACGGATGGCCGAATCTTTCTCGGAGATCACCAGCCCTCCTGCGTTCTTGATAATCTTGGCATCTCCGTTTTTCAGGCCGAGTGCCTTGGGCAGCAGTTCTGTCAGCCTGGTATCCATACAGGTGAGAACCGCAAGCTTCTTTTCAGGAAACTTGTCTGTGACAAAGGGTTCGTAAGCACGTGACGCCACGAACCGGCTGTTGAATGCAATAATCTGGTCTATCATAGTACACGCATTTCTACTGATATTTGGTAAAGATATACTTCTCGCGTAAGGCCGCCTTTGTCTCCTCATCCTGATGAGTGTAGTATCGATTTTCCTCAGGAATAACGGCATGACGCTCAATAATTTTAGTACCCTCCACAACTTCAAAGCAATCGGTCCCGTCATCCAGCCGATGCCGGTGGAAGCGGTATGACGGATGACCTTTGACGGCTTTCTTCGCAGCAGAGAGGGCCTGCTCTCCGGTCGGATAGTGAAAGACCAGAACGTCTTCTTTGGATGAAGGCTTCCGCTCATACGCCAGCATCTTGGCATCTTCATACCGTACGCGGTCCTCGTCAAACTGCCGGTCCCATTCCCGGTAGTATTCCATCCTGGGGTCTTCGAACAGGGACATCTGCACGGCCGATTCGTGCGTCAGGCGCGATACACCCATGCCCACCTGCCGGATGGGCGTAACGCCGTCCCAAACCTCCGGAAGCATTTTGCGGGCCGCATTGAGGATGATGGCCGTCACGTCCGAGGGCTGCTCCAGGGTGGTCTGTTTCTGCGCCACAGAGAAGTCCTTGTACTTGACGAACATAGAGACGCACGATGCCCGGAAATCGTCCCTGCGGATGCGGTGCGCCACAATGCAGGCCACATTGAACATGGCCCGGTCTATATCTTTTGGGGCTATTAAATCCTTAGGAAACGTCCTTTCTGCGCTATAACTCTTGGCTTCGGCCACCTCAGTCTCCACTGGAGAGTCATCCCGCCCGTTGGCGTTCTCGTGCAGCTGCACGGCAAACTTCTGGCCGACGAGCCGGGTCAGTGAGCCCATGCCCAAGGCTGCCAACTGGCCGATAGTTTTAATACCGTAAGCAGTGAGACGTTCTTCCGTCTTCTTCCCTACCCACAGGAGATCCCGCACGGGGAGCGGCCACATCTTGGCAGGCACTTCATCGGCCCAAAGCGTATGCACCTTGTCCGGCTTCTCAAAGTCCGAGGCCATCTTGGCCAAAAGTTTGTTGGAGCCGATGCCTACATTCACCGTGAAGCCCAAGGTGTTTTTTATCTGGTCCTTTAACTGCGTCGCCACCGCCACGGCATTCTCCGGAGTGCAGCGAAGGCTCATGTCGATGAAGCATTCATCGATGGAGAACTGCTGCAGGATGGGTGAATAACTCCGGCAAATGGCAATAAAACCCTCCGAGCACTGTTTGTACCACTCCCAATCCCCGCGCATAATGACAAGGTTCGGACACTTCCGTAAGGCCATCGACACGGGCTCCGGAACGCGGATACCCAGTTTCTTGGCCGGGATGGAGGCGGCCGTCACGATGCTTCGCCGGTCATTCGGGTCACCCGACACAACGGACGGGACAAGCCGGATGTCCGGTTTGCCTTCCCTCACCAGTTTGGCTCCCAGCCAACTGACAAAGGCGCTGTTTACGTCGATATGAAAGATGATGCGAGGCAAAGCTATCCGCTTCACAAATACTCCTCCAAAAACTCAGAGGCATCTGCCACGCAGTCCGGGCAGTCGCGGAGCGGTTTACCCGTGCCGATACCCTTTAGGAGGCGGCACTGTGTGGCACCATTACGAGCCTGGAACTTCTCCATCATTTCCTTCATTCTGGCCCGGGACTGAATCCGGTCCTTGGTCGCCAAACCGACAATCATACCGGCTCCAACCAATGCGCCGCAGGTGCCTTCCATATTCCCCATACCGGTACCGTAGGCTCCGGCTATGTCCAGTGCAGTCTGCGCATCCAGGCCCACCAGGTCGCAGTAGGTGCAGGTTACTGCCTGCGCACAGTTGTGCGTGTTCTGGCGCTTCTTTTCTGCCGCAAGGTGCTTTCTGGTTTCCATTACTGATACTTTTGGAAGTTGTACTTCTCCCGCAATGCGGCTTTGGCCTCTCCGTCCTGATGGATGAAGAAGTTCTTCCAGCCCGGGCACCAGTTGATGTGCCAGCGCCAGAAACGTCCTTTAGCCGATTTGGGGTTCTTGTCGAAAGATGCGCGGAACTTGCAGTTCTCGCACGGGTAAGATTGTTGTGCCATAATGTAATAATGTGTCGTTTTTACGTTTTATAATACCATTGCCGTTAAGCCGGCAACTACTCCGGCCGGAATCCCCAGCAGGGTCCCTGGACATCAGGAACACGAACAGGGTGAAAACCGCACAGGCTATGATGGATTCGATGAAAAAGGTCATAACTCTTTTAGTGCTCCTTCCTCCGTTGCCTCAAGGGGCGAGAAGGCTACAAAGCGATAAATTTTCTTGTTGTGGAAGTGACGGTAGTATTGATCCATTTATGAGGTCACATTCCCGAGCCGATTCATCACCGGCATTCAATAACTCCGTGAAGCGGAGGCGGATATCGGCAAGAATGGAGCGCCAGTCCTTCAGGTTTCCGTCCAAGTTGTCGGATACCGCCTTGAGGCAGTAGAACGGGATATCGTACATCTTGCAGAACTGGGCCACGGCGTAGGCCTCCATGTCAAAGAGGTCATACTGCTGCGAAAGCGCCTTCACCTGCTCCGGACTGAAGGTCTTGGTGCTCATGAAATAATCCCCGGAAAAGATGCTGGCGCCATCGCCCGGAAGTTCAATGCAATCATGCACCAACTCGCAACCTCCGTTGAAAATCCGGGTACAGTTGACAATGGTGCCGATGGGATATTTGGCCGACCCGGCGCTGCCAATGTTCAGGACAACAGGATTACTACCTTCAGGCAACGTTTCGTGCCATTTTACCAGGCCGCTGAACATCCGCATCTTCCCCATCCCGGTGAAAACGACGGGGAATGGTACTTCGGCAGGAGAAATCTCATCTTGGTCGGCCACAAACAGAACCACGTCACGGCCCTTGAGTTCTTCTAAAACCTGATTTACAGCTGTCATTGTATCATCATTATTAACGGGTTCTTCATGGACATGATGGCTTTTGCAGGCAATCAAAAGGAGTCCGCCCAAAAGCAGGGCCAGTGTTTTCTTCATATTTTTTCTATTTTGCATATTCCGCGGCGTTCTGCCCGGCTATTTTACCGTTGACGACAATATCCGCAACACCGTTTCCGCCAAGACGGTTGGCACCGTGAACGCCTCCGGTTACTTCCCCGGCGGCGAAAAGGCCGGGAACAGGAGTTCCGTCGGCTCGCAGGACATGCATCTCGGGATCGACCCTTATGCCGCCCATGGTATGATGAATGGCAGGTTTGACACGTATCGCATAGAAAGGCGGCGTCTCGAGAGCGGCTGTCATCTGCGTACTGCTACGCCCGAAGTCTTCATCAACGCCTGACTTTTGAAAGGAGGCATAACGTACCATGGTTGCACAGAAGGCCGATGCGGGAAGTCCTGCCTTGGAGGCCAGGGTTTCCAAGTCTGTTCCCTCCGTCAGCAGATGCTGATTGGCATAGGTCTCAATGGAAGAGAGGGAACTGCGCACACTCTGGTCAAACACCAGATAGGCATCTGCGTTTTCCTGGTTCAAAATAGCCGAAGAAACGACATCCCGTGTCTCCATCTCATTTACGAAACGGTTGCCGGCGCGATTCACAAGGATGGCGCCGTTTCCACGGACGGCTTCTGTGATAAGGATATGATTATCGGCCTCGGCTGTGGGATGGATTTGGATATACTCCATTTGAATCGTGCTTCCCCCGACATCGGCCAGCCAGGAGAAAGCGTCCCCCGTGGCACCCGGATGGTTCAAGGTGGCGAAGCCGGAGAGAGAAGGCTGATAACGGGTGACCATCTCCAGATTGGCACCGAAACCTCCGGTTGCAATCACAACGGCTTTTGCCTGGAGACGATACGTGCTCCCGTCCGCGTTTTCCACCTTCACCCCCCTGACCTCGCCGGCATCGCTGATGAGGCCGATCACTTTGTTTGAAGTGCGAATCTCTATGTTGGACTTGGAGGATGCTTCTTTCAGTACCTTCATGAGATGAGAACCGATAGCGGTCCCGCCTTTAGGCCGATGCGTCCGCTTTACGCTGCTTCCGCCCATGAGTCCGACGTCGGAGAGATCGGCCCCAAGCGAGGATAGCCAGGCCAAGGTGGCGGCGGCGTGGTCCACGAGACTGCGCACCAGCGCCGGAATATTCTTCTGCTTTCCACCGCGCATCGTGTCCTCGTAAAACAGTTCGGGGCTGTCCTGAATGCCCAGGTCCCGTTGCGCCTGAGTACCAGCCGCATTGATGCCACCGGTAGAATAGTTGGTGTTCCCTCCAAGAATACCCTGTTTCTCAAGAACGATAACTCGGAGGTCTCCACCGGAAGCCGCTTGAACGGCGGCAGTGAGCCCAGCTCCACCGGCACCCACAATAACCACATCACAACTTCCGTCTTTATAGATTGTTTTCCCCGAATCACCTTGTCCAAGGGCCGACCGGATGGCCATGTTAATGGCCTCTATCATACCGTTGCTGGTAAGCGTGGCTCCGGTTATGGCATCCACATCGTCGAGGATAGACTGTTTCTCAAGGGCACGTGCTACCATCCCTTTGATGGCATCCTGGGCAAATGACGATTCTCCCTGGCTGACTACCACGATATCTGTGATACGATGCTCCAAGACAGTGACTCTGACCAGGATGATTCCACTCCTTCCTTCTCCGCTTCCGGTCCAGACGCCATCCTGCATCACAGGCTCCGTCGGAATGAGATTATCCCGGGAACAGGCTACCAATATGCTCAATAGCAGTGTTAACCAAATCCAAAGTCTTTTCATCTCAATATTGCTTATTCCCTTTGATGACGTCCCAAGTTTGCAGTCCCGAGTGTCATATCCAGTGTATTTCACGTGACAAATTTACGAATTATAAGTGGAAATCCGTGAAGTCGGCCGAAGTGAAGGATTGGAAGGGAAACTGCCGGTCCCATTCCGTGGATTTTACCTCAAGGAAGGCTTCGTTTGCTTCCTGTAAAGATTTGATTTTCTGCTTCTTTTGTTTTGCATCCTATGCAGTGAATGAGCATGATATCCAGGTAGTCCAGTTTCATCCTTCTCAGGGAGCCCTTCACATTCTCCTTGGCCTGGGCGTATGAGGGACGTGTCGAGAGAACGATAACCGAAACTGAGTGCGTCAAGGACGCAGCGTTCAGCGACGGAGGGGTCCACCATGTACACCCCGTACCCGAGGATAGGCATCTTTATGCCATTATTGAGAGTGATTGTTTCCATTGTCAATCCTTGGGCTTTCGAATCCTGTTCGGCACCACCTCCGGCAGCACCATCGACAGCTCCATGAAACCGGCGTACTCATCGCCATCGTACCAGGGCGTTTGGA
>ONTQ01000035.1 GCA_900320795.1 uncultured Bacteroidales bacterium
AGTCCTTCCCCATAATAACTGAAGAAGAATTTAAGGATAGGGCCGAAACTGACCGGAGCAAAAATATTCAGCGGCGTCTGCCGTCCCTTCATGCCCAGGGTGGAAAGCAGGCCGAAGATTCCAAAGACATGGTCTCCGTGAATGTGGCTCAGGAAGATGGAATCCAGTTTCATCATGGGGACTTTCTCCTCCACCATCCGGTATTGGGTTCCCTCGCCGCAATCAATAAGGAACAAGCGCCCATGCACAGAGAGTGCCTGGGCGCTTTGATTCCGACCCTTGACGGGCATGGCCGAAGCCGTGCCCAGCAAGGTCAGTGTAAATGTATTCGGGGTATTACTCACCCTTTTCCAGCTGCTCCTTCAAGGCGGCCAGAGCGGAGATGTCACCGAGGGTGGTCTTCTCTACATTGCTCTGGACCTTCTTGATGGCCTTCTTGGCGGATTCGGCCTCGGCGTTTTCACGGGCGGCTTTCACCTCCTGATAGGTGCGGACGTGGGACACACGGATGGTGCGGGTGCTGCGGCGCAGATCCACAACCTTCACGGGCAGGGTTTCGCCGGCGATCGCCTGCTTGCCATCTTCCTTCACCATCTCACGGTTGAAGGCGGTAGCCTCGGTGCCGTCAGCGAAGGTAACGGTGGTGTTCTTGTCGCTCACGGCAGCCACGGTGGCGTCTGCAACAGTACCCACCGGGTACTTAGCCTCGAGTTCGTCCCAAGGGTTGGGAGTCAGCTGCTTGTGGCCGAGGGACAGCTTGTGGCTGTTCTCATCGAAGTCGAGGATGACGACATCGATGACGTCACCGCTCTGTACCATCTCGGCGGGATGCTTGATCTTGTTCCAGGAGAGGTCGGAGATGTGGATGAGACCTTCTACACCGTCCTCCAGTTCTGCGAACACACCGAAGTTGGTGATATTGCGAACGGTAGCCTTGTGCTGGGAACCGACAGGGTATTTCTCGCGGATGCTCTCCCAAGGATTGGCGGTGAGCTGCTTGATGCCGAGAGACATCTTGCGGGCCTCGCGGTCGAGGGTGAGGATAACGGCCTCCACCTCGTCACCCATCTTGAGGAATTCCTGAGCGCTGTGGAGACGGGGGCTCCAGCTCATTTCGCTCACGTGTACCAGGCCTTCCACGCCGGGTTCAACCTCTACAAATGCGCCGTAATCGGCCACGGCGACCACTTTGCCCTTCACCGTGTCACCCACCTTGAGGTCGGCGGAGAGAGCCTCCCACGGGTGCGGGGTAAGCTGCTTGAGACCGAGGGCAATGCGCTTCTGCTGCTCGTTGAAGTCCAGGACGACCACGTTGATCTTCTGGTCCAGGGCAACCACCTCTTCCGGATGGGAAATGCGGCCCCAACTGAGGTCGGTGATGTGGATGAGACCGTCCACACCGCCCAGGTCAACGAATACGCCGTAGTTGGTGATGTTCTTGACGACGCCTTCCAGCACCTGACCCTTCTCCAGTTTGGAGATGAGTTCTGCGCGCTTGAGTTCCTGCTCGGCCTCGAGGAGAGCCTTGTGGGAAACCACGACGTTGCGGAATTCCTGATTGATTTTGACAATCTTGAAGTCCATGGTGGTGTCCACGAACACATCGTAGTCACGGATGGGCTTGATATCGATCTGGGAGCCGGGGAGGAAGGCCTCGATGCCGAACACGTCCACAATCATACCACCCTTGGTGCGGGTCTTCACATAACCCTTCACCACTTCACCGCTCTCGTAGGCGGCGTTAACCATATCCCAAGACTTGAGCTGGCGGGCTTTCTTATGAGAGATGACAAGCTGACCTTTGCGGTCCTCCGTGCTTTCCACGAGCACTTCCACCTTGTCACCGACCTTGAGGTCCGGGTTGTAACGGAATTCAGGGGCGGAGATGACACCTTCGCTCTTGGCGCCGATGTTCACAACGACCTCACGCTTGTTGATGGAGGTAACCACGCCTTCCACGACCTCGTTCTCGGAGATCTTGGAGAGGGTCTGCTCGTACTTGGCCAGGGTTTCTTCCTTGGAACCCTTCTCGATGCCTTCATTCTCAAAGGCTTCCCAGTCGAAATCCTCGGGAGCCACAGAGGCATTGAGCACAGCCTTCTTGGTTTCTTTCTGGACAGGAGCCTCGTTCTGGAGCTCTTCTGCCACGTTCTTCATTTCTTCAGACATAAAAATTGACTAAAAAAAACTAGTAGTTAAACATTATTTCTTGAGCCGTTTCCGCCCGTGGGCGAAAAAAGCGCGCAAATATACTGATTATTATTTGATTTTGCAAAAAAGTCGTAACTTCGCGTGATAATAACATCCCTATGAGAAAAATCCTCGTCCTATTCTTTTCCCTGCTGCTTATTGGCCGGGCGGCCCAGGCCCAGAAAGCGGAACCTTACCTGACGGTCCCTCAACTGCCGGACGCCACCCGCTTCCTCCCCGCCCCGCCGGAAGAGGGATCCCCTGCCTACGTGCAGGATACCGCCATGTATTTTTATGCCAAGAGCCACCTGCGCACCGAACAGAGGACTCTCCGTGCCATCCGGGAGGGAACGACAAACGTGGATTCCATGGCTCTTCTTTTCAGCGGGGCCTTCGGCCGGGAACTCTCCCGGGAAAAAACACCCAGGACGCTGCATCTGCTGCATCGTTGCATCCGTACCTTCCGGCTCGCCGCCACCAACCCGAAGGCAACCTACATGCGTCTGCGTCCTTATGTCTTTTATCGGGAAGGCACGCTCATTCCGGAAGATGAAGAGCACGAGCGCCGTACGGGATCGTATCCTTCGGGACACTCCATCCGGGGCTGGGGTATGGCTCTGGTCCTTTCAGCCTTGTATCCGGAGAGGCAGGACACCCTCCTCCGGGCCGGATACGAATGGGGACAGAGCCGCGTCATCGCGGGCTATCACTGGCAGAGTGACGTGGATGCTTCCCGCCATCTGGCGGGTGCCTGCTTCGCCCGCCTGCAGGACAGCGAGGAATACCGGAACGATTTTGCATCGGCCTGGGAAGAACTGCATGGCGGAAAAGCCCCCGAAGCCGGAGACGAACTGCTGCTCCGCAACTGGATCCGCACCATCGCTTCCGACGCGTTCGGCGGCCGTAAGCCGATGACCCCATACGAGGACGTCACCGTAAAGTATCTCGCCGGCGAACTGGAGAAGCTGGGCCTGGAGCCCGCATTTGGAGAGAGTTGGTTCCAGCCTTTCGGCCTGATATCCGTCACTGTCCGACCGGCAGGGTCGAAGATTCAAGTCAAAGGCAGGGGAAAAGCGGTCCTGAACTACCCGGAAGACCTGGTCATCTGGACGGCGCAAGCCCGTGAAAAAGTAGAACTGAAGGCCGCGGAATACGTTTTCTGCGGATTCGGCATCGACGCTCCAGAATACGGATGGAACGACTTCGACGGCATCGACGTCAAGGGGAAAATCGTCATTGCCATGGTGAACGACCCCGGTTTCTACGACCCTTCCCTCTTCCGGGGCCGGAACATGACGTATTATGGCCGATGGCTCTATAAGTTTGAGGAAGCCCGGCGCCGGGGTGCCGCCGGATGCCTGGTGCTGCACAACACCGCCGCGGCCAGTTATGGCTGGCACGTCTGCGTCAATGGCCACATGGACAACAACCTGGCCCTCTATAACCCGGATACGCACAATGCCGACGAACTGGGCGTCAAGGGCTGGCTGCACGAGGACGGCGCCCGGAAAATCTTCACCGCTGCCGGCGTCGATTTTGACAAGGCGCTGGAAGCGGCCAAGCGACCCGGCTTCCGGAGCATTCCGCTCAAGGCCCGGAGCGACATCCGCCTGGACGTCACCTGCGATATCCGGGAGACCCGCAACGTGGGGGCCCTCCTGCGCGGAAGCGACGATGCCGGCGAAGTGGTGGTGGTGAACGCCCACTGGGACCACCTGGGAATCGGCACGCCGGACGAAAAAGGCGACGCAATCTACAACGGAGCCGCCGACAACGCCACCGGCATGGCCGGAGCGCTCCTCCTGGCCAAGCGATTCGGCGAAATGCCCGTCCGGCCCGGCCGCAGCATCCTTTTCCTCTTCCCCTCCTCGGAGGAGAGCGGTCTCTTCGGCTCGGAGTATTACTGCGCCCATCCGGTCTTCCCGATGGACAAAACCGTCGCATGCCTCAACTTCGAGAGCATCGGCCCGGCCGAACTTACCCGCGACGTAGTGATTCTGGGAGGCGGAGCAAGCAAACTGGACCGTTACTATGAAGCGGCCGCAGCCGCCCAGGGCCGATATATCTATTATGACGATGACAACTCCGACGGATGGTTCTTCCGCTCGGACCACTACAACTTCGTAAAAAAAGGCGTCCCGGCCGTGGTGATGGAGAACGGTCTTCACCCGGTGGACCCGGCAAGGCCCAACCAGTATCCCTTCCAGCTGTGGTATCACAAGCCTTCGGACGAATACAGGGAAAACTGGGACCTCAGCGGAACGATGGCAAATGTAAACCTCGTTTTCAGCGTGGCCCTTTCCCTGTCCAATGCCCATGAAGACCTTTAGCCATCCTTCGGGCTATGGCATCCCCGGCTTGACGGTATGTATCGCAAAAATAAGGATTTCGCTTGTCTTTTCATATTTTTTAAGTATTTTTGCAGGCTGACTTTTCCGTAATGTCAGCTGGTTCATAGGGTAAGGGGCCTTTGGCCCGCGAAATTTTAAACTCCATCCGGTGCGACTGGCCCGGAGCTAAAACAGAAAGAGATATGCTGAGTATCTTCTACAGAGAAAACGGAAAAATTCTCCTCTCCCAGTCGGAGAAAGACTTCCTGACAATCAAACTGGAGGAAACCGTGTGGATAGACCTGGTGGATCCCACCGGGGACGAAAAACGTGCGGTTGAGTCCTTTATGGGCACTGAAATCCAGAGCCGCGCACAGGCGGAGGAAATTGAATCATCGTCCCGTTATTTCGAGACCGACGACGCCATCTTCGCCAACACGAACTTCCTCACGCCAGGGCCGGACGAATACATGATGCAGGCTGTGTCGTTCACCATCGTGGACGATACCCTGGCCACGCTCCGTGAGGTACCGCTGCGCTCGTTTACCGAACTGCAGCGCCGCCTGCAGGTGAACCCCAAGCAATACCCTTCCGGCTTCAGCGTCTTCGCCAGCATCCTGGACCAACGTGTGGATCTGGATGCCGATATGATCGAGCTCCTTTCCAAGGAAATCTCCCAGTACGCCAAGCAAATCAACGACCAGGAAGACATTGACCAGGAACTCCTCATCGATATCTCCCAGATGCAGGAGAACACCATGATTGTCCGCGAGAACGTCGTGGATAAACAGCGCCTCATCTCCAACCTCATGCGTTCCACCAAGGTGCCCCGCAACCTGGAAAACCGCCTGAACGTGCTCCTGCAGGATATCAGTTCCCTCCTCAACCACACCAACTTCTGCTTCGAGCGTCTGGAATACCTCCAAGATACCGTGCTGGGTCTTATCAACCTGGAGCAGAACAAGATTATGAAGGTGTTCACCGTGGTGAGCGTATTCCTGATGCCGCCCACCCTCATCGCCGGCTTCTACGGCATGAACGTGCGCCTGCCCATGATTAACGCCGGCGACCCCAACGCCAACTTCTGGAACTGGATCATCATCCTGGCCCTCATGGCCCTCAGTTGCCTTGTTGTCTGGTTCCTCTTCCGCCGAAAGAAACTCCTCTAAAAAAGGTTTATTTTTTGGTGTATGTCCGTGCAAGATTCCGGTGTTTCGGGGATTATATTGATGCTATGAAGATTAATTGGAAATATTTTGCAGGTTCGTTGTTTGCGCTTCTGGGATTTGGAGGTTGCAACAAGATTGACATCGGCGGCGGTCTGGCAATGTACGGGCAGCCATCGGCCGATTACAAACTCATAGGCAACGTGAAAGGACCGGACGGAAAACCCGTGGAAGGCATCCAGGCTGTTTTCGTCCCCAGGGAGGATTGGGCTTACCCCCACGAAAATGACACGCTTTACTCGAACGCACAGGGACATTTTGAGAAAGGACGTCTCAAATACGACTGGCCGGACGACTTGAAGGACGCCAAACTCATCCTGGAGGATGTGGACGGTCCGGAAAACGGAAGTTTCAAAACCAAAACCCTGAGCAGAACCAATTTGAAGGTGGAGCAAACCAGGGAACGCAGCGGCGACTGGTATAAAGGCGCTTTCACCGTATCGGCCGATGTAAGTTTGGACAAGGACGAATAATGGAACGTCTTTCCCTTCGGCGCCGCCTGGCGCTGGACATCAACAAAAAGTTGCAGGACGATGTGATTGCTGAGCATCCTCTCCGGCAACTTTTTTGGGAATGCACGCTTCGCTGCAATCTCCGTTGCCGCCACTGCGGCAGCGACTGCAAACAGACGGCCCTGGTGAAAGACATGCCCAAGGAAGACTTCGGGCGGGTGCTGGACAGCATATCGGCCCGGATGAATCCGCATAAAGTGATGATCAATATCACCGGCGGGGAGCCTCTGATGAGGCCCGACCTGGAAGAATGCGGCCGGATGATCTACGAAAAAGGCTTCCCCTGGGGCATGGTAACCAATGCGCTGGCCCTCACGCCGGAACGTTATGTCCGCCTTCTGCAGAGCGGACTCAGAGCCATGACCATCAGCCTGGATGGTCTGGAGGACAATCATGACTGGATGCGCGGCCGGGAAGGCTCTTTCCGGCGGGCCACGGAAGCCATCCGTATGGTAGTGGCCTCCGGCGAGATTGCCTTCGACGTTGTCACCTGCGTAAACCGGCGCAATTACGGGCAGTTGGAGGCGCTGAAAGAGCATCTCATCGGCCTGGGCGTCAAGGGCTGGCGGCTATTCACCATATTTCCCGTCGGGCGGGCGGCCGATGACCCGGAACTGAGACTCAGCCGGGAAGAACTGCACGGGGTCATGGCGTTCATCCGCCACTGCCGGAAAGAAGGGAGAATCCACACGGAATTCGCCTGCGAAGGCTTTTTGGGTAATTATGAAGGCGATGTGCGGGACCGTTTTTACATGTGCAACGCCGGCGTTACCATCGGTTCCGTCCTGGCCGACGGCTCCATATCGGCCTGCCCCAGCATCCGGGCCAATTATGTGCAGGGAAACATCTACAAGGACGACTTCATGCACATCTGGGAGAAGGCCTATCTCCCTTACCGCGACCGCTCCTGGATGCACAGGGACGAATGCGCCGGCTGCCCCCACTGGAAATACTGCCGGGGTGGAGGCATGCACCTCAGAGACGACGAAGGCCGATTGGTCCAGTGCCTCCTGAAGCGGATGTAATCATGCCTCGTACTCAGTGGGATCGAAGCCTTCCAGGGCTTCCTTGCGCTCGGTGCAGGTACCGCACTTGCCGCAGTGCTTCTCTCCCCCTTTGTAGCAGGAATACGTAAGGGAATAATCCAGGCCGATGGCCTTGCCCCTCAGGGCGATGTCCCGCTTGGTGATGTCGCAATACGGAGACACCACGCGGATACCTTCATAGGTACCGGCCTTCACGGCCGCATCCATGGCCTCCACGAACGCCGGCCGGCAGTCCGGATAGATGGCATGGTCTCCGCTGTGATTGGCCAGAAGCACCGTGTCCAGGCCATAACTCTCCGCCAGGCCGGCCGCCACGGAAAGCATGATGCCGTTGCGGAAAGGCACCACCGTGCTTTTCATGTTCTCCTCTGCATAATTGCCCTCGGGAATCTCTCCTCCACTCAGGAGAAGGTCACTCTTGAAATACTGGCCGATAAAGCCCAGCGGAATCACCAGATGCTTAATTCCCAGCCGTTTGCAATTCTCAATTGCACAGGCGATTTCCCGGGCATTGTGCTTGGAGCCATAGTCGAACGTAACGGCCAGCGCAATGCTGTCCTCATACTCATACAGCAGCGTAGTGCTGTCCAGACCTCCGGAATAAATCAATAACGCCTTCATAGTTTCTCCATCATTTCATTCACGGCCGTCCGGGCCGATGCGACGGCTTCCACCACGGTCTTGGGACCCAGGATAAAATCTCCGGCCACCCAGACGTTGCCCATACCTTCCACCTGACCGCCTTCGGATGTAGCGGGCCAGCCCCACTCGTTCATGGCGGCCGGCGTTCCCTGAAACAGGCCGAAGTCAGGCTTCTCGCTGATGGCGGTAAGAAGGGTATCACACGCCACGAAATGGTCGGTGCCTTCGATGATGCGTGTAACCACGCGGCCACCGTCCTCGGGCTGCACGTTCTCGCAGTCCCGGAACACCACGCCGCCTTCCTTCACCTCCACCGGAGCCTGGAACACGCGGAACTGCACGCCATCGGCCTTGGCTTCTTCCACTTCCAGCGGATTGGCAGGCATATTCTCGAAGGTCTTGCGGTAATACACCCAGGTTTCGGCCCCCTGGCGTACGGCCGTACGGCAGGCATCCATGGCTACATTGCCGCCACCGATGACAATCACCTTCCTGCCCAGTTCGAAAGCCGAAGGATTCTTGAGGAAAGGAAGCGCCTGCACGGCCTTTTCTTCCCCGGGAATATGCAGGGTTGCAGGTTTTTCGGCTCCGGCGCCCACAAGGACAGCATCATAGGAGGCAGAAAGTTGCGCCAGGGTGACATCACGCCCCACCTCCGTGGAACCCTTGAAAGCGATGCCGGCCTTTTCGAACATGGCCTCAAAGGCGTCGCAGTACTTCTTGTCCAGGCGGAAGGCCGGAATGCCGTAGCGAAGCACGCCGCCCATCCGGGGATTGGCGTCAATGAGGGTGACATCGGCCCCGGCTTCATAGAGCCAGACAGCGGCGGCGATGCCCACCGGACCGGCCCCGACAAGGGCGATACGCTTTCCCTCCAATTCCGTACTGCGGCGCTGAAGCTGATGCTTGAAAAGGTATTCCCCGGAAATCTCCTGCTCAATTTCGTACCAGCGCACCGGGACCTGCTTCACATTGAGGACACAGTGGCCGTAGCAGAACTGTTTCCAGTCACAGACCAGGGATGTGACGGCACTCAGGGGGTTGTTCCGGAAGAGCATCGCTCCGGCTTCATCCAGTTTTCCCTGCCGATACAGGAGCATACACTCCGGGACAGGCGTATGGACCGGACAGCCCTGAAGGGCACATTTGGGCTTTTTGCACAACAAGCAACGCAGTGCTTCGTCATTCATCATGGTTTAAAAATTTGGCGGTTAGTAAGAGAACGGCCGAGGGTGAGGGAATCGGCATATTCCAAATCATCGCCGAAACCGAGTCCCCGGGCGAGGGAGGTAATCCGGATGCCGGACGCCTCAATTTGTCTGTAGATGTAGAAGGCCGTGGTTTCCCCTTCCACATCTCCGCTGAGAGCGAGGATCACCTCGGCCCCGGCAGGGTCTTCCAATCGGGTCACCCGCTCTGTCAATTCCTTGATACTAAGGTCCGAAGGACCGACACCTGCAATGGGAGAAATGATCCCGCCCAAGACATGGTAAACTCCGTGGTACTGGCCGGTGGCCTCGATGCTCATCACGTCCCGCACGCTCTCCACCACGCAGATGGTGCGCTGGTCGCGGCTGCGGTCGCTGCAGATGGAGCAGATTTCCTCGTCTGAAATCATGCGGCAGCGCTTGCAGTAACAAACGTTATCCCGGAGATCGTTGATGGCCGATGTGAAATGGTGGACATTCCCGGCCGGCTGCTTCAGGAGATGCAGAGCCAGGCGAAGGGCGCTTCTCCTTCCCACGCCCGGAAGGGAACTGATGGCCTCGACGGCCTCCGACAACAGTGCGGAAGGATAATTCTCTTTATACGGCATGGTACTTCAGAAGGCCTTCCAGCGGAGAAGCCAGAATGGTTATGTTTTCGATATCGTATTCCCGGCCGATACGCGCCAGGATTTCCCGGCAGGCATAACCGAAGCCGCCCACCATCCCGACAGGGAGACAGTCGTAGCGACAGACGGTGCGTTCGAAAAAGGCTCGGAAGTTATTGTCAACCAGCTCCTTCACATACTCCTCACCCGCATAGTGCGAAAGAAGGAACGGTGCGAATCCACCCAGGTAACGGGCCGGAGCCGCCGCGCCATAAACGTTCTTGACCAGGGTGGGATAGTCTGCCTTGAACGCCTGGCTGAACGCAGCGGACAAACGCTCCGGTACAAAACCCTTGATATAATCGGTAATGAAAAGGCGGCCCAGCACAGAAGCGGAGCCTTCATCTCCAAGGATGAAGCCGCCGCAATCGATCTTGCGGGTGATTCCCTGCCCGTCGTACTGACAGGTATTGGCGCCGGTTCCCACGATGGCAGCGATGCCGGCATCCCGGCCGCATACGGCACGGGCGGCCCCCAGCATATCGGAAGCGTATTCAATGGTGGCGCCGGGGAACCATCGGCCCAGGTCCACGGGCGGTTCTCCCACGAGACCGGCGGCGTAGAAATGGACACGGGTGATGCCGGGACCCAGTTTTTCCGCCGCATCCTTCAGGATGGCATCCAACTGTTCCGACGGCGTATGGGCCAGGTTGAAGCCGGGCGTACGGACGGATTTCCCGCCCGCAATCACCCAGTCCGCCTTGGTGGCGCCGCAATCTACGATGAGCCTTTTCACGCTTGCGAAGTTACGTATTTTCCGTGCCTTTTCCAATGGAAGTAGCCGTAAATGGCCGAGCCCACATAAAGCGTGTACAACAGGGCCATCCAATACTGTCCGGTGCTGATGCAGAGGGCGGTGGAAAGAATATCGGCCACAATCCAGAGCATCCATTGCTGAAGATAACTCTGGGCCAGCCACCAGGTGCCGATGACGCTGAGCATGGTGGCCATGCCGTCCAGCACAGGAGCGGAGTCTCCGGTGGCGCGAAGAAGGCCGATGAGGGCCAGGGACCCCAGCAGGAAAAGTACTGTGCTCCAGACCGCAACGCCAGCCGGGATGAGCCGGAGGTGGATTTCCCCTTCGGTCACCTGCTGCGCATCCTTCTTCCAGCGGATGAAGCCCAGGACGGACACTGCCACATAGTAGATATTCAGTCCCATGGATGCCCAGACATGCTGCACCCCGAAACTGAAGGCGCAGGCAGCCCCTGTAAGGATGCCCAGCACCCACATGGCGTTCTTCTGCAGGATTTCCAGCACCACATAAGCGATGCCGGTCACCATGGCGAAAATCTCTATGGCTTGTATCCAATCCATCGTCATACCCGCCCAACAGGGTATCTCCTACCTTACCTCTATCAGTTCCACCACAAATTTGAGGGCGCTGCACGGAGGAATGCCGCGGGTGCCGGTTTCGCCGTAGGCCAGGTGGTAGGGCAGGTATAGTTCGTACTTGGCGCCTTCGCTCATGAGTTGCAGGCCTTCCGTCCATCCTTTGATCACCTGATTGAGGCCGAATTCGATGGGCTCTCCCCTCTTGTAGGAGCTGTCGAACACCTGGCCGTCGGGGAAAGTCCCCTCATAATGGCAATATACCTTGTCCGTCGCTTTGGGTTTACGGCCGGTACCTTCCTTGATGACCTTGTACATGAGGCCGCTGCCGGTGGCTTTCACAGCAGGGTCCTTGGCCATCTGGGCCAGGAACTTCTCCCCTTCTTCCTTGGCGGCGGCACCGGCTGCAGCGGCCCGCTCGGACGTTTCCTCTTCCAGTTCCTTATAGAAGGCTTCCAGGGCTTCACCAGCCTCTTCCAGGCTGATGGCGGGCTGGGCGCCGGTGAGCATAGCCTTGAGGCCGGCCACGAAATCATCTACGTTGGAGATTCTGATCCCCTGCTGATAAAAGCTGGAGGCAACACTCATTCCGAATGCGTAAGATTTTTTATCCATAATATATTCTAAAGATTATTCATTCAAGGCTTTCGCCGCACTCTCGCCGGCCATATAGCCCGTGCAGAAGGCCAGTTGCAGATTGTATCCGCCCGTATCGGCATCCATATCCAGTACCTCGCCGGCCCAATAGAGGCCGGGCTGTTTCTTGGATTCCAGGGTCTTGGCAACCACCTCCGTGGTATTGATGCCGCCGGCTGTAACTACGCAGCGCTCGAATCCCACAAAACCGGCAATCTCCATGCGCCAGTCCTTCAACAAGGCGGCCAGGGTATCCACGCTCACCTTGGGGTTGGTCTTGAGGAAAGCCAGCGTGAGGTTCCAGGGAATGAGTTTTCCCAGCATGATGCGGAAAAGCCGCTGGAAACTCTGTCCTTCAGAGCGTTCGTCATGGATGACTTCCTCCCACTTGGCGTGGACGTCCGCATCCAGTTTTTCCAGTTCCACGGCAGGTTTCAGGTCCAGGCTCACGGAAACTTTCTGACCCTCAATCATGGCTTTCACCGCCTTTCGGCTCACCATGAACCCCAGCGGGCCTTCCAGGCCGCCGTCGGTGAACTCGATGTCTCCGAATTCCTGCTGCACGGCCGTTCCGTTCACGCTGAGGGTAAGTTGCACGTTCTCCAGGTTGTTGCCGTTGAAGAGTTCTCCCAGATCGCTGAGCGGTGTGATGCGTTCGATATGCTTTTCGAAGGTAGGATACCAATTGGGCAGCGGGGCAATCTTGCGCTCTTTGGCCTTTCCATACACGGTACGGCCGCGGAAGGCCTGTTTGATTTCCCCGGCCAGGGAGCCTTTCTCTTTGTAGCCAACCGGGACGAGGGCGGTCATGCTGTGGCCCAGCTCCTCACCCCCCATATATCCGTCTCCAGTGGAGCCGGTACCGGGATAGGACAGGCCGCCGGTCGCAATGATCAGTTTCCGGCAGGTGTATTCCACTGGTTCGATAGTGAGTTCCTCCCGGGTGGGGACGGGTTTGCCGGGCCTAAGTTTCCGGGGATCATCCACCCGGATGCGCACCTGCTTGCGACTGGTCTGAACACAGTCCAGCGAGAACCCGCGGGGGGTGGTGTCAACGGTTTTCACTTCGCAGTCCGTCACCACTTTCACGCCGGAAAGGGTGCAGGCCCGCAGGAGCGTATCCACCACGTCTCCGGCCATATGAGAGGCCGGGAAAGCGCGGTCTCCCCGCTCCACGACACTCTGAAGACCATATTCCTTCAGGAGGTCCATCATGCCCTGCGGCGTGAGATTGTGCCACGAAGGACTCACAAAATTGACATCGGTCCGAATATGGGAAGAGAAATCCTGCCAGTCCTTTACATTGGTGAAATTACAGCGGCCTTTTCCCGTAATCATGACTTTACGGCCCGCCTTGGGCATTTTCTCCAGGACGGTCACCGTCCCGCCTTTTTCACTTTCTGCCAACACTTTTGCGGCACCGATGGCCGCCACGAGCCCTGCAGCTCCTCCTCCGATTACAATGATGTCCGAACGCATAGATTTTAATTTGTTTGCAAAAATACAAAAAATCCTTTATATTTGCAGTCCCGATTCACCACAATCGGACAGGCCACTTTAGCTCAGTCGGTAGAGCAGCGCATTCGTAACGCGCAGGTCGTCAGTTCGAGCCTGATGAGTGGCTCACAAAAAAGGCTTCCGGAAAACCGGAAGCCTTTTTTGTGAGCCACAGGCGCCAACGTTACCCCTCCCCAACCCCTCCCTCAGGGAGGGGCTTCAGTCGGCCTTCGGCCTCCGATCAGATGGTTCCGGAAGCCTTTTTTGTGAGCCACAGGTGCGCAGAATCGCCGTACGAGAAATAATTTTGTATCTTTGCAGAAATTTGAGACAAACTATGTATTACGTCTGCAAACGACTGGAGATTTCATCGGCCCATGCTCTGCATCTTTCGTATGAGAGCAAATGCGAGGATCTGCACGGTCATAACTGGATTGTAAAAGTGTACTGCAAGAGCGAGACGCTCAACGAGGACGGCATGGTGACGGACTTCACCCACATCAAGCGGGACATCTGCGGCGTGCTGGACCACAAGAACCTCAATGAGGTGCTGCCCTTCAATCCCACGGCGGAGAACATCGCCCGCTGGATCTGCGACCATGTGGAGAACGCCTACAAGGTGGAAGTGTGGGAAAGCGAGAATAACATGGCCGCATATGAACGGTAAGTACCGGGTCAACGAGATTTTCTACAGTCTTCAGGGCGAGGGTTTCTGGACAGGAGCTCCCATGGTTTTTGTGCGCATGAGCGGCTGCAACCTGCAGTGCTCTTTCTGCGACACGGACCATCGGCCTTATACGGAGATGAGCGCGCAGGAAATCCTGCAGGAGGTGCAGCAGTACCGCTGTCCGCGCATCTGCCTCACCGGCGGAGAGCCGATGCTGCAACTGGACGATGAGTTTCTGGATACGTTCAGCACCTTCATCGTACACATGGAAACCAACGGGACCGTCAACAAGCCGGCAGTCAATCGGGTTCAATGGGTTACGCTGAGTCCAAAGAATCATCTTCCCGACTATTCGGGCCGGGGAAAGGTGAACATTACCGAGGCCGATGAGATAAAAATCGTCTATGACGGCAGCCTCACGGCCGAACAAATCTGCGCCTGGGAAGGCTTTCCAGCCAGCCATCTGTTCCTTCAACCCTGCGATGTGCCGGACCTCGCAAAACGGCAGCAACTTCTGGAAGAAACCATTACCTTCGTGAAACAGCATCCCCTCTGGCGCCTCTCCCTACAAACCCATAAACTGCTGAATATCCGCTAGATTCCGCGTGACATCCAACTAGTTGATTATCAATAATTTCCACATATTCCTCGTTCAATTTTCGAACGAGGAATATTATATAATTCACTCAGCAACAGCAATTTATCCGCCACGGATAATTACAAGGGATAGATGCCGGCACCGACAAAGCCGATCAGCGCCTGAGGCTCGATACAGATCTGCAGGCCGCGAACACCGGCGCTCACGTAAATGCTGTCATACAGCAGGGCACTCTCGTGAATGAATGTCGGGAAAGGCTTTTTCATGCCGATGGGGCTGCATCCGCCCCGGATATAGCCGGTGAGCGGCAGCAGCTCCTTCACATGAATCATGGCACAGTTCTTATTGCCGGAGATGCGCGCCGCCACCTTGAGGTCCACCTCCATGGAACCGGGGACTACACAGACAAACAGCCCCGTGCGGTCTCCCCGGAGCACCAGGGTTTTGAACACCCGGTCCAGGTCTTCTCCCAGCTGTTCGGCCACATGGGAGGCCTCCAGATGGTCCTCGTCCACTTCATAGGGAACCAGTGTGTAAGAAATGCCGGCGGCGTCCAGGAGCCGGGCTGCGTTTGTTTTCTGTAAAGCCATGATACAAAAATACGGAAATAATTGCTATCTTCGTAATTTAGGATGAAGAGATTCTTCGCTTCGTTCAGAATGGCAAGGCTCGCTCAGAAAGACAGGGTATGATACCACAAGAGGTACTGAAGAAATATTGGGGGTATGACTGTTTCCGCCCCATGCAGGAAGAGATTGTCCGGGAAGCCCTGGAAGGCCGGGACGTTCTGGCCATCCTGCCCACCGGCGGCGGAAAGAGCGTGTGCTTCCAGGTACCGGCCCTTATGAAGGAGGGCATCGCCCTTGTGGTCACGCCACTCATCGCCCTCATGAAAGACCAGGTCCAGAACCTACAGGAGAGAGGCATCCGTGCCATGGCCATCCACGCCGGCATGAACCGGCACGAAGTGGACCTCGCCCTCAACAATGCCGCCTACGGCGACTATAAGTTCCTATATCTGTCTCCCGAACGCCTGAACACCCCCCTTTTCCAGTCTTACCTGGGCGTTCTGAAAGTCTCCTTCATCGTCGTGGACGAAGCCCACTGCATCTCGCAGTGGGGCTATGATTTCCGCCCCAACTATCTGGAAATCGGCCGTTTGCGAGAACGGATATCGGCTCCGGTCCTGGCCCTGACGGCGACGGCCACTCCCCTGGTGGCCCACGACATCATGGAACGGCTGCGTTTCCGGGAGGAAAACCTCCTTCGTTCCGGTTTCGAGCGGCCCAATCTGAGTTATATCGTACGCAAGGCGCAAGACAAGATCGGCCAGATCCGCAGCATCTGCGAAGGGGTTCCCGGGACGGGAATCGTCTATGTCCGCAGCCGGGCCCGCGCCCAGGAACTGGCGGAGAGCCTGAAGGCTGTCGGCATCAGCGCGTCTTTCTACCACGCCGGGCTGGGCCCCGAGACCCGTACCCTCCGCCAGGAGGAGTGGAAGAGCGGGACGACACGCGTGATGGTGTGTACCAACGCCTTCGGCATGGGCATCGACAAGGCCGATGTACGCTTCGTGGCGCACGCCGACCTCCCCGACAGCCCCGAAGCCTATTTCCAGGAAGCCGGCCGGGCAGGACGCGACGGGAAACCCTCCTATGCCGTCCTCCTTTGGAACGGGACCGACGAGGCTCGCCTCAAGCAACTCCAAGAGGTCTCATTCCCTTCCCTGGAATACATCGAAGACATTTATCACAAGGTCCATATCTTCTTTGAGATTCCTTACGATACCGGCATGGGGCGCATGCTCAAATTCGACCTCGCCGCTTTTTGTAAGCAATACCGGCTGCAGCGCGCTCCCGCCTACTATGCAATCAAGTATCTGGAGCGGGAAGGGCACTGGACCCTGTCAGAAGACATGGACATCCAGACCCGCATCCGCATCGAGACAGACCGGCAGCAATTATACAATGTCGAATTACCGGACCCGCAGATGCCTGCCGTCCTGGAGGCCCTCATGCGAATGTACACAGGCATCTTTTCGTTCCCGCAGCCGATCGACGAAGAAGCCGTCGCCCGCCGTTCCGGCTTGAGTGTACCGCAACTGAGGCAGCTCCTGTACGGGCTCAGCGTGAACCACGTCATCCGCTATATCCCGGCCGATCACGCCACGGTGCTGTTCATCGCACACGACCGCCTGCGCCCCGGCAATGTGCAACTTTCTCCAAAACGGTATCAGATGCTTCGCGGCACTTATGGGGAACGGGTACAGACCATGCTGGAATTCGTGAAAGAAGAGGACGAATGCCGCTCGCAGTTCCTGCTCCGCTATTTCGGGCAGGAGAAGAGTCGTCCCTGCGGGAAATGCGACATCTGCCGCAGCGGATCCGCCCAAACCAAGGAACTCGGCACACAGATCAAAGCCTGGATTGAAGCCCGCGGGGGGAAGTATTCCCTCGCCGAGGCGCGCGCAGCCTTCGGCCAGGCCGACGAGAACTGGCTGGGGGTCCTCCGGGAGCTGATCGACCGCAAGGACGTTCCGTCTTACACGTAAATTGCGTATCTTTGTATTTTGACCATGGCCGCAAGCAAAGACATATTCCTGCAAAGCATCCGCAACGGAGGCTCACTCAGCCTGGGGCAGCAGATCCGGCTGTGCCTGATGCTCAGTTACCCGGCTATCCTGGCCCAGTTGTCCTCCGTGATGATGCAGTATATCGACGCCTCCATGGTCGGCCATCTGGGTCCCGCCGCAGGAGCGTCCATCGGCCTGGTATCCACTTGCCTGTGGCTTTTCGGCGGCTTTGGAATGGCGGTCACCAGCGGTTTCTCCGTCCAGGTGGCACATCTTTTCGGGGCAAATGACTTTGCCGGGGCACGCTCGGTGCTGCGACAGGCACTGGTTTGCGGATTGGGATTCAGCGTATTCCTGGCTGTGGCAGGCATGGCCATATCCCCTTTCCTTCCCTATTGGCTGGGCGGCGGGCAGGACATCGGCCCGGATGCCTCCCGCTACTTTTTCATTATGGCGCTGTTCATGCCGGCCATGCTGATGGACTGGACCTGCGCCGCCATCCTGCAGGCCAGCGGGAACATGAAAGTGCCCAGCATCCTGAGCATCGGCATGTGCGTGCTGGATGTGGTGTTCAACTATCTGTTCATCTATGTGCTGGACATGGGCGTGACGGGCGCCGCACTGGGCAGCGGCCTGGCCGAAGTCATTACCGGAATGGCCATGTTCTCTTTCCTCGTTTTCAAGAGCCCGGAACTCAACCTGCGGCAGGAAAGAGGCAGTTTCCGACCTACGGCGGTGGTCGTACGAAAGGCTCTCGGCATCAGCGGGCCGATGGCCCTGCAGAATCTCCTGATGCGAGGAGCACACATCGCCTCTACTGTCATCGTGGCCCCGCTCGGTACCATTTCCATCGCCGCCAACTCCTTCGCCATCACGGCGGAAAGCTTTTGCTACATGCCCGGTTATGGCATCGCCGATGCCGCCACCACCCTGGTGGGACAGTCTGTCGGCGCCGGCCGAAGGTCCCTGGCCAAACGTTTCGCCTGGATTACCACGGGGCTCGGGATGGGCATCATGGGCATGCTGGCCGTGCTGATGTACATCTTCGCCCCGCAGATGATGGGGCTTCTCTCCCCGGATGCGGAGGTCATCGGCCTGGGTGCCCGGGTGCTTCGCATCGAGTCGTTCGCGGAACTGGGCTATGCTGCCTCCATCGTGGCCTACGGCGCCTGCGTGGGTGCCGGCGACACCAGGTGGCCCAGCATCATGAACTTCGGATCCATGTGGATTGTCCGCATCATCCCCGCCATTTTCCTCACCCGCATCTACGGACTGGTGGGCTTCTGGATCTGCATGGCGGTAGAACTGAGCTTCCGCGGCATCATCTTCCTTGTGCGCCTGTACCGGGGCCGCTGGCTCAACGCCGCCCTCCCGGGTGACAAACAAACATCTGACAATTAATTACTTACAACTTTTTCTCTGCGCTTTTTGCTCCGAGGATTATACGAAAAAAACTGATAGATAAATAGTTAAGAATCACCATTATGTTGGGAATTGTTTTACAGAAAGGAGACGACAAGCTGCTGGGCGCGCTGGTGCTCCAGAAATGCAAGGATTTCATGGTCTATCTGCCGGAGAATGATCCCGCAGAGGCCGATTATGACGCACAGCTCCAAATCCGGCACGGAAACTGGCAGGATGTGGAAGAACCGCTCGTGTGTCTGCTGGAGCCCGGAGCCCTGCCGGATCCGAACTTCGTAAAAAGCATCCTCCGCACTTCTAGGCGCCATCCCGACTTCGATGTCTATCATGTGAACGTAAGCGGCGAAAAAGCCTTCCCCCGAAAGGCCAGCCCCAAGAAAGTCTTCCGGCTGTGCATCCTCGGAGACACCGCCGCCCCGCTTTCCTGTTTCATTTTCCGGAACGAACGGCTTCGCGAGAAGGCCGTCTATGAGGCCGACGGAGACCTGGAAACCCTTCCCACCGTCCTCAACTGTGCCCAGGAACGCCCCGTACGCAATGTCTGGCGGCAGGAGTTGGCCTGGACACCAGCCACCCCCTCCTCCAATCCGGCCGTGCAGGAAGAAGCCATCCGCGCCAGGATTAACCTCCTCCGCTGGACGGAGAGTTTCTTCGGCGACGACGATTACCCGCTCAGCGTGGGAGACCAGCTGGAACTGTTTGCCAGCGAAGTCGCCAAACTCTATCCCAATTACACGGCCGAAGAACTGAAAGAGATGATGAACAGTTTCCAGGTGTCCCAGGGAGCTGTCCGCAAACTGCGAGCTTCCAGTGCGCTTAATTCCGCCCTGAAACTGCGCAAGAAAGAATGGCAGTAGTTTAAAGGATCTTTTCCAACCAATAGAAGATGAGTTGGATGCGCTTTCGCATGAGCGTATAGTCCAGCGTATCGGGCGTATCCGTCACTTTGTTGTTGTTAAGCGTGATGCCGGATGTGAACATCACGGCAGGGATATCATGTTCCAGGAACACGCGCTGGTCGCTCACGCGGCGGTAGAACAGTTGCGTGAAATCCTTGCTGCCATAATAGTCGTACCCCAGTTCCAGGCCGATATTGAGGTCCCGGTTTACACTCTCCAGCGTACTGCGGCGGCCGGTGGACGCCTCCGAGAGCATCATCAGGTACTGGGGGTTTCCCTTGGTGAGGGGGGCCAGTCCGGTTCCCAGCTGATCCAGGTTTACGGCCAGGACAATCTGCCCCGGGGAGACAGCCTGTCCGCTTACAGGGTCTTTCAGTTTGCCCTGTTCGATGAGACGCCACAAATCGGCGGCACCGGAGAGGTCTTTTTCCTTTCCGTCCAATGCAGCGATGATGAGACCGGTCCCGTATGTCTTTCTGCATTCCTTCATATGGAAAAACATGCGGGCAACCTCCAGGAGGGCGGCCACGCCGGAAGCATTGCTGTCGGCCCCCGGGTAGGTGTTGCCGCCCAAGGTGCCCAGGTTGTCAAAATGGGCCATCACCACCACATAGCGGGCGGGAGAAGCCGTGCCGGGCAGCAGTCCCAGGATGTTCCGGCCGAAAAAGCCCGCTCCGCGGAAACCGTGCATCCAGGCCCCGCTGAAGGGCTCCAGGTGAAGGTCCATAAACTGGTCTTCCAGCCAGACGGCCGCTTTCTTGGAGCCTTCCGTTCCGCTGGCCCGTCCTCCGAGGGAAGGGTCGGAGAGGAAATCCACCGTGGCACGGATGTTCTCCGTATGCAGGACCGTCTCCGCGTTTTTGGGACTGATGGTGTATCGGACGCCTTGCGCTGCGGCAGGAATACAGACCGACAGCGACAAAATCATCAAAATTTTTATTAACTTTGTCATTTGGTGCGAAATTAGCATTTTCACGGCGGAAAAGAAAATTATTTTATGAAAAACGTTTGGCGCATACTTCCCATCTGTCTGACATTGTTGCTGTGTCTGCCTTCATGGGGCCAGTATGACAAGGACGTCTTCTCCTTCCGTGGCCGCTCGGCCCTTCAGGACGGCCGGCTCAACGAGGCCGTAGCCAATTTCAACATCCTGGCCCAGCTGGACAGCACCGATCATTGGACCTTTTTCTACCGCGGCATCGCCAAATACAACCTCGGAGACATCCGCGGCGCCAAGGCCGATTTCTCCACGGCCGTGCGTCTGAACCCGGTCTTCACTTCCGGATTCCATTACCGTGCCATTACCGAAAGCCGTACCGGAGATTATGAAGGTGCCCTGAAGGATCTGGAAAGGGCCATCGAACTGCGACCAGGGTCTTCCGGCCTGTATTTTACCCGCGGCGTCACTTATTTCCTGAGCCGCCAGTTCGAGCGGGCCGTGGCGGATTTCGACAAATACATCCGCAAGGAAGCCAAGGACCCTTCGTCCTACCTGAACCGGGGCGCCTCCTATCTTTTCCTCGGAGACACCACCAAAGCCCTGGCCGACTACAACCACGCCATCCGGCTCGACCGTTTCGAGCCCGAAGGCTACATCCGGAGGGGCGGGCTCAAGGCATCCCGAAAGCAATACGACGAAGCCCTCGCAGACTTCAACAAGGCCGTAGAACTGGACTCCACCCTTACCCTGGCCTATTTCCAAAGAGCCATCGTCCGGAGTGAGACCGGAGACTTGAATGCCGCCATGAAGGACCTCAACACGGTGCTCAAGTACGAACCCGGCAATGCGCTCACCCTGTACAACCGAAGCCTTCTGAGCGCCCAGGTGGGCGATTACGAAGGGGCCCTGTCCGACATGGACCGCGTCATCGCCATCAACCCGGGCAACGTGCTGGCCTATTTCAACCGTGCCGGCTACTTCATTGAAATGCAGCGCTGGGATGATGCCCTGGCCGACTACAACAAAGCTATCGAACTGTATCCGGACTTCGCCAAGGCCTACATGAACCGTGCATTCGTGGAACTGCAGATGGGCATGAACCGCGCTTCCAAGGAAGACTACCGCACCGCTCGCAGCAAGGTGGCCGATTACGAGAAGGCCACCGCCGGAGGTGCCAATTTCTCCGATACCACCAAAAAATACAGCAACCTGCTTGCGCTGGATGCCGATTTCGCCCGGGGCGGCAATTTCGAGAACGAAATGCTCCGCCACAGGGATGTGGATATCAACTTGAAACCGCTCTATCGCTTTGTCCTCACCAAGGAACGGGACGACGCCAAGTACGCCCTTGCCCACCGGTACGAGAACCGCCTGCTGGACGGCTTCCTCGCGAAAGCGCCCCTGCCGGCAGAAATCACGTCCGCCCCTACCAAGCTCCAGGCGACATCGGCCATCCTGACGGAGAAGGTGGATAATCCTTTTTTCAAGGGGATGCAGGACATGGGGCTCAAGCAGTATTCCCTGGCGCTCCAGCACTTCACGGAGGCCGTGGAAGAGAACAGTCTGGATCCATACGCCCAGTACTACAAAGCGTTCTACCTCATGAACCGGGGCGCGCTCAGGGCCGAAATGATCGAGTTCATCGCCTCCTTCGAGTCCAATGTACAGACCCTCACCATGGATGACAAGGGCAATACCCGCGCCCGGGTGCGGGATCAGGTAACCCGCGAGTACGATTACAGCGAAGCCCTGCAGGACATGGAAGCGGCCGTAGCCATCCTGCCTTCCCTGCCATACCTGCAGTTCAACCTGGGCAACCTGTACAGCCTCAGTTCCCGTTTCGTCGAAGCCATCGAAAGTTACGACAAGGCCATCCGGCTGTATCCCTGGCTGGGCAGCGCCTACTTCAACCGTGGTCTGGTGCTCATCTATCTGAAAGACAAGGAAAAAGGCTGTATCGACCTGTCCCGTGCCGGAGAACTGGGCGTAGAAGGATCCTACGATGTCATCTCCCGTTACTGCGAGAAGGAGGAGCGGCCATGATGCGCTTCGTCAGTTTTTCCAGCGGCAGTTGCGGGAACTGTTCCCTCCTTCTGGGTCCGCATTCCGGCATCCTGATCGATGCCGGCGTCGGAATCCGCCGCATCAAGAAAGAACTGGAAAGCCTGCATCTGGGATATGCCGACATATCGGCCATCCTGGTCACGCACGACCACGGGGACCACATACGTTCCCTCGGATCCTTCTGCAAACGACTGGCCGTGCCGGTCTGGACCACGCAGGTGCTCAATGACGCCCTGCTGCGCCATCCTTTCACGCGGGACTGGATCGGCCCGTGCAAGCAGAATCTCACCCCCGGCATATGGAACCCCGTGACGGAGGATTTCGATGTACAGTATTTCGTGGTCCCGCACGATGCCTCCCAGTGCGTGGGGTATGCCCTCCGTTGCGGGGAAGAGCTCTTCGTACTGATGACGGACATGGGACATACCACGCCCGAGGCACTTCACTGGGCTTCCCTGGCCACTACGGTGGTGGTGGAATCCAATTATGACATGGACATGCTGCTGGGCGGAGACTATCCCCAGGAGCTGAAGGACCGCATCAGCCACGGCATCGGCCATCTGTCCAACGACGCCTGCGCCGAAGCCATCGGCGCTTTCCTCCATCCGGGACTCAGGAACCTATTCCTCTGCCACCTGAGCGGCAACAACAATACTCCCGCGCTGGCCTACGCAAGCGCCCGGAACGCGCTCATGGCCGCCGGCGTAGACCCGGGCTCCATCAACCTCCGCGTCCTCAAACGGGGAATTGCCTCTCCGCTGCTGGTACTGTAAAGGATTTTTGCTATCTTTGTAAGCATGCGGGACTTTTTGAAAATGATGAGGCAGTATGCCTCGCCCTATAAAGGCCATCTGGCCGCATCGGTCGTGCTGAATATCCTCAGCGCCGTCTTCAACATCTTTTCCTTCGCCGTCCTGGTACCCCTGCTGGACATCCTGTTCAAGGTGAACGATACGGTTTACGCATTCATTCCGTGGGACACGGAGATGGAATTCCGCGAGAAACTGCTCAACAACCTATACTATTACGTATCGGACTTTTCCGCCACCTACGGAGCATCCAACACCCTGTTCATGCTTGCCGGCGTGATGATTCTCTTCACAGCCCTCAAGACCAGCTGCTACTTCGGATCCAACGCCGTCATGATCCCTATTTCCACGGGCATCGTGAAAGAGATTCGCTGCCGCATCTACAACAAGATCCTGAACCTTCCCATCGGCTTTTTTACGGAAGAGCGCAAGGGCGACATCATCGCCCGCATCACCGGAGACGTCTCAGAGGTGGAGAATTCCATCATCGCGTCGCTCTCCATGCTCATCAAAGATCCCATCCTCATTCTCATCTATTTCGGTTTCCTCACCTGGCTGAGCCCGGAGATGATGGTCTTCACCATCGTCTTCGCCCCGGCCTTCGTATGGGTGATGGGGGTCATCGGCAAGCAGCTCAAGCGTTCTTCCCTGGAGGCGCAGGCCCTCTGGAGTGACACCATGAGCCAGGTGGACGAAACGTTGGGCGGTCTCCGCGTGGTCAAGGCTTTCAATGCCGAGAAAACCATGCGCCGGCGTTTCCACGACATCACGGACCGCATGCGCCGCAAGGTCGCCCGCGTAAGCATCCGCCAGGCCACGGCCCATCCCGTGAGCGAGTTCCTGGGAACGGTGATGCTCATGATCGTGCTCTGCGTGGGTGGTGTCATGATCATCAACGGAAAGAGTTTCATCGGCGGCGGGAAATTCATTGACGCTCCCACTTTCATTTATTTTCTCGTCATCCTTTACTCGGTGATTGAACCCATCAAGGAACTTTCCCGTGCCACCTACAGCGTACGCAAGGGACTGGCCTCCATGGAACGCATCAACAAGATTCTCGAGGCCGATAATCCCATCCAGGACCCGGAGAACCCGCAGGCACTCTGCGCTTTCAACGAAAGCATCCGCTTTGAGGACGTGAGTTTCACCTACGACGGGAGCAAGCAGATCCTGGACCATGTGACCCTGGAGATCCCGCACGGCAAGATGATTGCCATCGTGGGCGAATCCGGTGCCGGAAAATCCACCCTGGTGGATCTCATTCCCCGTTTCTGGGACGTCACCGGCGGCCGGCTCTCCATTGACGGGAAAGATGTACGGGACGTGGCCGTCAAGGACCTCCGCGCCCTTATGGGCAACGTAAACCAGGATCCCATCCTATTCAACGATACCATTTTCAACAACATCGCCTTCGGCGTGGAAGGAGCCACCGAAGAGCAGGTCATCGCTGCCGCCAGGATTGCCAATGCCCATGAATTCATCCTGGAGAAGGAGCAGGGATACCAGACCAATATCGGCGACCGGGGAAGCAAGCTCTCCGGCGGCCAGCGGCAGCGGTTGTCCATTGCCCGCGCCATTCTCAAGAACCCGCCCATCCTCATTCTGGACGAGGCTACTGCTTCCCTGGACACGGAGAGCGAGCGTCTGGTGCAGGATGCCCTGGAACGTCTGATGAGCACCCGCACCACCATCGCCATCGCCCACCGGCTCTCCACCATCCGCCATGCCGATGAAATCGTGGTGATGCATGAAGGAAAGATTGTAGAGCGCGGAAAGCACGAGGAGCTCATCGCCCTGGGTGGTTATTACAAGAAACTCAATGACATGCAAGCCCTATGATAAAGAAACTGAATGTTCCCCTGGTCGACTTTGAGAACCAGGACCTGGATACTGCGATGGAGCTTGGCGGTGCCCGTTTTGACGTGGACCGGCTGAACTGGCCGGAGGCCTTCCCCTATGCTCCCCTCTGCTGCGGACGTATCGCCCGGACGGAAGATGCCCTGGTGGTGGATTTCCGCGTCTCGGGCCTGGACCTCCGGGCACAGAACACGGAGGACAACGGCCGACAGTGGGAGGACAGCTGCGTCGAGGTGTTCATCGAAGACCCGGACGGCAGTTGCTACTATAATTTCGAAATCAATGCCTTGGGAAAGGTGCTGGCCGCGACCGGTGCCGACCGGCACAACCGTCAGACAAGGCCGGCGGAGGAGATGGATGAGATTCTACGATTCTCGCAGAATGACAGTGGGGAGGGAGAAGGGCTTCACTCCTGGCGGGTTTGTGTCGTGATTCCCTTCTGGCTCATCGGCATGGACGCTGACCGCCTGCCGAAGATGATTCGCGCCAACTTCTACAAATGCGGGGACAAGACCGCCCATCCGCATTTCCTCAGCTGGAGCCCTGTTTCCACAGAAAAACCCGATTTCCATCGGCCTGAGTATTTTGGAGAACTATACCTGTAATGACCCGACGCAAGAGAATCGCTTTCCGAGCCATTTTTTTCTTATATGTGGCAATCGTGCTGTTTCTTTGCTTCGGCAAGTTTGACAGCGCGCCTTCCATCCCGCGGACCATCTTCGGCCTCCCCAGCGACAAGCTGGTGCACTTTTGCATGTTTTTCCCCTTCCCCATCCTGGCGTTCCTGGCCTTTGACCAGTTTACGGAGAACATTTCACATACCCTGGTCTTCTCCGGGATCACCCTTGCCATCGGCCTCCTGCTGGCCGTCGGGACGGAATGGGGGCAAGCCCGTTTGACCAACTACCGCAGCGGAGACTCGCTGGACCTGCTGGCCGATACCCTGGCCCTGGTCCTGAGCACCGCCATCGTCATTTTCTGGGATATCCGGAAACAGAAAAAGAAAGCATGAGAAAGCTCTTCGCCTTCCTCTTCCTCCTTTGCCTGCTGACTCCGCAGGCCGTCTTTTCCCAGCCGCGCCCCCGGGATTTCCGCGAGGCCAACGACTCGCTCCAGCAGCGGCTCAAACGCCGCACCGGCGTGAACAACCTCCTCAAGCTGGAAAAGGTGACAGTAAGAGGGACATCCCTGGATTTCTACTATTCTGCCAGCATCGGCACTTATCCCTGGCGTCCCGGAGATGTCACCTGGCTGCGGAAGCAGCTGGGGGAACTGGCCGCCTCTGCACTGGGAAGCTACTCCGTGGGCAGCATCTATGCAAAAAAACAGAATATCGCGGATCTGGTGCTTCCCGCCATCGGAAACAACGGGAAACCCGTTCCTGTCAGCGCATACCAGGTAGCCGATACCCGCACCGCCACTGCGCCGCTGGTCCGCGGAGATGACGACTGGCCCAAAGGCCTGAGCGGGAGACATATCGCCCTCTGGCAGAGCCATGGCCGGTACTGGGAGGAGAGCACGCGCCGCTGGGAATGGCAACGCAGTGCCACTCATCGTACGGTGGAAGACCTCTACACACAAAGTTACGTAGTTCCCTTCCTGATGCCTATGCTGGAAAACGCCGGCGCCGTGGTCCTGTCGCCCCGCGAACGGGATCCGCAAAGCTGGGAGGTAGTCTGTGACAATGATGCCGCCTTCCCCGGCTCCCGCAGCGCCGAGGTCAGGATTCAGGGCCGATACGAAGAAAAAGGCACCTGGGATAGCGCCGGCGAAGGCTTCGCCGACGCCAAGGAGCGCTACAGCGGGACGGACAATCCCTTCCGGATGGGGACGGCGCGGATGAGCGCCACTTCCCGCACTGAAGACGAAGAACACAGCGAAGCCATCTGGCGTCCCGACATCCCCGAAAAAGGTGTCTATGCCGTCTATGTGAGCTACAAGACCCTTCCCCGCAGCACCAACGATGCCCGCTACACCGTCCATCACCTGGGCGGAGAAACCCTTCGGCATGTGAACCAGCAGATGGGAGGCGGCACCTGGATCTATCTGGGCAGTTTTTACTTTGACAAAGGTACAAAGGGCTATGTCTCCCTGAGCAGCCGCAGCAGCCACAATGGCGTAGTGACGGCAGATGCCGTCCGCTTCGGCGGCGGAATGGGAAAAGTGGAGCGGGAAGGTACTCTTTCCGGCCTGCCCTCCTACGTGGAAGGCGCCCTGTATAATTACCAGTATTCCGGCCTGGACATGACCCTGCTGGACAAATGGGAGGGCGATTACAAGAAAGATCTTTCTTCCCGGGGGATATGGGTGAATGAAATGAGCGGCGGTTCCCGCGTGAATCCCGACACGCCCGGGCGCAAGGTTCCGCTGGACCTGGCCCTGGCCTTCCACTCCGATGCCGGAGTCACCCCCAATGATTCCATCGTCGGTACCCTCGCCATTTACACCCTCCGAAGTGAAGGGAAGGAAGAGTTCCCGGACGGAGAAACTCGCCTTACAAGCCGCCTGTTGGCCGATTTCGTGCAAAGCCAGGTAGTGCAGGACATCCGGGCAGAATATGAGCCGCTGTGGACGCGTCGCGATATCCGAGACCGCTCCTACAGCGAGAGCCGCGTCCCGCAGGTCCCGTCCATGATTCTGGAACTTTTGGCCCACCAGAACTTTGCCGACATGCGCTACGGGCTGGATCCGAAGTTCCGCTTTACCGTGGCCCGCAGTGTTTACAAAGGAATTCTCAAATACCTGAGTTCCAGGTATAACTGTTCCTATGTGGTGCAGCCCCTGCCGGTAGAAAAGTTCAGGGCCAGGCTGGAAGGAGAGAAAGTACATCTTTCCTGGCAGCCCGCTGAAGATGCGCTGGAGCCCACCGCGCGGCCCGACTATTACAAAGTGTATGTCCGCCGCGGCGGAGGAGCCTTCACCAAAGGACTGCAGATTCAGGATACCACCTGCACCCTGTCGCTGGAACCCGGAGAGCTGTTCAGTTATGCCATTACGGCCTGCAATCAGGGAGGCGAGAGTTTCCCCTCCGAGATCCTGGCGGCCGGGAAGCCCCGGGAAAGCACTCGGAAAGTCCTTATTGTCAATAATTTCACGCGGGTAGCCGCCCCTGCCTGGTTCGATTCTCCCCAGTTCGCCGGTTTTACCGACCACTTGGATAGCGGCGTTCCCTGGGGAAATGACCTCCTGCTGGCCGGTACGGTCTATGAGTATGACCGTTCCAAAGAATGGACCGATGATGACAATCCCGGTTTCGGCGGTTCCAACACCGACATGGGCGGAAGTCTCATCGCCGGCAACAACTTTGATTTCGTTGCCCGTCATGCCCGGACGCTCCTGCATGCCGGTTACGCCGTGGAATCCAGCAGCGTGGCCGCCTTCGACGGTAACTCAGATGCCTTCGCCCTGGATCTGATTTGCGGAAAGCAGGTGACAACACGCATTGGAAGAGGTGTCATTCCCCATCGTTACAGTGTATTCCCGGAGTCGCTCCAAAATGCGCTGCGCCAGTTCACAGCCGGCAGCGGGAACGTGATTCTTTCCGGCAGTTACATTGCCACGGATGTCTGGGACAGCGTATATCCCGGCGTCCCCAAGGCATCGGAACAGACAAGGAGTTTTGTCAAGGAGGTGCTGGGATACCAGTGGGTGAGCAACTTCGGAGACTATTCCGGCATCGTGCAGCCCTTCGCCGAAAGCGGATTTCCCACGGCCAGTTACAACCGCGCCTGGACCCCCCTGATGTACCGGGTAGAGAATCCGGACGGTCTGGCTCCGGCATCGGACCATACCCAGGCCGTCATGCGCTACCAGGGAACTAATGTCACCGCCGCCACCTTCTTTGATGCCGGCGCATGGCGTGTCGCCGCTTTCGGCTTCCCCCTGGAAACCTCGCCCGAGATGGAAGCCATCATGAAAACCGTCCTCCGAAAATTCGAAGGACGGTAAGCATTACATTCTTTCCGGAAGTTCTATCCCCAGCAGGGACATGGCGCTTCGGAGGGTCCGGGCCAGTGTTTCAATAAGTTCCAGCCGATACCTGAGCACCGCCATCTCCGTCTCCTTGAGGATGGGGGTGTCGTGGTAATATTGGTTGAACTCCTTAGCCAGTTCGTAGGCGTAGTTGGCGATGACGGCAGGGCTCAGCGCAGTGCCGGCCTCGGCCACTTTGCCGGGATACAGACTCAAAAGCTTTATCAGTCGCACCTCCTTGGCCGAAGGCTTGGCATCGGCCTGGATACTCTCGGGGCCGAAAGATACCGTCGCTTTGCGAAGGATGCTGCAGATGCGGGCGTGCGTATACTGGATGAAGGGGCCCGTGTTGCCGTTGAAGTCAATCGATTCCTTGGGGTTGAAGAGCATGGTCTTCTTGGGATCCACCTTGATGATGAAGTACTTCAGGGCACCCAGGCCGATGATGTGGTACAGTCTGTCCTTCTCTTCCTCGGACAGGTCTTCCAGCTTTCCGCTTTCCTCAGAGGTCTTTTTGGCTTCCTGGTACATGCTTTCGATGAGGTCGTCGGCATCCACCACGGTGCCCTCGCGGGATTTCATCTTGCCTTCCGGAAGCTCAACCATGCCATAAGAAAGGTGATAAATCTGGTCGGCCCAGTCGAAGCCCAGTTTCTTCAGGATGAGTTTGAGCACCTGGAAATGATAATCCTGTTCGTTGCCCACCACATACACGTGGGAATCCAGTTTGTAGGTGTTGAAGCGGCGCTCGGCCGTACCGAGGTCCTGCGTGATGTACACGGAAGTACCGTCACCGCGTAGAACCAGTTTGCGGTCCAGGCCGTCGGCGGTAAGGTCGCACCAGACGGATCCGTCGGCCTCGGTCTCGAAGACGCCTTCACGGAGGCCCTTCTGCACCAGTTCCTTGCCCAGCAGGTACGTTTCAGACTCATGGTCCACCTGGTCGAAGCTGATGCCCAGGGCGGCATAGGTCTGGTCAAACCCCTTGTACACCCAGCCGTTCATCATCTCCCAGAGGGCGCGTACCTGAGGGTCGTTCTGCTCCCACTTGACCAGCATCTCATGGGCTTCCTTGAGGGACGGAGCCTGCTTCTTGGCATCCTCCTCGCTGAGGCCTTCCTCCATGAGTTCCTTTACCTCGGCCTTATACAGCTTGTCAAAGGCCACATAGCAGTCTCCCACCAGGTGGTCTCCCTTGATGCCGGTGTTTTCCGGGGTTTTGCCATCGAAGCATTTTTTCCAGGCCAGCATGCTCTTGCAGATGTGTACGCCGCGGTCGTTCACAATGGTGGATTTGATGACCTCGTTGCCACAGGCCTTGAGGATGCGGGACACGCTGTCACCCAGGAGGTTGTTGCGGATATGACCAAGGTGCAGTGGCTTGTTGGTGTTGGGCGAAGAGAACTCCACCATAATGCGGCGACCGGTGGCCGGAAGCCTGCCAAAATCGTTTCCGGAGGCAATCTCCTGCAGGCTCTCGTTCCAGTAAACCGGCGAAAAAGAAAGGTTCAGGAACCCCTTCACGCTGTTGTAGGCCGATATTTCCTTCACATTTTGCATCAGCCACGCGCCGATGGCATTGCCGGTGGCATCCGGCGCCTGGCGGGTAATTTTCAGGAGCGGGAAAGTGACAAGGGTATAGTCTCCCTCGAATTCCTTGCGGGTAACAGAAACTTGAAGTGACGTTTCCACCACTTCAGTTCCGTAGATCGCCAGGATGGCCTTGGCAGCCTGCTGTTGAATAAAGGCTTCCGGCGTCATCCCAGGTACGATTTAAGAAGTTTGCTGCGGGAAGGGCTCTTGAGGCGGCGGATGGCCTTCTCCTTGATCTGGCGCACACGCTCACGGGTGAGACCGAAGCGCTCTCCAATCTCTTCCAGGGTCATTTCCTGGCAGCCGATACCGAAAAAGCTCTTGATAATCTCGCGTTCACGGTCGGTGAGGGTGCTCAGGGCACGCTCGATTTCCGTATTGAGACTCTCGTTCACGAGGCCGCGATCGGCACTGGGGGAATCGTCGTTGGGAAGCACGTCCAGCAGGCTGTTGTCCTCTCCTTCCACGAAGGGCGCATCCACGCTGACATGACGGCTGCCCACCCGGAGGGTGTCGGAAATCTTGTCCTTGGGGACGTCGATCATCTCGGATAGTTCCTCGTTGGAAGGCTGGCGCTCGTTCTCCTGTTCAAACTTGGAAAGGGCCTTGTTGATCTTGTTCAGGGAACCCACCTGGTTCAGGGGCAGCCGCACGATGCGGCTCTGCTCCGCGAGGGCCTGGAGGATGCTCTGACGGATCCACCACACGGCGTAAGAGATGAATTTGAAACCGCGGGTTTCATCGAATTTCTCGGCCGCCTTGATTAGGCCCAGGTTGCCTTCGTTGATGAGGTCCGGCAGGCTGAGGCCCTGGTTCTGATACTGCTTGGCCACGGATACCACGAAGCGCAGGTTGGCGCGGGTGAGTTTTTCCAGGGCTTCCTGGTCTCCCTTGCGGATGCGCTGGGCCAGTTCCACTTCTTCGTCCGGGGTCACGAGTTCTTCGCGGCCGATTTCCTGCAGGTACTTGTCCAGCGACGCGCTCTCGCGGTTGGTGATGGATTTGGTAATTTTAAGTTGTCTCATTATACTAGTACAAAATAATTCCGGTCGGTTCCATGAGCAAGAAACCGACCGGAATCAAGTTATTATCGGCAGTTCCTTACTTGCCGAAACCAAAGTAGAATGCTCTTCCGTTCATATCTACACCTTCGATGTAGATGGCACGGCTCGCCTTCTTGGCTTTGGCGACGACATCTTCGGGGCTTGAAACGGCCTCGCCGTTCACATGGGTGATGAAGGTATTCACCCGGGCACCGGCTTCCGCCATCCTGCCACTACCCACAGAAAGGATTCTTACTCCGGAACGAAGCCCTAACCCTTTCAGGGTATCGGCTTCGCCCTTCATTAAGCGGGCACCGTAGAAAACGACAGAACCGTTGAGATCCACCTCGCCATTCTCCTGGGCGGCGGCCTGGAATTCAACCGTAGCCTCATACTGTTTTCCGTCACGGATGTAGGTGATGACGGCCTTGTCTCCAGGGTGGTAACTGCTCACCTTTGCCTGTACGGACGAAGCATCGCTAATCTTCTGTCCATCAATGGCTACCATAACGTCGTTCTTTTGCAGGCCGGCCTTTTCCGCGGCACTTCCTTTCAAAACCTCGTTAATATATACGCCATTTACGGAGGAAAGTTTCATTTCGTCGGCAATTTTCTTGTCCACCGTACCCATGGTGATGCCCAGCACGGCACGCTTCACGGAGCCATAGTCCATCAGGTCTTCGGTGTCGTACTCGTAGTAACCGTTGTCGTAGCCATCCCACAGCCAGTACAACTCCTCGGTACGACGGGCCATGCTGCGGTAGGCGTCGTCGAGTTTCCTGTAGAGGTCGGGGTGTTTTTCCATCAACTCCAGTTTATCCACGTCGGTCGTGTTCTTCTCGCGAATCAGGTCCACCAGTGTCTTCACTTCCTCATCGGTCAGTTCGACGGTACTTTCTCCGTGGGTTGTCACGTCTCCGCCGAAGTGTGAATAACCCAGCGACTGCTCGCATTCAATAGTAAATGTTGCCATAACTGAATATAATTTAATATTTGACTTCACAGGTGCAAAGGTATAAATAAAAAGTGGACTTGGCTAAAGATTTATACCTATAAGTGATTCTAATATGCAAACCTACGTCTTTTTCATATGCCCCAAGTCATTTGGGGCATATGAAAACCGGTCAGCTTGCAAAAAGGGATTTGGGGAGTGGCGGGGCTGTTGCATTACGATCTTCCTATCAGTACCAATAGGCCGAACAGGAGGAGGATGACCAGAATGTAGCAAATGGCTCTGTTCACTACGAAATTGATATACTCGCCCACGGAATTGAATTCCCAAATGATGCCGTCAAATTTTTTGAAGAATCTCATTGTGTTTTATTTTATATGTTTAACAATCTGGTTCTTAGTTCGTATGACTTATACTTGAAGTATAGGTTCTTGAAGCTATTGCTTACATTGCAAAAGTACCCAGAAAATTTGATATG